>NZ_JAFBCT010000001.1:1223916-1529896 GCF_016907835.1 Agromyces cerinus | reverse complement strand
GAGCGGTTCTCGCAGTACTTCGTCCTCGGTGCCGAACATCTGCTCTACGGCATCGATCACCTTCTCTTCCTGCTCGCACTCATCATCGGGTCGCGGCGCCTTCGGGACGTGGTGATGGCGGCGACCGCGTTCACGGTCGCTCACTCGGTCACCTTCACCTTCGCGGCGCTCGGCATCATCTCGGTTCCCGCGGCGCTCGTCGAGCCGGTCATCGCGTTGTCGATCGCCGTGGTCGCAGTGTGGTACCTCTGGCGCGCACGTCGCGATCGGGCGGCGTCACTCGTCGTGCAGCCGGGCAGGACCCGTCTCGACGTCGGCGATTGGGCCAGGCTCGCGGTCGTATTCGGGTTCGGGCTCATGCACGGACTCGGGTTCGCCGGTGCGCTCGGCATCGACGAGCCGTTCTCGTGGCCGCTCCTCTGGTCGTTGCTCGTGTTCAACCTGGGCATCGAGGCCGTGCAGGTCGGGATCATCGTCACGCTCTTCCCGCTGCTCGGGCTGTGGCGCCGACAGGCTCCGACGAGTTCGATCATCGGCGGGGCCGTCATCGCGTCAGGGGTCGCGCTGATCGGTCTCGTGTGGTTCGTGCAGCGCGTGCTCGGCATCGGATGAGTGCAGTGACGATGGTCCGGGAATGGGACGGTGAACTCCTGACGAACACTCAGTTCATGTGGCATCCGCAATTCAGGATGTCCCTACGCTCGCTGCTGTGAAAACCTCTCTACGGCTCTCTGCCGTCTCCTTACTGGTTGGGCTCGCAATAGCGTTGGTCCCTCTCCCCGCATCCGCTCACGTCGGCGAGCATCAGGCCGAGATCGTGGTTCGCACGGGTTCGTCATCGATGGCCGTGCTGACGTTGCCTGAGGACGTCGTCGATGTCGAGACCGCTGCCGACTTCGTCGCGGCCCGGGTCGCGGGCCCTTGCGCTGCCGACGCTGCCGCGTTCCCGGGTTCCTCGGTCGGCGCACCCGGTGGCGTCGTCGTCGAGCTCAACTGGGCGTGCCGGGTCTCGCAGCTCGACCTCTCTGCGCTGGTCGAGTCGGCGGGTCTGAATCGTGTGGTCACGGACTTCGACGGGATGACCGTGAACGCGGATCCCTCGATGCCCGTGGTCGACGCGGGTGGCGCGCATCCTGTTGCGCCGTCCATCCCGTTCCTCCTGATGGTGCTCGCAGGCCTTGTGGCTGCAGCCGCCGTGGCGTTCGGCGTGTGGTGGATGCTGCAGTCTCGGAAGTTCCGAGCCGAAGCGAGCACGCGTCGGAACGCTGTTGATTCGACGAACGGACGCCCATCGCGCACTCGTCGGGTCCGTGGCGTCGCCGGCGTACTCGCCGGCGCGCTCGTCCTGGCGCTGGTGCCGGGCTACGCCGCCACTGCGACCGAGGTGCCAGACGACCTGGTGCTCGTGACGCAGAATCCGAAGGAAGGCGATGCGCTGACGTTCAACTACAAGACGGACACGCCGTCGTCGACGAACTGGGTGGGGATCTACCGGCCGACAGACCAACCGGGTCCCGTGGCTGCGACGATGTGGAAGTACACGGCCGGCCCGTCGGGCACGGTCACCTTCAGCGGCCTCGAGGCCGGCACCTGGAAGGCGCATTTCCTCGCCAATGACGGATACGACCCCATCGTCGCTCCCATCACGTTCACCGTCGCGCCACGGGCGAACACCGGCACCACGGTGCCGGTCAGCGGAATCGTGTACACCGACCAGGACGCGGACGGCACACGCGACGACGGTGAGCCCGGCATGGCGGGGCTCTCAGTGACGGACGGCCAGGTCTGGGCCACGACCGATGAGAACGGTCGCTATCAGATCGACATCGATCCCGCCCGCCGCGCGACCGACCTGGTCAGCGTCGTCTCGCCCGACGGCTTCACGCCGACCCTGCGCGACGACTTCGTACCGCAGTTCTTCTCGAAGGTCGACACGAGCGGCTCTGCCGCCGAGGGCGTCGACCTCGGTCTCGTCCCCGACGAGCACGCCGCCGACCCGACGGAGACGTGGCTGATGGTCTCCGACACCGAGGTGGTCGGCTTCACCGACGAGCGGGCGGCGGAATCCCTCGCGGCATGGACCGCGCGGGTCCACACGCTCTCCGAGGTCGACGACGCGAGCTTCACGATCACGACCGGAGACCTGACCGTGACCGACTACGCGGCGACGGAGCGACGGCAGAAGGGCTACGACGTGCTCCGCGACGGACTGCGTAACGGAGGCCTCGGACATCCGTTCTATCCAGTCATGGGCAATCACGACGTCGGCGGGCCCGCCGGTGCTTCGGGATACGGCGGAAGCATGGAGTTCTGGCGACAGAACATGGGCCCGGAGTGGTACTCGTTCGACCGCAACGGCCGCCATGTCGTGGTGCTCGAGGACAACTACGACGCACGCGGCCTCGCACCGCAGCTCGCGTGGCTCAAGGAGGACCTCAAGCGTCACGCGGAGGGCAAGCAGGTGCTGGTCTTCGCGCACCGTTCCCTGTTCACGAAGTGGGGTCCGGGCGCCGGGATGCAGCCGATCGTCGATGAACTCGCCCGCTACGACACGCGCATGTTCGCAGCCGGGCACAATCAGCAGGCGGAGTACCGCCGGGGAGCGTTCGCCCGTTCGGTCGAGATCAACAACCAGGGCACCTACGGAATCGATGGCGCCCGCCCCGACTACAAGATCCTGGACTTCTCGGCCATCACCGATGACGAGTCGACGCCTGAGAACGAAGACCGCGGACTCGTGTTCGGCACGCACCGGCAATTCGAGATCGATGACGATGCCGCACTCGTGAGCCCGGGAGAGGGAGGCCGATTCGATGCGGGCAGTCCCGTCCCGGTGCAGGTCTACGCGGAGGACGACGGACGCACACCTGCTACGGCCACGGTCACGGTGCAGGACGCTCGAGGACGGGTGGTCTGGACCGAGGACCTCGCGTTCGGCGGGGACGCAGCCGCACTCGGTCGCGAGAACTGCTACGTGGAGCCTGGCGGTGATGGGCCCGAACCATGCCCGCCGGCACGAACCTCCTGGACGCGCGCGGTGAGCGAGATTCCGGCACTCCGCGCCGGTGACTACACTGCAGACCTTGCGGTCGTCGGCACCGACGGAAACGGATGGCCCGAGCGATCGACCTCGTTCAGCGTCACGAAGGCGGCAGACGAGGAACCTGCGTTCGACGGGGACTGGGTACGGCAGGGCGGCACCGAGGCCGGACGGTCGTCGGCAGCGACGGATCCGGGCGCCGAACTCGACCTGCAATGGGTCCAGAACACCGGTGAGCAGTTCAACCTCAATGGCTCGGTCATCGCCGACGGGCGAGTCATCGTCGCGTCGGAGGCGTTCGATTCGCCGTACAGCATGATGCTGGCCTACGACGCCCGCACCGGTGCCGAGCTCTGGCGCACCTACCTCGACGGCGATGCGGAGTCGGCACCGTCCCTGCACGAGGGCAAGGTGTACATCACGACGTCGAACGCGCGGCTCTACGCGCTCGATGCCGAAACGGGAGCCGTCGCCTGGGAGACCATCGACGACGAGCACCGCCAGGCGACGTCGGTGCGAAGGTACGGACGCGCCGGCGGACCCGTGAGCGTCTTCGACCTCCCTGCCGAGGGGCGTGCCGTCGCGGTGTACCAGGAATACGGCCGTGTGATCTGCCGCGACGCGTCAGACGGCAGCAAGCTGCCCGGTGGATTCTCCGCTCCGGCGGCATGGGGCGAGTTCCACAGCACGGCGGTGCGCGTGCCCGGGAGCAACCGTGCCTGGATGCACAGCGGTTCGAGCGAGACGCTCATCGGGCTCGACCTGTCGACCTGTCAGCAGACTAGCTCCACGGGCACGAATGGCGGACTGCAGAGCATGTCGTCACCGGCGCTCACGGATCCCGAACAGGGCGAACCGAAGGTCGTGACGGTCACGAAGGACGGCGTCCGTGCGCATGATCCCGGTGACGGGCACGTGCTGTGGCACGCCGCCCTCTCCGGCGAGAAGTGCGAGCCCGGTCCGCCGCCGGTCACGAGTCCGGCCATCCGCGGCGAGATCGCCTACGTCGCGGCGATCGACGGGGTCATCAGGGCGTACGACACCGCGTCGGAGACCCCGAGCACCCCGATCTGGGCGACGGAGGTCGGGTATCTGCCAGGCGAGGCACCGTCCGACGACCCCGGAAGGGCAGGATGCGGTGCTGACGCCGTCGGATCTCCGACGATGCATCCGCTCGTCACAGAAACCATGGTCTACGCCGGGACCTGGGACGGCCGCCTGCTCGCCCTCGACCGGGCGAACGGTTCGCTGGTCGCCTCGTACGACCTCGGTGGCGGCGTCGCCTCGGCGCTCTCGGTGAGTGGTGACTGGCTGTACGCGCTGACCGACGACGGATCGATCCACGCCTTCACCGCGAGGCCCGAACCCGCGCGGGAGCTCGCCATGGACGTGACGGTCGGGAGTCGTTGCGCCGGTCCGAACGCGAAGCTGTCCGTCAAGGTGGTCAACGCCGAGGAGGTTCCGATCGACGTCTCGATGGCCACCGAGTTCGGCGACAAGTCGTTCGACGGCATCGCCCCCGGCGAGAAGGCGTTCCACCCGTTCTCGACACGGAAGCAGGTGCTTCCGGCCGGTGAGGTGACGGTGACGGCGACCGCAGAGATCGACGGGGAGGAAGTCACGACCACGCGCTACGTGGAGTACGAGCGGAGGTCCTGCGGATAGATCCCGCTCTGTCGGGCGGTCGGCGCGAGTGCGCCGGCCGCCCGACGGCTCCTCGACACGACCGTGTCGGCTCACCCGTGCTCGACGAGATCCTTGGCCATCCAGTGGTCGGCGTACGGTCCATCGCTGAACGCCGCAACCTCCCGATACCCCGCGCGACGATACAGGCGCTGCGCCTCGACCAGGTCACCGCGCACTTCGAGTCGTATGCGTCGTACCCCGCGCCGTTCGGCGACGCGCTCGACCTCGCCGATCAGCGCCGCTCCGAGCCCGCGGCCGCGTGCTTCAGACGTGATGAAGACGCGAGTGAGTTCACCGACTTCGGCGTCGATGTAGCGGACTCCGGCGCATCCGAGCACCTCGTGCCCGTCGCGGGCGACGACGAATGCTCCGGTCTCGCCGCGGAGGTCATCGCTCGGCTCGTCGGCGAGCGTCTCCTCGATCTCGGAGTCCGTCGCGGGCCGCCCGTTGTAGCGGCCGATGATGTCGTCGTAGTAGCGGCGGAGGATCAGGCGCGAGGACTCGGTCGTCGGGTCGACCTGCACGAAGGTGAGCACCCGCCAACGCTAGCGGAGGTCTGTCGAGCGCCAGTCGGGGCACAGGCGTCCCGATATTCTGAGGAGCGGAAGAAGGAGGGTCCGTGGACGAGCGCACCGCCGCCGACGCGTCTGCCGCCGGCGACGGCGCGGGCGCTGCCGCCGAGCGCTCGACGGCCATCCGCGACAGCCTCGCCGTCGGGCTCGCGACCGCGATCTACGGCGTCTCGTTCGGAGCCCTCTCAGTGGCCGCGGGCCTCGACATCTGGCAGACATGCTTCCTCAGCCTCGTGATGTTCACTGGCGGCTCGCAGTTCGCACTCGTGGGCGTGCTCGCGAGCGGGGGAGTCGCCGCGGGCGGGTCCGCGATCGCCACGGCTGCGATGCTCGGCATCCGCAACGTGGTCTACGGCATGCGCATGAAGCCGATCGTCGACGACGTCGATCCGGCCACCGGGCGCGGCAGCATCTGGCGACGCGTCGCTGCGGCGTGGGTCACGATCGACGAGTCGACGGCGGTGGCGCTCGCTCAGCCGAGCGATCGCGCCGCCCGCGTCGGCTTCTGGGTGACCGGCATCACGATCTTCGTCGGCTGGAACCTCACGACGCTCGTCGGCGCACTCATCGGCGACGCGATCGGCGACACGCGGGCATGGGGGCTGGATGCCGCGGCGGCCGCGGCCTTCCTCGGGCTCCTGTGGCCGCGACTCAAGCGATTCCAGGCCGGCGCGGTCGCGGTGGCGGCGGCGGTCGTCGCAACCCTCACCACACCGGTGCTCATGCCCGGGCTTCCCGTGCTCGTCGCGGCCGTGGTCGCGGTCGTCGTCGGCTGGTTCAATCTCTTCGATCGGCGGCGCGCGTCGTGACCACGTGGCACATCATCCTCATCGCCAGTGCGGCGACCCTCGCCCTCAAGCTCGTCGGGCACCTCGTGCCTGCCGGGTTCCTCGAGCGCGAACGACCTGCGCGCATCGCCGACCTCCTGACCGTCGCGCTGCTCGCCGCACTCATCGCGGTGCAGACGCTCGGTGTCGGCCAGGACATCGTGATCGACGCCCGCGTTCCCGCGCTGATCGTCGCGGCAGCGCTCTACGCGCTCAGGGTGCCGTTCATCGTGGTCGTGGCGGTCGCCGCGCTCGTCGCCGCGGGCATCCGCGCACTCGGGTGAACCGGCGCCACGCGGCATCCGCTGGTCTGGCGGTGCTCAGGCCTCGAGGTCGTCGACGCCCGGCATCCATTGCGCGCCGGGCTTGCCCCAGCCGAGCTTGCGGGTGATCTTCGCGACGATGCGCTGATCGCGCTCACCGAGGCGGTCGGTGTAGAGCGTGCCGTCGAGGTGGTCGTACTCGTGCTGGAAGATGCGCGCGAGCCATCCCTCGGCCTCGATCTCGAACCGCTCGCCGTCGAGGTCGGTCGCGCGGAGGATCGCGCGCTCGGCGCGCCGCAGCCCGAATCGCTCGCCGGGGAAGGAGAGGCAGCCCTCCTCCTCATCGATGTCGGGCTCGCCGGCAGGAGGCGGCGAGATCCAGAGTTCGGGGTTGATCGCGACGCCACGCCAGCGCGTGCCGTCTTCGTCGACCCATCCGTAGGTGAAGAGTCGCAACCCGACGCCGACCTGCGGGCCGGCGAGCCCGACGCCCGGCGCAGCGTCCATCGTGTCGAACATGTCGGCCACGAGGGTGCGGATCTCGTCGTCGATCTCCTCGATGGGGAGGGCGGGGGAATGCAGCACCGGGTCACCGGCGATTCGAATGGGGAGCACGGCCATTCGGCAAGGATATCCGGCACGGAACGGGTAGGGTCGATGCGTGGAACCGGACCTGAGCGACCTCACCGAGCAGATCGCACTCGACCCCACCCAGTTCATCGGGATCCCGCTCGCCCT
This sequence comes from Agromyces cerinus, assembly GCF_016907835.1. Lineage (NCBI taxonomy): Bacteria > Bacillati > Actinomycetota > Actinomycetes > Micrococcales > Microbacteriaceae > Agromyces > Agromyces cerinus. The sequence continues at coordinate 1,522,770 of NZ_JAFBCT010000001.1, read as the reverse complement.
CGTCGGCGCGGTGTTCCTCTCCCTCGGAGCGCAGTTCCAGCACCGAGGCGTGGTCAAGGTCGAGTCGCGCACCGTCGACAGCTTCGGCAAGGGGCTGAACTTCAAGCAGCTCACGCTGCTCCTCGCGCGACCCTCGTGGGTACTCGGCACGGTCATGCTCGGTCTCGCGATCGTCTTCCAGCTGTCGAGCCTCTACTTCGCCCCGCTCATCGTGGTGCAGCCGCTCGGCGCCATCGCGCTCGTCATCACGTCGATCCTCAACTCGCGCATCAATCACGTGAAGCTGAATCGGAAGTCGATCACGGCGATCGTGATGTGCGTGGGCGGCGTGTTCCTCTTCGTCGGCGTCGCCGCGTTCACGGCCGTCGACAAGCCGGTCACCGAGCGGCAACTGATCACGATCCTGATCATCCTCGCCATCGTGCTCGCGGCCTCCGGTGTCACGTTCGCGCTGTTCCGCCAGCACATCCGCGCCATCTACTACGTCATCATGGCCGGCGTGCTCTACGGCTTCGTGGCCACCCTCGCCAAGGTCGTGATCGGCCGGGTGGAGCAGGGCGAGTTCGAATGGCTCACCGCACTCTGCCTGATCGGGCTGCTGGGCGCCGCCGCACTCGGCGCGTACTTCGTGCAGAACGCGTACGCGTCGGGCCCGCCCGACCTGGTCATCGCGGGGCTGACGGTCGTCGACCCGATGGTGGCCGTGGCGATCGGCATCGCCGTGCTCGGTGAGGCGTCGCAGGCGCCGCTCTGGGCGATCGGCGTGTTCATCGTGGCCGGGGTCATCGCGGTGTGGGGCGTCTTCCAACTTGCCCGAAACCACCCCCAGACGCGCCTGTGAGCTGAGTGTCGGCTGCTCCGACGACATGCGCGCACAGGGGAGCATCCGGTGCGCTGCGTAGACTATCGTCGGATTCAGTCCGCGCGTCGAGCCGCCTATCGCAGCGCCCCGATGCCCCGACGAGGGCCGATCGCCCTCGATCCCTTGAAATGGTGAGGAACAACCCCACGTGTCAGACACCCCCGGTGCGAGTACTCCCGGCACCGCCGGAGCCGAGATCGAGCGACCGCTCACGGTTCTGATCGGCGCCGACACCTTCGCCCCCGACGTCAACGGCGCCGCACGCTTCGCCGAACGCCTCGCTGCAGGCCTCGCCGAGCGCGGTCACGACGTGCACGTCATGGCCCCTGCGGGCAACCGCAAGCACGGCACCTGGAAGGAGGTGCACGAGGGTCAGGAGATCACGGCGCACCGCCTCCGCAGCTGGCGTTGGTACCCGCACGACTGGCTGCGGTTCGCGCTGCCGTGGCGCATCAAGCAGAACAGCGCCCGGGTCATCGACCAGGTCAAGCCCGACGTGGTGCACTTCCAGTCGCACATCATCACCGGCCGCGGCCTCTCGGTCGAAGCGCAGAAGCGCGGCATCCGCATCGTCGGCACCAATCACTTCATGCCCGAGAACATGCTCGAGTTCACGTTGCTGCCCGCGGCGTGGCAGGAGTGGGCGGTCGGTCTCGCCTGGAAGGCCGCACGTCGCACCTTCGGCCGCGCCGAGGCAGTGACGACGCCGACCCGAAAGGCCGCGCAGTTCCTCGAGAAGCACACCGGTCTCGTCGGCGTGCACGCGATCTCGTGCGGCATCGATGCGCACAAGTATTCGCCGAGCTGGGAGCCGCGCACCGAGAACCGCATCCTCTTCGTCGGTCGAGTCACCGGCGAGAAGCAGATCGACGTGCTCCTGCGAGCGCTCACGTTGTTGCCGAAGGAACTCGACGCCAAGGTCGAGATCGTCGGCGGCGGCGACCAGAAGAAGAACCTCGAGCACCTGGCGGTCGAACTCGGCATCGCCGACCGGGTGAAGTTCACCGGCTATGTGACGGATGACGAGCTCCGCGAGGCCTACCACCGCGCGTCCGTGCTCGCGATGCCCTCGATCGCCGAGCTGCAGAGCATCGTGACGATGGAGGCCATGGCCTCGGCGCTGCCCGTCGTCGCGGCGAACGCGATGGCGCTTCCGCACCTCGTGCACGACGGCGAGAACGGATACCTCTTCGAGCCCAGCAACGCCGAAGACCTCGCTGCGAAGCTCCGCATCGTGCTCGAGGCCTCGCCGGCCGAGTACCGCAGGCTGAAGGAGGAGTCGATCCGGCTGATCGCCGCACACGACATCCAGCGCACGATCTCGACCTTCGAGAGTCTGTATCGTGGGAGGCCGGTGACCGATCCGGTCACCGACGTCGCGCCGGCTGCCACTCCCGAGTGACCCGGTGCGTGGGGCGGTAGCTCAGCTGGTCAGAGCAGTGGACTCATAATCCATCGGTCACGGGTTCAAGTCCCGTCCGCCCTACAAATATGGTTTCACCAGGGTGAGGGCGATGATCTGAAGAGACGCGCGGTTCACAGCCGGCCCCCATGCCGGCAAATTCTTGGTCGCCGAGGAGGACGAGAGCGGGTCGATCATTGCGCTCATCTGCAATGGTCAGCCTGGATCTCTGGAGTCGATTGCAGACTTCTGGTTCGCCGACGTGGTTGAGCTGGAGCGTGGCGTGACTGAGGACGGCTGGAAGGTCACCTGGCTGCCGCGGGGAAGCCTCGGGACACCGTTCTGACCAGTGGTGCAGCTCGGGGTACAGGCGCAGTGCCGGTGTGGAACCTCACGCGGGTGATGCCGTGCGCGGTGACGACGGCGTTCGCCCGTTCGAGGAAGGCCGCGCATACCAGCCCCTTCTCATCGGTAGGGCATTCATGTCGTGAGTAAGGGTTGACGCCCGCCAGCACACTGGGCTGCCTCATACTCGATCCCAATCGGGACGTCCACGCGAAGGTAATCGTCGATGACCACAGCTCCAGCCGGTGAGAACTCCCACAGCTACAAACGCTCCGGGTACCAGCCACAGCGCACGGCTCCTCCAGGGGTCCTCTTCTCGGGTTGCGGCTCTCGCCTCGCCGAGGCTGACATAACGGCATCCTGATCACGGGCGCGGAACCTCGGAATCTGCTTCTGGCTTCCGGCTTCTCACCCGGGGGCCTATTGCGATTCGTCACGTATCCCTCGGTGTCCGCTTCTCGTTAGCGCGAGGCGCGAGCCGAGCGGTTCAGACAATCCGACGATGGGCGGGTGCTCGTCGAACTCATTGATGATCAAGGCGCGGTGTCCGTCGAGATCTTCGAGCTACGCGCTGGCCGAGTAACCAGTGAGTGGGAGTTCTTGTTCGGCCCATCCGTGAGTTCGTCAACTGAACTCGGACCCACTACGGCAATCTAGCCGGGTCCAGCTGATCTCACATCGCTGCGGCGTACCCCCGCTGCTGGCGCCGTGAGTACTTCGACATCGTTCACCTACGCATAGTGCACTCCGTGCCAGCATGCAAGGCCTCGACGCCGCGACGGCGGCACGCATACGGTCTGATCATCGAGTGAACGGAGCCACCATGTCCGATCCGGAGATCACCCCGTCGCGGACGGCTGACGACTCAGGTGGGAAGAGCGATGACCGTCGCGGGTCGAGCGACGACGTCACCCTTCCTGCGGAGACCCAGATCGAAGACGAGACCGTCGGGATCGATACTGCGTCGGGTGGGACCCAGAGCCCCGGGGACGACGATGAGTGACGCTCGCCCTGGCGATCCTGGCCCGCCCGAGGACGAGCCTGCCCGCGAGCGGTCGTCACCGACGGAGGAGCTGGCGCCCGCACTCGACATCGACGCCCGGCTCACCGAGATCGAGCGCCGTGTGAACCTGCTCGTCAACGTCACGCCACTCAATGCGGCGGAGGCGTGGGCGGACTTCGAACGCAGTGACTTCGGCACGGCCCCCACGCTGCGGCTGCGGCCGTTGGACTTCGACCCGGACCTGCTGCAGCGCGACCTGTACGACCTCGAGGTCGAGAATGTGGATGACCCGGCGCTGCACACGCTCTTCCGGGCGAAGAGGGACGAGATCGCCCGTCAGATCACCGCGTTGGAGGACCGCGACACGTCACGGTTCCTCTACGGGTCACTCCAGCTCTACGGAACGGTGGCCCCTCCGCTGGCCGCGGCGGCGCAGGAGCTGCTCGAGACCATCCCCCCGCAGGCGCCCAGCACCCAGACCGTCACCGCCGGGGCGTTCGCCGACGAGGCCCGGGCGGAGTTCGAGCGCTACCGTGCCGTGTATCCGGACTTCCCGGTCAGCGTCGAGGTGCGAGACGACGTCTCCGAGCTGATGGTGTCGTTCGGCCGCCTGCTCATCCCTGCGTCCGCCGCTTTCAGGGCCGACCGGGTCGAGCCGCTGCTGCACCACGAGGTCGGCACCCACGTGGTCACCTATCAGAACGGTGCCCGGCAGCCACTGACGCTGCTGACCATCGGCCTGCCCGGCTACGACGAGACGCAGGAAGGCCTCGCCGTGCTCGCCGAGTACCTGACCGGCGGGTTGGACCCGCGGCGGCTACGCGTGCTCGCGGCGCGAGTGGTCGCGGTCGGCGAGATGCTCGACGGCGCCGGCTTCCTGGACATCTTCGAGTTGCTGCGGGCCGCCCATCGCATACCGGCGCGTACCGCGTGGTCCATCGCCATCCGGGTCGTCGTCGGGGGCGGATCGGTGAAGGACGCGATCTACCTGCGCGGGATCACGCGCATCCTCGACGCTCTCGCCGAGGGCAGCCGGCTCGACGTCCTGCTCGTCGGCAAGCTCGCATTGGACCACATCCCCTTGGTGCAGGATCTGCTCGACCGCGAGGTGCTCCACGCCCCGTGGGTTCGGCCACGCTGGTTGGACGTGCCCGGTGCACAAGAGCGTCTGGAGAGGCTGCGCGCGGGCGCGACTGTCACCGACCTCTACGAAGGAGACAGGGCAGCATGAGGCTCGCATTTCTCGTCAACGATGTCGCCACCGAGGTGGACGAGTACACGACCACCCGACTTGCACGGGCCGCGGCCAGGGGCGGGCACGAGACCTGGTATGTCGGCGTCGGGGATCTCGAGCTCGGCAGCAGCGACGGGCTGTTCGCGGCCATGGCTCGCGCCGCGAGATGGAAGAGCGACGACACTCTCGCGAGCTTCATGGAGAGGATCAAGGCGCGCGACGCCGAGCGGATCGTCATGGACGACCTCGATGCGCTCGTCCTGCGCAACGAGTCGATCGACGACCTGCAGGAGCGCCCGTGGGCCAGCCCGATGGGCGTGGTGTTCGGACAGATGCTCGCGGACCGAGGTGTGACGGTGGTCAACGACCCGAACACCCTCCATCGGGCGACCAGCAAGCTCTACCTGGAGGAGTTCTCCGAGAACGTCCGACCTCGGTCGCTGGTGACACGAAACAAGGAGGCGATCGAGCGGTTCGTCGACGACGTCGGCCATTGCGTCGTCAAACCGCTGTACGGGGCCAAGGGCCGCAACGTCTTCATGATCGAGGGCCCGGGGGAGACCAACCTCGCTCAGATGACGGAGGCCGTCCTGCAGGACGGGTACGCCATCATCCAGGAGTTCGTCGACGGCGCCGAGGACGGCGATGCCCGGATCTTCTTGCTGGAGGGCCGCATCCTCGAGCGCGACGGCCGGCCGGCCGCCTTCCGACGCGTGCCCAGCGGTAACGACCCGCGCGCCAACATCAGCACCGGCGGTCGGTCGGTGCCCCTCGAGGTCGGTGAGGCCGAGCTCGGCATCGTCGAGGCGATGGGCGACAAGCTCGTCGCCGATGGCATGTTCCTCGTGGGCATCGACGTGATCGGCGGTCACGTGGTGGAGATCAACGCGGAGAGTCCCGGCGGGTTCCAGAGCATCGAGAGGCTCTACGACATCGACATCGCCGAGACCGTCATCGAAGCCCTGGAGCGCCGCGCAGGCCCTGGGACGGAGGCGAACCTGTTGGTGGGCCGGTCGGCTGCTTCGAACCCGAACAGTATTCCGTCGATGGGTGGCCAATAGTTCATCCCGTCGATGACGCCTCGACCCCCAGCGGGTCCAGCGGCAGTTCGATGTCGACCATCATTGCGGCGTCCGCAGGCCCAGAAGCATGCGCTGGTGTCCGATTCGGGGTTGGTGACCGCGTTCTCGGAGGACGCTGCCGCCCGCGAAGCCAGGATCGGTCGGTTTGTCCGGACATCCAGCCGAGATACTTGAATCGTGACCGTGGCAGGCGCACAGTGGAAGGAGAGGGAGGGCGCCTATGCGCGACTGGATGACTCAGCCGGATGTCATGCCGATCCTGTCCCCGGGCCGGCACTTCTCCCCACGGCGTGGGGCGTGCGATTATGCGGTCGTCTCAGCTTCGCTGAGCTGATCCGCGCACGTCCAGATCGGAGAACCCTGTGGGCAAGGTGGTCTTGAACGGCTCGGTGTCGGTGGACGGCTTCATCGCGGACGAGAACGACGATCCCGGTCCACTGTTCGAATGGCTGGTCAGCGGTGACGTCCCGTTGGACGAGAGCGGCGTGTTGAACGTGTCGCAAGCGTCCTACGACCACATCCGGCCGTACTGGGACCAGATCGGGGTGACCATCGCCGGCCGCCACGTCTTCGACCTGACGGACGGTTGGGACGGAAAGCCTCCGAGCGGGATCGACCACGTGGTCGTCGTGACGCACCGACCGCAGCCCGAGGGCTGGGACTCCGAGGCGCCGTTCCACTTCGTCGACGGCGTCGAGGCGGCCATGGCCAAGGCGCAAGAACTTGCGGGTGACCGCATCGTCGAGGTCGCCGCTGGTGACGTCGGTGGCCAGATGTTTGCCGCGGGCCTGGTCGACGAGGTGCGCATGGATGTCGCACCCGTCGTGTTCGGGGCCGGCAAGCGCTACTTCGGGTCGGTCCACGCACCGCACCTGTTGGAGGATCCTGATGTGGTGATTCAGGGCGACCGGGTGCTACACCTGCGCTATCGGGTGCGCCGGCAACCGAACTGAGCGGGTGCGCGAAGACGCCCCTTGCGAACGACGGCACAGGGTCGGGTATCCGGCTGCGCTTGCGCATCGCTGCACTGAGGCCGACGCGCCAGCCGACATCCACCCTCGATGGACATCCGGGCGAGGTACTTGAATCGCGGCCGCGGCAGGCGCACAGTGGAAGGAGACAGAGGGGGTCTCATGCGCGACTGGACGGCTCAGCCGGATGTCATGCCGATCCTGTCCCCGGGCCGGCACTTCTCCCCACGGCGCGGGGCGTGCTTCATGGAATTCGCGTCGTACCTCGCGGGGGAGCGTTGGAGCGACCATCCCGCCTGCACGCACCGCACGCTCGCGCTTCTTGCGCGGATGGTGAACGACCGGACGAGCGAGGCCGGCCGCGCCCGGCTCACGCCGCTCATCCCGACGGTCATCGGCCTGACGAGCGATGACCCGCTGCTCGACGTGCTGCTCGCCGTACGAGCTGCCAGTGCCGCCTTGCCCATCGCCGCCGAGGAACGTCAGCGTTCGCTGGCGGTGGGGCTGCGAGTCGCCCTCAGGGTCCTCGCGGATCGAGACGACGATCCCGCCGCGGAATTGCGCGAACTGGGCAAGGCTGCCCTCCGCGCCGCCCCCGCCGCCGACGCCTGGGCCGCACGGTTCATCGAGGAGGTCGGTCCGGGCCGCCCCGGCATGACGGTGCGGCAGTGCTCCGCTCTCGCGACCAGCGCCGTCGATGGGATCGCGCGGGCGTGCGTCGCGGATCCCGATGAACATCTCGTCGCCCTGCTCACTGCTGCCGTGTCGGACACGGTTCGCTTCGTGGGTGCTGATCGAGGTCGAACTCTCCGACGAGTCCATCCAGGTCCCTTCGCCGGCGCAGCGGTCATGTCGCTTCGCTGAGGCGATCCGCGCCATCTCTCCAGATCGGCGTGATGAGCCGCCGCGATGACGTTGCATCGTCCATCGTGTTCACTCGTGTTCGGACAGCAGCGGCGGCGACCATCCCGGATCGCGACCGAGTTGCGCAGCGCGCGAGACGGATGCCGCGCCGAAGCGATCGCGTACCGCGTCGAGCGCCGTGTCGAGGCGCACCCCGTCGTCCCAGTCGATCGGCAGCTCCGGCTGGAGGCTGTCGGTGCGCGCCAGTTGCGACAGCGAGACCCCGATCAGGGTGATGCCGCGCTCTGCGATCACGGGCTGCGCGCCGACGAGCAGCTCTCGCGCGACGCTGAGCAGCATTGCGGTGCGATCGGAGGGGGAGCGGAGCGTGCGCGAGCGGGTCGCCTTCACGAAGTCGCCGTAGCGAAGACGCAGCACGACCGTGCGGCACATCCGGTCGCCGTCGCGGAGGCGGCGGGCGAGCCGATCGACGATCTGGGTGAGGATGACGTCCAGCTCGTCGGCGGAGCGCAGGCGACTGCCGAGTGCGCGCTGAGAGCCGATGGCGCTGCGGCGGCGCGTGGTGTCGACCGGGCGGGGGTCCCGCAACCGGGCCAGCGCGTGCAGATGCGCGCCGGTCGCCTTGCCGAGCAGCCTCTCCGCGGTCGCGGCTTCGAGCTCCGCCAGTTGCCCGACCGTTCGAATGCCGAGCCGATGCAGCTTCTCGGCCGTCACCGCACCGACTCCCCACAGTCGTTCCACCGGCAACGGCAGCAGGAACGCCTCCTCCCGTTCGGGCTCGACCACCAGCAGGCCGTCGGGCTTGCTGACCGCGCTGGCGACCTTCGCGAGGAACTTGGTCCGCGCGATCCCGACCGAGATGGCCAACCCGACCTCGGAACGAACCCGCTCACGCAGTCGCAGCGCGATCTGCTCGGGCGTGCCCGCGATGCGTCGGAGGCCCCCGACCTCCAAGAACGCCTCGTCGATGGAAAGCCCCTCCACCAGCGGCGTCGTGTCGCGGAAGATCGCGAACACGGCTCGGCTGGCCGCCGAGTACGCGTCCATCCGCGGCGGGACGACCACGGCATCCGGGCAGAGGTTGCGCGCCTGCCGGCCGCCCATCGCAGTGCGCACCCCACGGGCCTTCGCCTCGTAGCTCGCCGCCAGTACGACACCGCCGCCGACGACGACGGGCCGGCCGCGCAGTTCAGGCGCGTCGCGCTGCTCGACCGACGCGTAGAACGCATCGAGATCCGCGTGCAGCACGGTCGCCTCGCCCCGCATCTCGCTCCTTCAAATCGGTCGTCCGTACTGCGGATCGTCGCACGCACCGACGACACGGGGCCGGCCCTCGCGGGCTCACCTGCTGCGAACAATGCGCTACCCGATCGTTATCGTTCCGGCCACGAAGGGCGTCTCACGTCGCAATAGGCTTTCGGGATGCCTCGATTCCTCACGCCCGTCGCCCTGGCCGTTGCGGCCTCACTCGCCCTCGCAGGTTGCTCGAGCAACCCGGGCAACGATTCACCGTCGGCGAGTGAAGCGCAGGAGCCGACTGCGGCGCCCGCCACGGGGGTCGCGGTCGAGGGGACCGGGTACGGGTTCGTCGCACCCGAGGGCTGGGAGATTCCGGCCGACTTCTCGTTGCCCGGCGCGGATGTCATCGTCGCCGATCTGACCGACTCCGACGGATTCGCCGACAACGTCAACGTCTTCCTCTCTCCTGCGGGTGAGCTCGCACCCGACCAGGTCGAGTCGATGGGTGTCGGCGAACTCGAGGGGGCAGGTGCCACGGAGGTGACGGTGCGGGAGCGCGTCGTGGTCGCCGAGTCGGAGTCGGCGCACATCTCGGCCGGTCTCTCGTCGAACGGAGCCGACTATCTGATCGAGCAGTACTACGTGACCAACGACGGCCAGACGTACGTCGTCACGTTCTCGTTCAGCCCGACCGTGTCGCAGCCCGACCGCGACGAGCTGTCGGAGTCCGTGCTCGCGACGTGGGACTGGTCGTAGGTCGCCCAGCCCGACTTCTTCGGCCCGGCGCCGGCGCCGGGCGCGTGAGCCCCGTGAAGGCGTTTCCGGTCGGTGGTGCGTCGTAGGCTTGCGCCGTGGCCAACCTCGATGATCTCCGTCGCACCGCCGTCGGGCTGCCCGGGAGCGAAGAGCGAGCGACGACGGGCGGCGCCGCCTGGTTCGTGCGCGGCAAGCTCTACGCCTGGGAGTGCCACCCCTGGCCGAGCATCCCTGAAGACATGCGTACGATCATCGCGGCAGAACTCGTCGTCGGCGTGAAGGTCGCCGACCCCGTCGATGCACTCGCGCTCGTCGAGATGGCACCCGGTGTGTTCCTGCGCACCACCACGAGGTGGGGCGAGCCGAAGGTGGCGTTCCGCATGGCGGGGATCGACGAGCAGCACCTCGCAGAGCTGGTGACCGAGGCGTGGAGAGTGCAGGCTCCGAAGTACTTGCGGACCCGATTCGACGAGCTCGGCCCCGAGACCGCCGCCCTGCCGTCACGAGGGGACTGAGCGTCGCGGTCGATGCCGCCTACGCCGGCTCCTCCTCGGGGATGCCGAGCCCGCGAGGGAACACGCTGTGGCGGAGCTGGGTCTCCATGGCTCCGACGATGTCCGCGATGTCGACCGCCGCGAGATCTGCGGGCTGCCACTCCGGCACGACATCCTGGTGGAGCGAGTCGGTGTTCTGCGCCACCAGTGCCTGCACCCCGGTGAACATGTCGGGTTGCGTCGTGAACCAGCGCGCCAGCCGCAGCTCGCGTTCGAGCGCCTCGCGCAACGATTCGCCGTCGCGCGCAGCTCGTACCGAGCGCAGCGTCGCCGCAAGTGCCGTCGGCGAGAGCCGGAGGAGCGTGTCGGCGGCCGCGGCCGCGTTTCCAGCAGCATCGGGGTCGCTCGAATCGGCGGCGCGCAGCCCGGCAACCTCTTCGTGGTTCGAGAACGCCCAGAGGCGCTCGAGGATCGCATGGACCGAGTCCACGGCGTAACAGGCGTCGATCCAGTCACGACGGACGAGCACCGTCGAGGTGCCGGGGTCGGCCGCGAATCGCCGAACCTTCTCATCGGGCGCGGCCCCGTCACCTTCGTCTTCGAGTGCTGCGGTCAACTCACCGATCCGCTCCGTCGGCACCATCACATCGGCGAAGCCGAGGGCGATCGCGTCCGCTGCGGTCAGGTCGACCGAGTTCAGGGCGAGGTACGTTCCGACCTCACCCGGGGTGCGCGCGAGCCGCCACGTCGCACCCCCGTCGGGAACGAAGCCGTAGCCGGTCTCCGGATGCCCGAGCTTCACCCGATCCGTCACCACTCGTGTGGAGGCGTGGCCGGCGAGCGCGATGCCGCCGCCCATCGTCATGCCGTGCATGATCGACACGATCGGTTTGGGGTACTCGGCGAGCTTCGCGATCAGGCGGTATTCATCGCGGAAGAAGACCGCGCCGATCGTCATGCCCTCGGCCGCACGAGCCAGGATCTCGCGGAAGTCGCCGCCTGCGCAGAACCCGTAGTCGCCGACCCCGTCCAGCAGGATGGCCGAGACGGAGGGATCCTCCGCCCACGCATCGAGCGCCTCGGTCATGGCGCGCATCATCTCGAGGTCGATCGCGTTGATCGACTCCGGACGATTGAGACTCAGGTGGCCGAGTTGGCCGACGACGACGGAGTTGACAGGCGTATGCACCCGCACAACGCTAACGGGCGTAGACCCGTGGTGACGACTCGACGTGCGGCTCGAACGTCTGGGCCACCCTCATCCGATCGGCTCGAACTCGTTGAGGCGCCAGGTCTGATCGAACCAGGGCTCGAGCGGGCCATAGAGGCGCAGCACCGGGAACCAGGACTTGCCGGGCAGCGTCTCGACCCAGTTCGACTCCTTGCCGACCGGCGCGGCCGGGCCGAAGTAGAGGTCGAACGAGCCGTCGTCGTTGGCCTGGAGCTTGCCGTCGTTGCTGGCGAGAGCCGGGTACGGGGTCGAGGGGATGACGAGCAGCGACCGCGTCTGCGTGTCGTACACGTCGATTGCCCAGAAGTTCTTCGCCGGGGGATTGGCGTCGACGTGCAGACGATAGCTGCGCGCGCCGTCGAGGAGCTGTCCTTCGGAGTCGTGCACGGTGTAGGCGTACGCCGACCCGGCACCGACCTGCGCGTGCGCCATCGCCGGGGTGATGACCGTCGCGAGGTAGTGGAACTGGGTGCGGGCGTCGAGAAGCCGAGCACCGTCACGGAGGAACTCGTAGTTGCCGCCCACGAAGGCGTTGCGCCACGATCCGTACAGCACGGCTTCGGGGTCGCGCGGTGCGTAGCCGACCGTTCGGGCGAGGCCGGCGGCGATCGGCGCCGCCAGCTCGAGTATGGCGCGCAGACGCGCATCGGGCGCGAAGGGCTGACCGCTCACGATGCCGATCGCAGCGAGCTGACCTGCACGTTCTGCGTCGAGTGCATCTGCCGGCTCCTCCTGAACCAGCTGGGCAACCTCTTCGTAGAACGAGAAGTCGTTCGCGTGCACGGTGTTGAACGGCGTCTCGGCGAGATTGATGAATTCGTTCTCCGCGGGGTTCGCCGCATCGGCGAGCGGGTAGATGCGCGTCTGCTTCATCGCGGGGACGCCGCCGAGCGCGCGCAGCACGACGAAGTTCGTGTACGTCGGCGTGCGATAGACGAAGTAGCCGTCGGGCACCTCGCCCTCATAGCCCGGCGGCAGGAACAGGTACTTGCCGCCGGCGCCGTGGTCGGGCCCTGCGATGCCCATGTCGGCCACGTACCGGAACCAGAAGTCGTCGACGACGCACAGCGACTGCGGTGGCGCCTCGATGACGGTCGGCCCCCACGCCTTCAGGTCGAGCATGGTCACACCGTAGGTCGTCTCGGTGTTCGGCGTGAGGAACAGCGCCTTCGAGGTCGCGCGGGGCTCGGTGATGCCGATCTGCCGGGCCGAGGTGACGCCGGCGACGCGGAGGCCTGCGCGGAACGCCACGAGCGACGCTCCGGGAACGGCGTTCAGGAACACATCGATGGCTCGGATGAGGTCGAGTGCGTTGTACGCGGTCTCGACGGTCTCGGGCACCGGCACTCCATCGAAGAAGTGCAGATCGCCGAACGGCGACGGGACGGTGTCGGGTGTGCTCACCGAGGCCACGGCCTCCGCCATCTGGGCAGCGGTGAGTCCTGGACGCGTGTGCTCTGACATGTTCCCCCTTGATCGAATCGTGCTCTCACCTTGGCAGGGGTGAGGGTCGAAGTCGATCAAGGGGGCGGCGCGTCACTCCGCCGTGGTGTCGGCCGCCTTCACGAGTTGCCCGCCGGCGAGCCCGGCGAGGATCGAGCCGACGTCGAGCCCTGTCAGCGACTTGACGACCTCGGTGCCCTCGCCGAGCACCTGGCCGACGGTCTTCGTGATCGCGCTTGCGCCGTCGGTCGAGACGACGGTCAGCGTCTTGATGTTCGAGATCGGCTCCGCCGCGGCACGTACGATCTCGGGCAGGCGCGAGATGATCTCCTGCGCGAGCGCCGCCTCGCCGTACTTCTTCAGCGCCATGGCCTTCGCGTCGGTGGCGGCGGCCTCGGCGAGACCTTCGGCCTGAATCGCCGAGGCGCGAGCCTCGCCATCGGCCCGGATACCGGCGGCGAGTGCGACCTGACGGTCGCGCTCGGCCTCACCGGCGAAGCGCACGGAGGTGGCGGATGCCTCGGCGTCCTGCACCGCGGCTACCTTGTTGGCCTCGGCGATCTTGGTGCGCTTGTACGCCTCTGCCTCGGTGCTCGCGTTGGCGGCGTCGCGGAGTGCGGTCGCGCGCTGCACTTCGGCGTACGCCTCGGCCTCGGCGGGCTTGCGGATCTCGATGTCGAGCCGCTCCTGGGTCACGAGCGCCTGCTCCGAGAGCGCGTCGCGCTCCTGCACGGCGACCAGTTTGTCCTGCTCGGCCTTCGCGAGCTGACCGGATGCCTCGGCCTCGGCATTGGCCCGGTCGGTCTCGGCCTTGATCGTGGCCTGCTTCAGGCTCAGCGCCTTCTGGCGCTCGGCGACCTGCTCGGCAGCCTCGATGCGCGCGAACTCGCTGACCCGTGCGGCTTCGGCCTCGCTCACCTCGGCGACCTGACGTGCGCGGGCGGCCTCGGCGCGGCCGAGGTTCGCGAGGTACTCGCTGCCGGGCGTCGAGATGTCGGAGATGTTCAGCAGGTCGACCTGCAGGCCCTGCTCGACGAGGTCGGTCTTCGTCTCGGCGACGACGCGGTCGGAGAGGCTCTTGCGATCGGAGATGATCTGTTCGATCGTCATGTCGCCGACGATCGAGCGCAGCGAGCCCTCGAGCGATTCCTTGATGATCTCGGTGAGCAGGCTCTGCTGCGAGAGGAAGCGCTGGGCTGCACGGCGAACGCCGTCTTCGGTTCCGCTCACCTTGAAGTTGATCGACGCCTTGATGGCGATCTTGATGCGGTTCTTGTCGACGCCCTCGACGGTGATGCCGATCTGGCGCTGCTCGAGCGAGATCGCGAAGCCCTGCTGCAGGATCGGCCAGACGAAGGTGCGGCCGCCGATGACGACGCGCTGCGCCGACGACTGCTCGGGTGCGGCGCGTCCGGCCCCACGACCGACGATGACGAGCGCCTCGTTCGGTGGCACGCGGCGGATGCGGCGGGCAATGAACGTCAGCAGCGCGAGCAGCGCGATGACGATCGCGATGACCGAGATGACCTGGATCAGCAGGGGGGAGAGCATCGGGTTTCCTTTCGGGAGGAGACGCAGGGAGGGTGGTGCAGGGGACTTCGGGGGTTGAGCGGGAAGTGCGAGCGGAGGGGCGTGGTCAGCCCGCGACGACCTTCACGCGGCTGCCGGCGTGCTCGACGACGCGCACCCGAGCGCCCTCCGCGATCGGCTCGTCGGAGTACGCCAGGCGGCGCTCGAGCTCACCGGGGCCGTCGAGGCTCACCTCGCCGCCCGCGGTGGTGACATCCGAGCGCGCGACGCCCGAAAGCCCTACGGCCGAGGCGGGCACCCCGTCGGAGCTCCGGGTGAGGTTGCGAATCGCGAGCACGCAGAGCAGGTAGGCAACCGCGGCGAGCACGATCGAGAGCACGTACACCCAGACGACCTCGAGTCCCATGCTGCCGACGAGGGCGCCGGATGCCCCGAAGACGACCATGCCGACGGCGAGTGCCGTGCCGGAGAGGGCGCCGTCGCCGATCTCGAGGTGGTCGAAGATGTCGCCGAGCACGAGCGAGATGACGAGGAGTACGAGGCCGATGCCTCCGACGATGAGGAACGGAAGGAGCATCGACTGCCTCTCTGCGCGCGCGAAAACCCGGGCAGAGGGGGTGCTCGGGTGGATACACCCTACCGGGCTGGGAGGCTCCGCGCAGCAGCGGATATGCCGACCGCGTCACACGTATGCTGCGGCAGGCATCGTGGCGCTCAGACCGCGTGCTGCCGAGAGACCAGCAGCGCATCGACCGCAGCGTCGCCGCGGATGCGCCGCATGAGCGCGACGACCTCGTCGACGACGGCGAGGGTGAGGCCGCGGCATACGATGCTGTACGGCCCGAGGGCTTCGAGCCCGCCGGCCCTGATGCGGATGACCTCCCAGCCGACCTCCCGGAGCGCCTCGTCTTTCTCGACGTCGGACGCCTCTTTCAGGCCGAGGTGGGCGCGTCTCGATCGGCCGGGATCGTCGTATTCGATGGCGATGCGAAGCTGTGGGACGAGGATGTCGGGCCAGACCTCCTGCTTGCCGTAGAACATGCGCGCGGTGCGCACGGCGTTGACGCGATGGTGGAGGCGGATGCGTTCGCCGAGGAGCATGCGCAACCGCTGCTCGACCTGGGAGGTGCCGAGTCTCAGACCCGGTTTCATGAAGGCGACGCCGGCCTCGCGCCGCGCACCGGGCGCTGCCGCGTTCGACCGGCACTTGGCACAACTCGGGCCGGTCAGCACCTCGCCCACCGTGGCGGGGTATCGATCGTGCCCGCGGGCGCAGCGCCAGTCGTAGCTCGCTCCGATGCGCGTCTCGCGGGCGAGCGCGGCGCGCTGCGGGGGAGCGACGCGTGAGAGCAGCTCGGCGCGCGAGCGCTGCGTCTCGTGCAGCAGCATGCAGAGGGGGCACACGCGGGAGAGCGCGACGGCACCGGCAGCGCCCGCCTCGGCGCCGTGCCCGCATCGGAAGCTCACCGCGACCATCGACGCCGCCCGCATTCGTTCATGGGCTCGATCATCGCCGCTGCCACCGACATGATGCGCTCGGCATGTCGGACGCACGGGCGAGAATGGGAGCATGCGGATCGTGGTCGGTGCGATGGGGCCCGGCCGGGTCGCACTGGTCGACCCCTCGGTCTCGATCGCACCGTTCGACACGGTGCCGCTGCACGACCTCCCGGGCGTTGTCCGCGCCCTCGAGGCGACTCACCGCCCCCGTTGGATCTGGGCCGACACCCGTCGCTGGTACCCCCGCCTCCTCGCCGAGGGAGTGCGCGTCGAGCGCTGCCACGACCTCGTGCTCGCCTCCGCGATCCTCGACCACTCGACTGCGACGACGGCGGCTCGCGATGACGGCATGCATCCGAGGCCCGAATGGCTGCCGCTCGGGCCGGCCGAGGCCGGGCAGCCGATACCTGCCGTGCCCGCGGCATCCGCTGCGCATTCGGCGCTCTTCGATCTGCTCGACTTCGACGGCGAAGCGGATGCCGCGGCGCGCGAGACCGCCACCGGGCCGCGCGACGTGCTCGGGGTGCCGGTCGATGCGGTGCTCGCCGAGCACGCACGGCAACTGGCGCTCGTCGCCGCGTCCGAGCGGCCGGGCGCGCTCCGCCTGCTGCTCGCGGCCGAGTCCGCCGGCGCGCTCATCGGTGCGGAGCTGCACGCCGCCGGGTTGCCGTGGCATCGCGGCGTGCACGAGCGCGTGCTCGAGGCCGAGCTCGGGCCGAAGCCCGCTCCCGGTCGCAAGCCCGTTCGCATGGAGGAGCTCGCGACCGAGGTGCGAACCCTGCTCGGCGCCCCGGCCGTGAACCTCGACTCCCAGGTCGACCTGTTGAAGGCACTGCGCCGTGCCGGCATCCCGGTCGAGTCGACGAGCCGCTGGGAGCTGCGCGAGCACGACCATCCGGCGATCGAACCGCTCGTCGCCTACAAGAAGCGCGCCCGGCTGCTCAGTGCGAACGCGTGGTCCTGGCTCGACGAGTGGATCGTCGACGGGCGGTTCCGGCCCGACTACGTTCCCGGCGGCACGGCCACGGGGCGATGGGCCACATCGGGCGGCGGCGCCCTGCAGCTGCCGAAGAACGTGCGCAGCGCGGTCGTCGCCGACCCCGGCTGGACGCTCGTCGTCGCCGACGCCGCACAGCTCGAGCCGCGTGTGCTCGCAGGCATGGCGCACGACCAGGCGATGGCCGCTGCAGGCAGGGGGCGCGACTTCTACAGCGGCATCGTGGGCGCGGGCGTCGTCGAGACGCGCGATCAGGCGAAGGTCGCGATCCTCGGCGCGATGTACGGGGCGACGACCGGCGAGAGCGGCCGGCTCGTGCCGCGCCTCGCACGCGCGTACCCGCGTGCGATGGCGCTCGTCGACCGCGCCGCAGCCGAGGGGGAGCGCGGAGCCAGCGTCACCACCCTGCTCGGCAGGTCGTCGCCGCCGCCCGGAGCCGAGTGGCGCGCGATCCAGTCACTGGCCTCCCAGCCCGAGGCGACCCCGACCGACGAGCGACGTGCGCGCTCGCGTGCCCGCGACTGGGGCCGCTTCACCCGCAACTTCGTCGTGCAGGGCACCGCGGCCGAGTGGGCGCTCTGCTGGATGGCGGGCCTCCGATCGCGGCTCGTGGCGATCGCGGGCGATGCCCCCGGGCCCGGTGCGATCGCGTCCCGCTCGGGGCCGGCATTCGAGCGCATGCCGCACCTCGTCTACTACCTGCACGACGAGATCATCGTGCACACGCCCGTCGAGCACGCCGATGCCGTGGCTGCCGCGGTCATGGAGTCCGCGATGGAGGCCGGCAGGTTGCTCTTCGGCGACTTCCCCGTGGAGTTCCCGCTCGATCTCGCGATCGTCGAGAGCTACGCCTCGGCCGATGCCTGAGCCGCGTTGGCCTCGGCGGCGAGTGACTCGGAGTCGGCCGACCGCGCCGACGGCCGCCTTCCGCGTCGAGGCCGCTCCATGCGGGGTGCGAAGGCGAGATCGATCCGGCCGGTGATCGCGGCGACCTCGTCGAGCCAGGCGAGCGCCGCGTGGGCGCGCGCCACCTCGGCGGAGGCCGCCAGGGCGGCGAGCCGAACGGAGGCCACGGCCGCGTCGTCGTCGCGTTCCCCGTCGTCGACCGCTGCACGAGCGGATGCCTCGAGCGCACGCTCCTGCCACCGCACACGCTCGGCCGCGACGACCGGGCCGACCTCGATGCTCGGCAGCGACGCCGCGACGAGCACCCGATCGACGGTCTCGTCCCACGGGTCGCTGCCTGAGGCATCCGCACCGGCGAACCAGGCCGACGTCGCAGCGGTGCCCGCCTTCGTCGCCCGGTAGAGGGGGAGGCCGTCGTCGGTGGCACCCGCCGATTCCACGAGGCCCTGCTTGCCGAGGCGCTCGAGCGTCGCATAGCTCTGGCCGACATTGACGTTACGCCGCCCGCCGGTGCGCTCGGCGAGGTCGCCGTGCAATTGGAACCCGTACCCCGGGCCCGCGGAGAGCAGGGCGAGCAGTGCATCGCGAACAGCCATTCGTACTCCGATCGAAGTCAACGTTTCACTGAGTATATGGTTTCGCGCCTTGTCAATGAGCCTGATGCGGGGCATAATCGGCGGTGACGGCTCGCTCGTCGACAACCGAATACCGTCATCTATCCGTTGAGGTCGTTGGGGAAGACGCACCTCGAGAACGGAGTATGAGATGACGAAGAATGCCACGCGGGCAGTGCGCACCGCGCGAGGCGTGCTGTTCGTGCACTCCTCGCCGAGGGCGCTGTGTCCGCATGTCGAGTGGGCCGCCGGCACCGCCCTCGGTGTCGCCGTGAACTTCGACTGGAACGAGCAGCCGGTGCTTCGCGGTGCCATGCGAGCGGAGTTCTACTGGGAAGGCGATGCCGGCAGCGGCGCGAAGCTCGCCTCGGCACTGCGCGGCTGGGAGCAGCTGCGCTTCGAGGTGAGCGAAGACCCGACGCCCGGCTCCGACGGTGCACGATGGATGCACACTCCGGAACTCGGCGTCTTCTTCGCCCAGACCGACACCGCGGGCAACGTCGTGGTGCCCGAGGACCGCATCCGATATGCGATGGACGTCGGTGGCACCGACTCCATCGAACTGCATCGCGAGCTGCGCCTCGCCCTCGGGCAGGCGTGGGACGACGAACTCGAGCCCTTCCGCCACGCGAGCGACTTCGCCCCGGTCGTCTGGTTGCACCAGGTGGGCTGAGCGAACCTCGGTCCGCCGGCGGCGTGACGCGAAGTCGGATGACTCTTCCCGGCGGCGCATGAGCGAAACCCTCGGACCGTGCACGAGAAGACCCCGGCGCAGGGACTGCGACCGGGGTCTTCTCATGCGTGCACCGGGCGGGCCCGGCCCTCGTCTACGGCGTGCGGATCGCGACGACGGCGTTGTGGCCGCCGAAGCCGAACGAGTTGCTGATCGCGAGCTGCGGGCCATCACCGAGCGGCTGCGGCTCACCGGAGATGCGCAGCGGGATCTCGGGATCCTGCGTGGTGAGGTTGATCGTCGGCGGCGCAAGGCGGTTCTGGAGCGCGAGGACCGTGAATACCGCTTCGAGCGCTCCAGTGCCGCCGAGCAGGTGCCCGGTGGACGCCTTCGTGGCGGAGACGGGGATCTCGTGCACGCGATCGCCGAAGACGTTGCGCAGCGCCGTGTACTCGGCGATGTCGCCGACGGGCGTGCTCGTCGCGTGGGCGTTGATGTGCGTCACGTCGTCGACCGTCGCACCGGCCTGCGCGAGTGCGTCGAGCACCGCTCGGCTCGCGCCGCGGCCCTCGGGGTCGTTCGCGGTGATGTGGTACGAGTCGGCGCTCACCGAACCGCCCGCGAGCTCCGCATAGATGCGGGCGCCGCGCGCGAGGGCGTGCTCCTCGGTCTCGAGCACGAGGCTCGCGGCACCCTCGCCCATGACGAAGCCGTCGCGGTCGACGCTGTACGGGCGCGAGGCGTGCGCCGGGTCGTCGTTGCGACGCGAGAGCGCCTGCATCGACGAGAAGGAGGCCAGCGTGATGGGGTGCACCGCGGACTCCGAGCCGCCGGCGATGACGACGTCGGCGTAGCCGAGCTGGAGGTGCTCGTAGGCGTTCGCGAGGGACTCGGTGCTCGACGCGCAGGCCGAAGCCACCGTGCGTGCGAACGCGCGTGCCTCGAAGTGCATCGAGATCGCGGCAGATGCGGCGTTCGGCATGAGCATCGGCACGGTCATCGGCAGCACACGGCGGGGGCCGCGCTCGCGCAGTGTGTCCCATGCGTCGAGCAGGGTCCAGATGCCGCCGATGCCGGTGGCGTAGTCGACGCCGAGGCGTTCGGGGGCGACATCGGGTGATCCGGCGTCCGCCCACGCCTCCTTCGCGGAGATCAGGGCGAACTGGCTCGACGGGTCGAGTCGCTTCGCGACGGGGCGCTCGAGCACCTCTTCGGGGCGAACCTTCGCCTCGGCGGCGAAGGTGACGGGCAGCTCGTACTTGGCGACCCAGTCGTGCTCGAGCGAGCGCGCGCCGGACTCGCCGGCGAGCAGGGCGTTCCAGCTCTCAGGGGCGGTGCCGCCGAGCGGTGAGGTCGCACCGATGCCGGTGATGACGATCTTCTTGGTCATTCGAGAAACACTCCGATGGAGGAAATGGTCACACTGATCGAGCGGGCCGGGCGGAAGGCGCCGGCCCGCTCCACGCAGCTGCTAGGCCTGGGCCTTGACGATGAAGGTGACGGCGTCGCCGACGGTCTTCAGGTTCTTGACCTCTTCGTCGGGGATCTTCACGTCGAACTTCTCTTCGGCGTTGACGACGATCGTCATCATGGAGATCGAGTCGATGTCGAGGTCGTCGGTGAACGACTTGTCCAGCTCAACCGTGTCGGTCGCAATGCCGGTCTCGTCGTTGATGAGCTCGGCCAGGCCGGCAAGCACTTCTTCGGTGGACAATGCCATTGTTCTTCTCCTTGGGGGTGTCTCGTTTGACCGAGAGACAGTCTAGATGGACAGGGGGAGGTGGTTCAGGGAAGAACCACCACTTGGGCGCCGAACACGAGTCCGGCGCCGAAGCCGATCTGGAGGGCGAGGCCTCCGGAAAGTTCAGGGTGCTCCTCGAGCAGGCGGTGCGTCGCGAGCGGGATCGAGGCGGCAGAGGTGTTGCCCGTCGTCGCGATGTCGCGGGCGATGACGACGGTCTCGGGCAGCTTCAACTGCTTGGCGAACTCGTCGATGATGCGCATGTTCGCCTGGTGCGGGATGAAGGCGGCGAGGTCGTCGGACGTCACGCCCGCGGCATCCAGCGCCTGCTTCGCGACCTTCGCCATGTCCCACACGGCCCAGCGGAAGACCGTCTGACCCTCCTGCCGGAGCGTCGGCCATTCGGCCGCGCCGTCGCGGAACTCGGTGAGGGTGCCGTTCATGCCGACCGCGCCCGCCTTCGAGCCGTCGGAGCCCCAGATGGTGCGGGCGATGCCGGGCGTCTCGCTCGGGCCGACGACGACGGCGCCGGCTCCGTCGCCGAGGAGGAAGGAGATCGAGCGATCGGTCGGGTCGACGACGTCGGAGAGCTTCTCGGCCCCGATGACGAGGGCGTAGGTCGCGGCGCCCGAGCGGATCAGCGCGTCGGCCTGCGCGACCGCGTAGGCGTAGCCCGCGCAGGCGGCGTTCATGTCGTATGCCGCGGCGGGGTTCGCACCGACGCGATCAGCGACGACGGCCGCCATCGACGGCGTCTGCTGCACGTTGGAGATGGTCGCGATGATGACGAGGTCGATGAGCTCGGGGGCGATGCCCGACCGCTCGATCGCCTCGCGGGCAGCGGTCGTGGCCAGGTCGGTCGCCGAGACGTCGGCTCCGGCACGCGTGCGGGTCACGATGCCCGTGCGCTGCTGGATCCACTCGTCGGACGAATCGATCGGGCCGATCAGGTCGGCGTTGGGCACCGCGTTCTCGCCGCGGGCTGCGCCGACGGCGTAGATGCGCGTGAAGGCAGGCCCGTGCGACTGCTGGAGGGTGGGATTCGTCATGCTCGGCTTTCTCGTCTTCGTCGCCGGCTCAGGCGTGCTGCTCGATGAGCTCGATCGCCGCCGACAGGTCTTCGGGAGTCTTCACGGCGACCGTCGGCACGCCCTTGAGTGCGCGCTTCGCCAGACCGACGAGGGCGCCGGCCGGAGCGAGTTCGATGATGCCCGTGACTCCTGCCGCCTGGAAGGACTCCATGCAGCGATCCCAGCGTACGGGGGAGGACACCTGGCCGACGAGCAGGTCGAGGAATGCGGCACCGGATGTCACGGCTGCGCCATCGCGGTTGGTCCAGAGGGGGAGCGTGGGGTCGGCCGGGGCGAGGTCGGCCGCGACAGCTGCGAGACGGTCGACCGCCGGGCGCATGTACCGGGTGTGGAAGGCGCCGGCGACCTGCAGCGGGATGACCCGTGAACCGGCCGGAGGCTCGGCCTTCAGGGCCTCGAGCGCGTCGAGCGCGCCGGCCACGACGATCTGGCCGCCGCCGTTGAAGTTGGCGGGCTCGAGGCCGAGCTCGTCGAGACGGGGGAGCAGCGCGGCTTCGTCGGCGCCGATGACCGCGCTCATGCCGGTCGGCACGAGCGCAGCGGCATCCGCCATCGCCCGGCCGCGTTCGGCGACGAAGCGGATCGCATCGGTGTCGCTGAGCACGCCGGAACCTGCGGCAGCGGTGATCTCGCCGACCGAGTGGCCCGCGATGCCGCCGATGCGCGCCGCACGGCCGTCGGCCAGAAGCGAACCGAGCGTCAGGATGCCGGCCGCGACGATGAGCGGCTGCGCGATCGCGGTGTCGCGGATCGTGTCGGCGTCAGCTTCGGTGCCGAAGTGCGCGAGATCGAGCCCCGCGGCATCGGACAGCACCGACAGCCGTTCGGCGTAGGCCGACTCGGCCAGCCAGGGAGCGAGGAATCCGGGGGTCTGAGAGCCCTGTCCAGGGCAGACGACGACGATCACCACCCCAGTCTGCCAACCGGAGCGCCACCTGGAGTGTGCACACGCGACAAGCTCTCGGCGGAAGCCTTGTACGAACGGTACAGAAGCCGGGTCAGTTGGTGGGTCGTCGGCGCGGGGCCAGCTCGTGATCGCTCATCGAACCGATGATGAGCGCCGACTGCAGGATCAGCGCTTCGCGCGCACCCGTCGCGTCCCAGCCGATGACGTCGGAGACGCGCTTCAGGCGGTAGCGCACGGTGTTGGGGTGCACGAACAGCTCACGTGCCGTGGCCTCGAGCGAGCGGCCGTTGTCGAGGTAGCTCCACAGCGTGGTGAGGAGTTCGGTCGAGTGGGCCTGCAGCGGCCGATAGATGCGGTGCACGAGCGTCGCCCGGGCGAGCGGGTCGCCGGCCAGCGCGCGCTCGGGAAGCAAATCGTCGGCGTGCACCGGCCGGGGTGCGTGCCGCCAGGAGCGGGCGACCGCGAAGCCGGCGAGTGCCGCCTTCGCGCTCTTCGAGGCGTCGACGAGGTTCGGCACGGCGTGGCCGAGCACGAGGTGCCCGGGGCCGAAGTGCGGCTCGAGCTGGCTCGCGATCTCCATGAAGGTGAGCGCCGGGGCGGTGCCGATCGCCTCTTCCGCTTCACGGGCGAGAGGATCGGCACGACCGATCACGAGCACGAGGCGATTGCCCTGCACGCCGATCAGGACGTCGGCGTGCATGTGGCGGGCCGCCCGGCGCACGTGGTCGACGTCGAGCTGCTTCGGCGCCGTGCCCACGAGCACCGACACCTCGCCGTGGCCGTGCCAGCCGAGGGCCGCGATGCGGCTCGGCAGTTCGTCGTCGGCCTCGCCCGAGAGGATCGAGTCGACGACGAGGGCTTCGAGACGGGCATCCCAGAGGCCGCGCGCCTCGGCGGCGCGTGCGTAGACGTCGGCGGCCGCGAAGGCGATCTCCCGCGAATACAGGAGGATCGCCTCGCGCAGCGGCTCGCCGCCGTCCTTCACGCGATCTTCGACGACCTCGACCGTCACCCGGATGAGCTGCAGCGTCTGCTGCAGGCTCACCGAGCGGAGCAGCTCACGCGGAGCCGCCCCGAAGACGTCGGCCGCGATCCACGGCGTGGACCGGGGGTCGTCGAACCAGGCGACGAACGAGGAGATGCCGGCCTGGGCGACGAGGCCCACCGCGGAGCGACGGCTGGGTGGCATGTCGCCGTACCACGGCAACGTGTCTTCGAGACGCTTGAGCGTCGCCGTCGCGAGTTCGCCCGCGATGGTGCGCAACCATGCGAGCGTTTCCGCCTTCGTCTTGGGCCTCGTCGCCACCTCGTCGCCTGCTAGCTCTCTCCGCCGGCCGATCCGGTGGTGCCGGCGTTCACGTCGTACAGGCGGTACTTCTCGATCGCCTGGGCGGGGAGTGAACGGTCGACCTCACCGCGGTCTGCGAGGAGTTCGAGCGTGCGGACGACGACCGACGGACCGTCGATCTTGAAGAAGCGACGCGCGGCGGGGCGCGTGTCGGAGAACCCGAAGTCGTCGGCGCCGAGCGTGGCGTACTGACCGGGCACGTAGGCGCGGATCTGGTCGGGCACCGCGTGCATGAAGTCCGAGACGGCGACGAACGGTCCGTTCGCCGCGGTGAGCTTCTGCGTGAGGTACGGAACCTGGCGCTCGGCGTCGGGATTCAGGAAGTTGTGCTCGTCGGCGGCGAGGCCGTCGCGGCGCAGCTCCGACCAGCTCGTGACCGACCAGACATCCGCCGACACGCCCCAGTCCTGCGCGAGGAGCTGCTGCGCCTCGAGGATCCACGGCACCGAGACGCCGGAGGCGAGGAGCTGGGCCTTCGGCCCGGCGACGTCCGACGTGTTCAGGCGGTGGATGCCGCGGATGATGCCGTCGACGTCGACGCCCTCGGGCTCGACGGGCTGCACGAGCGGCTCGTTGTAGACCGTGAGGTAGTACATGACGTTCGGGTCGGCGTGAGAGCCGCCGTACATCCGCTCGAGTCCGGAGCGCATGATGTGCCCGATCTCGTAGCCGTAGGCCGCGTCGTACGACACGACGGCCGGGTTGGTCGACGCGAGCAGCGGCGAGTGGCCGTCGGCGTGCTGGAGGCCTTCGCCGGTGAGGGTCGTGCGGCCGGCCGTGGCGCCGATGATGAACCCGCGGGCCATCTGGTCGCCGGCCGCCCACATCGCGTCGCCCGTGCGCTGGAAGCCGAACATCGAGTAGAAGACGTACACCGGGATCAGCGGCTCGCCCTGCGTCGAGTACGACGTGCCCACGTTCGTGAACGCCGCCATGGCGCCGGCCTCGTTGATGCCGACGTGGAGGATCTGGCCCTGCGGGCTCTCTTTATAGGCGAGCAGGAGCTCGCGGTCGACCGAGGTGTAGTGCTGGCCGTTCGGGTTGTAGATCTTCGCGGTCGGGAAGAACGCGTCGATGCCGAAGGTGCGCGCCTCGTCGGGGATGATCGGCACGATGCGGTGGCCGAAGTCCTTCGAGCGGATGAGATCCTTCAGTAGTCGTACGAACGCCATGGTCGTGGCGATCTCCTGCGTGCCGGAGCCCTTCTTCGCGATCGCGTAGACCGAGTCGTCTGGCAGCGAGATCGCCGTGTGGTTCGAGCGGCGCTCGGGCAGGTAGCCGCCGAGCTCGCGACGGCGCTCGTGCAGGTACTGGATCGCCTCGTCCTGGTCGCCGGGCGTGTAGTACGGCGGCAGGTACGGGTTCTCCTCGAGCTGCGCGTCCGTGATGGGGATGCGCATCTGGTCGCGGAACGTCTTGAGGTTGTCGAGGGTCATCTTCTTCATCTGGTGGGTCGCGTTGCGCCCCTCGAAGGCCGGACCCAGGCCGTAGCCCTTGATCGTCTTCGCCAGGATGACCGTCGGCTGGCCCTTGTGCTCGCTCGCAGCCTTGAACGCGGCGTAGACCTTGCGGTAGTCGTGGCCACCGCGCTTGAGACCCCACACCTCGTCGTCGGACAGGTGCGAGACGAGCTCGAGGGCGCGCGGGTCGCGGCCGAAGAAGTTCTCGCGCACGTAGGCGCCCGACTCCGCCTTGTAGGTCTGGTAGTCGCCGTCGGGGGTGACGTTCATGAGGTTGCGGAGCGCACCGTCGTGGTCGCGCGCGAGCAGGTCGTCCCACTCGCGGCCCCAGACGACCTTGATGACGTTCCAGCCGGCACCGCGGAAGAAGCTCTCGAGCTCCTGGATGATCTTGCCGTTGCCGCGCACCGGACCGTCGAGGCGCTGCAGGTTGCAGTTGATCACGAAGTTCAGGTTGTCGAGACCCTCGTTCGCGGCGACCTGGAGCTGGCCGCGGCTCTCGACCTCGTCCATCTCGCCGTCGCCGAGGAACGCCCAGACCTGCTGGTCGCTGGCGTCCTTGATGCCGCGGTTCGTCAGGTACTTGTTGAGCTGCGCCTGGTAGATCGCGTTGATCGGTCCGAGACCCATCGACACGGTCGGGAACTGCCAGAACTCCGGCATGAGGCGCGGGTGCGGGTACGACGAGAGGCCGTTGGGCGCGTGCGACTTCTCTTGACGGAACCCGTCGAGCTGGTCGGCCGACAGGCGGCCCTCGAGGAACGCGCGGGCGTAGGTGCCGGGGGAGGCGTGGCCCTGCACGAAGATCTGGTCGCCGCCGCCGGGGTGGTCCTGGCCGCGGAAGAAGTGGTTGAATCCGACCTCGTAGAGGGCGGCAGACGAGGCGTACGTCGAGATGTGGCCGCCGACGGCGATGCCGGGGCGCTGCGCGCGGTGCACGAGCACAGCGGCGTTCCACCGGATCCAGGCACGGTACCGGCGCTCGATCTCCTCATCGCCGGGGAACTCGGGCTCGTTCTCGGGAGCGATCGTGTTCAGGTAGTCGGTGGTCGGAACCATCGGCACACCGAGGTGCAGTTCCTTCGAGCGCTTCAGCAGGCTCAGCATGATCTCTCGCGCGCGCTGGTGTCCCTTCTCGGCGACAAGCGCATCAAGGGATTCGGCCCATTCGGAAGTCTCTTCCGGATCGGCGTCCATCGCCTCGACCGAGTAGGGATCCTGGTCGTTGACAGTCACACTCGACCTCTCTCTTCAGCAGATCGTGCCTGCGGGGTGTGGGATGTGCGCACGCCCAGTGGGCCGGGTTCTCGGCCGGGTGGCACCACGCCATCCTAGTGATTCTATGCCCGCGGGGTGGGGGCTAGGCTGGGGCCTCGATCCGACCGAACGTCCTGTGGAGGGAAGCCGCCCCGTGATCCTCGCTCCCGGCGCCGCTGCGCCCGACTTCACCCTCGTGAACCAGTTCGGCCAGCCCGTGCAGCTCTCGGAGCTCAGGGGTCGCGCCGTGGCGCTCGTGTTCTTCCCCCTGGCGTTCTCGGGCATCTGCCACGCCGAACTCTGCGAACTGCGCGACAACATCGCCATGTTCGAGGGGCCGGATGTCGCGCTGCATGCGATCTCCGTCGACTCGAAGCACACCCTGCGCGCCTGGGCCGAGCGCGAGGGCTACGACTTCCCGCTGCTCGCCGATTTCTGGCCGCACGGCGCGGTCGCGGATTCGTTCGGCGCGTTCGACGTGCGCACCGGGCTCGCCGAACGGGCGACGTTCCTGATCGATGCCGAGGGCGTCGTGGCGGCGAGCTTCGCGACACCACGCGGCGAGGCGCGGTCGCTCGAGCAGTACCGAACGGCGCTCGCGGCGCTCTGAGCGTGCGCCGGCGGCATCCGATCGCACGGTCGCCTGACGTCAGCCGAGGATGTTGACCGACCTGGCGATCACGAGCGCGAGGATCAGGAACCCGCCGAACGCCTGCAACGCCATCAGGAGCTTGAACCGCGGCGAGAGCGGCATCGCGTCGGTCGCGCTGAACGCCATCGAGTTCGAGAGCGCCGAGTAGAGGTAGTCGACGAAGCGGGGCATCCAGTCGCGCACCGCCGATGACCGCGCCGCGACCTCGGTGACCGCGTCGTCGTCCTCGTCCTGTGGGAACCGGAAGTCCGCGGGCGGCAGGTCGGATCGCGCCGCCATCGTGCGCATGACCGGGCCACCCCGGTCGAGCTCCCAGTACAGCAGTGTGAATCCGATCACGTTCGCGACCCAGACCTGCAGTGCCGAGAGGAGCAGGCCGTGCGCGTCATCCGCCTGGCCGACGGCCAGGGCCACGAGCAGGAACACGAGCGTGATCTGGTTCGCGACGACGAGCCCGGCGGCGAGGATGATCGACGTCCACTTCGTGAACGGGGTGAGCCGGGTGAGCCGGTGCGGGTTCGCGATCACGAGCGGCACGAGCAGCGCCAGGCCGAAGACGACGACGACGAAGCGCAGCGGGCCGAGGAACGCGTTCGGCAATGCGGCGTAGAGCGCCAGCGCGATCACGAGCGCGACGACCGACGGCCATCGATGCTCCGACGGCGTGCTTCGGCTCGGATGCTGCTGCATCGGCTGCTCCATGGCCGCGAGTCTAGGCAGCTCGCGATAGCATGAGCGTGCGCCGCGCGCGGTCGCGGGCCTTTAGCTCAGTTGGTAGAGCGCCACGTTTACACCGTGGATGTCGTCGGTTCGAGCCCGGCAGGGCCCACCCTTCGCCTTCCTAGGCCGGGTCGCCGGCCACGAGCCGTACGCAGCACTGCCCCACGCCGGGTTCGAGCACGACCGCTCTCGCCTCCCCGTCGACGCCTTCGGCGGCGCCCTGGAGGAGGGCCCGGTTGGCACCGCAGATCGTCGCGGTGTGGTTCTGCGCGACCCGGTGGAACGGGCAGTTGGTGAGGAGCAGCCCATCGGCGCCGTCGTCGACGGGTTCGTAGCCGAGTCGCTGGAGCACCTCGGTCATCGAGTCGGAGGCCGAGCCGAGCGCCCGGCCGAGGTCGGTCGCGACGCGTTCGAGCGTCGGCCGGATCGGGCGGCCCGTGCGATCCGATTCCTCGACGGCCCGGCTCAAGAGCTCGGCGGCGATGTCGTAGTGGCGCTTGGGCACGGAGACGGAGACCTCACCGGAGGCGGCGGTGTAGAGCTTCGCGGGGCGCCCGGCGCCCGGCCCGGTGCGGCCGTTGCGACGTTGGAACTCGGTGACGAGCCACCCCGCCTCGACGAGTCGATCGAGGTGGAAGGCCGCAGTTCCGCGCGCCATGCCGAGCGCCCGAGCGGCTTCGTCGCGGCCGACGGGCTCGGGATGCCGGCCGACGAACTCGAGCAGCGCCCGCCGTTGCGGGTCTGCGATCGAGGCGACGGCCACCAGGTCGTCGTGCCGCGCGGAGTCGTCCATGCGGTCAGCCTAGCTCTAAAACGATGATTCTTGACGAAAGACGAGAATCTAAAACAGCAATCATTGACTTAAGAATTTCCTGCTCGTACAGTCGGGAACATGAGATGCGCTCGAGTCGCATCGAGAGGCGGATGATCGTGACCACGGCGCCGAGTTTCGTCATCGTCGGCGGGGGACTCGCCGGCGCCACCGCGGCGAAGACGCTCCGCGACGAGGGCTTCGACGGCGACGTCCACTTGATCGCGGCCGAGGCGCATCATCCGTACATCCGGCCGCCGCTGTCGAAGGACTACCTCGCAGGCACCGCCGAGCGCGACTCGGTGTTCGTCGAGTCGCCCGAGTGGTACCGCCGGCGCGAGATCGACCTGCAACTCGGTACCACCGTCACCGCGCTCGACCCCGCAGAGCAGCGCGTGCAGCTCGACACGGGCGAGGCGCTCGACTACGACGCCCTGCTGCTCGCGACCGGATCGACCGCCCGTCGCCTCACGATCCCCGGTGCCGAACTGCAGGGAGTGCGCACGCTTCGCACCCTCGATGATTCCGAAGCGCTGCACGAGGAGCTCGCGAGTGGCGGCCGTCGACTCGTGCTGATCGGGTCGGGCTGGATCGGCATGGAGGTCGCCGCGACGGCGCGCACCCTCGGCAACGAGGTCACGATCCTCGAGCGAGACCCCGTGCCGCTCGCGAACGCGCTCGGAGACGAGCTCGGCGGCATGTTCGCCGAACTGCACGTCGAGCACGGCGTGGAGCTCCGAACCTCCGTCGTCGTCACCGAGATCACTGGCGCCGGCGGCCGCGCGACCGGCGTGCGGCTCGACACCGGCGACCTCTTCGCCGCAGATCTCGTGCTGGTCGGCGTCGGCGCGATGCCGAACCTCGACCTGGCCCGCAGCGCCGGCGCCGCGATCGGCTCGGGAGTGCTCACCGACGCCGCGCTCCGCACCGACCTGGCGAACGTCTGGGCCGCGGGTGACATCGCCGAGGCGTACCATCCGCTCGCCGACCTGCGCCTGCGAAGCGAACACTGGGCCAACGCCCTGCACGGCGGCGCGGTCGCCGCCCGCTCGATGCTCGGACTCCCCGTCTCCTACGACGACATCCCGTACTTCTACACCGACCAGTACGACCTGGGCATGGAGTACTCGGGCTTCGGCCCGCTGACCCGAGGCGCCGAGATCGTGTACCGCGGCGATCGGGACGCCCGGGAGTTCATCTCGTTCTGGGTCGCCGGCGGTCGCGTGGTCGCGGGCATGAACGTCAACGTCTGGGATGTCAACGAAGGGGTGCAAGGCGTCATCCGGCGCGGCAACGTGGTCGACCCGGCGCGCCTCGCCGACGAGCGGATTCCGTTGGAGGAGCTGTGAGCCCCGCAGCGTCCCCGACCGCGGCACTTGCAGCCGAAGGGGTGAGCATCTGGCTCGACGACCTCTCGAGACAGCGCATCCTCAGCGGCGACCTGCAGCGCCTCATCTCGCAGCGCGAGGTCGTGGGTGTCACGACCAACCCCACGATCTTCGCGGCCGCCATCGGCGGAAGCACGGCGTACGACGAGCAGGTCGCCGCCCTCGCGCAGGGCAACCGGTCCGCGAGCGACGTCGTCTTCGCGCTGACCACCGACGATGTGGCGAGGGCGGCCGACCTCCTTCGCCCCGTGTTCGATGCGAGTGGCGGCGTCGACGGATGGGTGTCGATCGAGGTCGGTGCCGATGCTGCGCACGACACGCTCGCGACGCTCGTCGAGACCCGGTCGCTCGCCGAGCACATCGATCGCCCGAACGTGTTCGTGAAGATCCCCGCGACCGTCGAGGGCGTGGCCGCCATCACGGCCGCGATCGCGCTCGGCATCAGCGTCAACGTCACCCTCATCTTCGGTCTCGACCGCTATCGAGCGGTGGTCGACGCCTATCTCACCGGTCTCGAGCGCGCCCACGAGTCGGGTCTCGCACTCCGGGGCATCCGCTCGGTCGCATCGTTCTTCGTGTCGCGCGTCGACACCGAGGTCGATCGCAGGCTGGATGAGATCGGCACAGCGGCCGCGCGCGAGCTCAGGAGTCTCGCCGGCATCGCCAACGCGCGACTCGCGTACGAGATCTTCACGAGCGAGTTCGCGGGCGCACGAGCCCAGCGGCTGCTGGCGCTCGGCGCGAACGTGCAGCGACCGCTCTGGGCTTCGACCGGTGCGAAGGACCCGGCGCTGCCCGACACCCGCTACGTCGAAGAGCTCGTGGCCCGCGATGTCGTCAACACGATGCCCGAGAAGACGCTCGAGGCCGTGTTCGACCACGGTCGCATCCGCGGCGACACGATCACGGGCACCGCCGACGAGTCGCGGGCCGTGCTCGCCGGCCTGGCGGCGCTCGGCATCTCCTACGACGAAGTCACCGCGACCCTCGAGCGCGAGGGCGTCGCGAAGTTCCAGGCATCGGGCGACGAACTCGTCGCCACCGTCGCGGCCGCACTCGAGCGCGCACGAACCGGAAGGCCATGACGGATGCCGCAGCAGACCGAGACCGTTCGTGAGCCGACGCCCGTAGCCGCAGAGCTCGGGGCCGCCGGGCGCGTCGCCTTCGAGGTCGAGACCGAGATCCCGACCGCGCACGGGCCGTTCCGCTTCCGCGCCTATCGGGATCTGGTGACGGACGACGAGCACCTGGCGATCGTCTCGCTCGCACCCGTGACGCAGGGCGCGCTCGTGCGCGTGCACTCCGAGTGCCTGACGGGCGAGGTGTTCTCGTCCGAGAAGTGCGAGTGCGGCCCGCAGCTCGATGCCGCCCTCGAGCGGATCGCGGACGGCGGAGTCGTCGTCTACCTCCGCGGGCACGAGGGCCGGGGCATCGGCCTCGTCGCCAAGCTCAAGGCGTATCGCCTGCAGCAGTCGGGCCTCGACACGCTCGACGCCAACCTCGCGCTCGGCCTGCCCGCCGACGATCGCGAGTACGCGGCCGCTGCGGCGATCCTCGACGATCTCGGCCTGCACTCGGTGCGGCTGCTCACGAACAACCCCGACAAGATCGCCCAGCTGACCGGCCACGGCATCGAGGTCGTCGAGCGAGTGCCGCTCGTGACGGGGGCCGCTCCGGCCAACCTCGCCTACCTCCGGGCGAAGCGCGACCGAATGGGGCACCTGATCCCCGCCGACACGTGACCGACACGGGCGCGAAGCGGATGCGGCGCAGCGCCGGGCCGCGGTGTCGCGCGCTCCGAAGGTAGGCTGGGCGGGTGACCGCCACCCTCGCCGACCTGCTGACGACGATCGAACGTCTCTGGCCGATCGCGGGAGCGGAGTCGTGGGATTCCCCAGGACTCGTGACCGGCGATCCAGCGGCCCCGGTGCGGCGCGTGCTCTTCACGGTCGACACCGTCGTCGAGACGGTCGACGAGGCGATCGCCGAGGGTGTCGATCTCGTCATCGCCCACCACCCCCTGCTCCTGCGCGGAGTCACCTCGGTCGCCGAAGACCGCTACAAGGGGTCCCTGATCGCGCGTCTGATCCGCGCCGACTGCGCAGTGGTCACCGCCCATACGAACGCGGATGTCGTCGCCGAAGGCACCTCGGCGGTACTGGCCGACCGGCTCGGCCTCATCGAGACGCGGCCCATCCGGCCGTCGATCGACCCGTCGCTCGGGCTCGGCCGCGTCGGTCGCCTGCCCGAGCCCACGACCCTGGGCCGCCTCGCCCGTGTGCTCGCCGACATCCTCCCCGCGACGGCGACCGGTGTCCGCGCCTCCGGAGGCTTCGACGACCCGGTCGAGACGGTCGCCGTGTGCGGCGGCGCCGGCGACTCGCTGCTCGGCGACCCGGCGGTCCGCGGCGCCGACGCGTACATCACGGCCGACCTCCGCCATCACCCGGCGTCGGAGGCACGCGAGCAGGCGAAGCTCACGGGCGGCCCTGCGCTGCTCGACGTCTCGCACTGGGCGAGCGAATGGCTGTGGCTCGATGTCGCGGCCGCGCAGCTGCGCGCAGCCCACCCCGAGCTCTCCGTCGTCGTCTCCGAGCTCCGCACCGATCCCTGGGATTTCCAGATCGTGCAGTGAACAGCGAACCCCGACCACCGTCCTCACCGACGACCCGATCCCACGAGGAGCACCACGTGAAGGCCAGCCCCGCCGAACAAGAACAGCTGTTGCGGCTCCAGTCGCTCGACACCCGCCTCGCGCAGCTCGCGCACAAGCTCGGCTCGCTGCCGCAGGCAGGCCGGCTCGCCGAGTTCGCCGCCCGTGACCAGGCCGTGCGCGGCACGCGTGCCGAGGCTCTCGGCACCCTCGAGGACGCACGCGTCGAGCTGAAGCGCCTGGAGTCCGACGTCGCCGTCGTCGAAGCGCGCATCGCGCGTGACAGCGAGCGCCTCCAGCACACCTCATCGGTGAAGGACGTCTCGGCGCTCGAGGCCGAGCTGGTCTCGCTCCGGCGCAGGCTGAACGACCTCGAAGAGCAGGAGCTCGTCGTCATGGAGCGCGTCGAGGAGGCGGACGTGGCCCTCTCCAGCATCGACCTGCAGCGCGACGCGATCGTCACCGAGGTCGCCGCCCTCGAGGCCGAGCGTGACGAGGCCGCAGGCGGCCTCGGGGTCGAGCGCGAGCAGACCGAACGCGATCGGGCGGTCGTCGCCGAGGGCGTGGCCGAGCCGCTGCTCGCGTTCTACGAGCAGCGCCGCGTGCGCGGCGGGGGAGTCGGCGCGGCCCTCCTGCAAGCGCGCACGTGCGGTGGCTGCGGCATCACGCTCACGGGTTCCGACCTCGAGTCGGTGCGCCGTGCAGCCCCCGACGAGGTCGTGCTGTGCCCCGAGTGCGACCGCATCCTGGTGCGGACCGACGAGTCGGGCCTCTGAGCCGCGCTCTGCGCTGACGACCGGCGAACGGGCCCGGATGCCGCGGCGATCCGGGCTCGGCCGCGACGGTAGACTCGAATCGCGAGTGGGCCGGCAAGACGGTCGCGTCGCACGGTTTCGATCGTGCGCCGAGGAACGTCCGGGCTCCACAGGGCAGGACGGTGGGTAACTCCCACCCGGGGCAACCCGCGAGACAGTGCCACAGAAAGCAGACCGCCCGGTGCGCAAGCGCCGGGTAAGGGTGAAACGGTGGGGTAAGAGCCCACCAGCGACCGCGGTGACGCGGTCGGCTCGGTAAACCTCGTCCGGAGCAAGGTCAGACAGGGAACGATGGGGCTGCCCGTCCCGTTTCCGGGTAGACCGCTGGAGGGCTGCGGCAACGTAGTCCCGAGAGAGATGGCCGTCCAGCCGGTGTCGCGAAAGCGCCCGGTGAACAGAACCCGGCGTATCAGCCGGCCCATTCGCACCCTTTCGCACACCGACCGGCGGCACCACCTCCCGTGAATCGGGTTCGCGGATCAGCGCCAGAAGTCGGCGAGACTCGCAGCGAGTGCCAGGCCCTGGTCGTGACCTCCTCGCGCTGCCGGCCGACGGGTCGCGGGGTCCAGCGCATTGGCATTGAACACGTCACCCGCGCCGGCGTCGGGGAAGACGGTCTCGACCTCGCTTCCCACTGCGCGCAGCTCGTCGACCTGCGTCGCGAGGTCCATGCCCCACTCGAGCGGGGTCCGCGACCGGCCGCCGAACGGCTCCAGCACCACGACTCGGTCGTATCCGGCCGCCAGGTCGGTGTTGGAGCTGCGTCGATAGCCGCCGTTGAGGTAGCGGCGCTCACCGATGCGGTACGGGATCATCGCAGAGGTGCTGGCGGCGACGGCGTCGACCAGGTCGATGCCGCTCCGGCGGTCGAACACCACCGGTTGCCCGGTTCGGGCTTCGACGGCCGTGATGAACACGGGCTGGCCCGGCCAGTCATGGCTGGGAAGCCGGGCCGCCACGATCTCGCGCCATCGAGCAGCATCCGAGCCGTCGGACGCGTCCCGTTCGAGCGCCGCAGCGCCCATCCTGCGCCTCATGTCGGATGCACCCGCGGAGGAAGCGATGATCTGGTCCGACCACTCCATGTAGCTCGGCCCGGAGAGGGATGGCGTGCGTCTCCCGGCGGATCCGCCGGTGCCGGTGCCGGGCCGCGTCTGGGGCGCCTCGGCGAGGATGGCGGCGTAGAGCTCGGCGGGCCGTGCGCCGC
This sequence comes from Agromyces cerinus, assembly GCF_016907835.1. Taxonomy (NCBI): domain Bacteria; kingdom Bacillati; phylum Actinomycetota; class Actinomycetes; order Micrococcales; family Microbacteriaceae; genus Agromyces; species Agromyces cerinus. The sequence goes on along the minus strand of NZ_JAFBCT010000001.1, from coordinate 1,487,574 downwards.
TGGTGATCTGGGCAGCCACCGTCGAGCCTGCCGAGGTGCCGATGATGAGATCGGCGGAGGTGAGATCGACACCGGCGTCGCACAGGCCGGCGATGAGGCCCAGCTGCCAGGCATTGCCTGCCGCTCCGGCGCCGGCGAGCACCAGGGCCCGGGTGTTCGAGGGGTTCGTCGAAGATGTGGTGTTCATGGGAGTCGCCTTTCGCGATTGCGTGTGCGGCGCTCCCGGTTGCGACTACGTCAGTCGCGCGATCGCGGCCTGCGGGGGAGCACCCATTGCGGATACTGCGTTCATGGGTCTCACCTCCAACCGGTCGATCACGATCACCGGCACGTTAGCACGGCCGACGACGAACCGCTCGCACCCGATCGACTACGCCGCGAGCGACGCCGCGCCGAGGATACCCGCGTTGTTGCGGTGCGCCGCCGGCACGATCGGCGTCTTCAAGTCGAGCAGGGGCAGGAACTGCTCATGGTGCTTCGACACGCCGCCGCCGACGACGAAGAGGTCGGGCGAGAAGATGAACTCGACGTGCGCGTAGAACCGCTGCAGCCGGGTGGCCCACTCCTGCCAGTCGAGCGATTCCCGCTCCATCGCCGAGTACGCGGCGTTCTTCTCGGCTTCGCGCCCGTCGAGCTCGATGTGCCCGAGCTCCGTGTTCGGCACGAGCACGCCGTCGTAGAGGAACGCGGAGCCGATGCCGGTGCCGAGCGTCGTCAGGATGACGAGGCCGTCGGCGTCGACCGCGGCGCCGTAGCGGGACTCGGCGTAGCCGGCGGCATCCGCGTCGTTGATGAAGTGGATCTCGCGACCGAAGGCGTCTTCGAAGAGCTCCTCGGCGGGCAGGCCGATCCACTCCTTCGAGATGTTGGCCGCTGAGAGGGTGCGGCCGTGCTTGACGATCGCCGGGAAGCACACGCCGAGGGGGAGGTCGTCGCCGAACTCGTCGGAGAGACCGGCGAGCAGTTCACCGGTCGCAGTCAGGATGTCGGCGGGGCGGCCTCCTTCGGGCGTCGAGACCTTGCGTCGCTCGGAGGCGAGCCGGCCGGTGCCGAGGTCGACGACCGCGCCCTTGATGCCCGTGCCGCCGATGTCGATCCCGATCGCGTGCTGTGTCGCCATAGCGGCCACACTATCGCGGGCCGTTCGGGTGCCGTTCAGGGGAGCGTCAGGATGTCGGCGCCTCGCTCGGTGACCACGAGGGTGTGCTCGAACTGGGCCGTGAGCGAACGATCACGCGTCACGACCGTCCAGTCGTCGGCCCAGACATCCCATTCGATGGCGCCGAGGGTGAGCATCGGCTCGATCGTGAAGATCATGCCCGGCTCCATGACGGTGTCGAACTCGGGGGCGTCGTAGTGGGGGATGATCAGCCCCGAGTGGAACGCGCGCCCGACCCCGTGGCCCGTGTAGTCGCGCACGACCCCGTAGCCGAAGCGCTTCGCGTACGCCTCGATCGCCCGGCCGATCACGTTGACCTCGCGGCCGGGTGCGACGGCGCGGATGCCGCGGCGCAGCGCCTCACGGGTGCGCTCGACGAGCTGGGCGGCCGCTTCGCTCGCCTCGCCGACGAGGAACGTGTGGTTGAGGTCGCCGTGGTACCCGTCGAGGTACGCCGTGACGTCGATGTTCACGAGGTCGCCGTCGGCGAGCACCGTGTCGTCGGGGATGCCGTGGCAGATGACCTCGTTGACCGACGTGCACGACGACTTCGGGAAGCCCCGGTAGCCGAGCGTCGACGGGTAGGCGCCGTGCGCGACGACGTACTCGTGCGCGATGCGGTCGAGCTCGTCCGTCGTGACGCCGGGGCGGATCGCGGCGGACGCCGCCTCGATCGCGCCGGCGGCGACACGCCCGGCCGCGCGGACGAGCTCGACCTCTTCGGTCGTGTAGCGATCGCCGCTCGAGTACGGCGCCGGCGCGCGCTTGCCCACGTACTCGGGTCGCGGGATGGCGGCGGGCACCGCTCGGAGCGGTGACAGGCGGCCGGGGATCAGGTGGCCTGAGGCGTCCTTGGGCATAGGATCAGCCTATGGCCGAGGATGTCGAGCACATGTTCTGGTACAACCTGAACACCGGTGAGGTGGAGCAGGGATTCGTGTCGCCATCGGTCGATCGGGTGGGGCCCTTCGAGACCCGCGCCGAGGCCGAACGGGCCCTCGAGATCCTGCGTGCGAACAGCGCCAAGTGGGCTGAAGAAGAGGCCGCCGAAGACTGAGCTCCAGCTGGCCGAGCCTGTCGGGACCGAGGCTTCGACGGGCTCAGTCGGCAGCGCGGCTACTCGTAGGAGTGCTCGGAGTTCGGGTAGACGCCGGCTTCGACGTCGGTGCGCCATTCCTTCGCGGCCGCGCTCAGGATGCCCGAGAGGTCGGCGTACTGCTTCACGAACTTCGGCACGCGACCGATCGTGAGACCCGCCCAGTCGGTCCAGACGAGCAGTTGGCCGTCGGTGTGCGGGCCCGCCCCGACGCTGATGGTCGGGATGTCGAGGAGTTCGGTGACCTGCCGCGCGGCATCCGCCGGCACCATCTCGAGCACGACGGCGAACGCACCGGCGTCCTGCACGGCCTTGGCGTCGGCGAGCAGCCGCTTGACGCCCTCGCCGCGGCCCTGGATGACATGGCCGCCGAGGCCGTGCTCGCTCTGCGGCGTGTAGCCGATGTGCGCCATGACCGGGATGCCGGCACCCACGATGCGGCGGATCTGCTTGTGGCTGCGCTCCCCGCCCTCGAGCTTCACGGCGTGCGCGCCGGTCTCCTTCATGAACCGCACCGCGGTGTGCAGTGCGTCTTCGGGGCCGTTCTCGTACGAGCCGAACGGCATGTCGGCGACGACGAATGCGCGTTTGACCGCACCGGCGACTGCGCGCGTGAGGGGGATCAGTTCGTCGACGGTGACGGGCAACGTCGTCTCGTAGCCGAACACGTTGTTGCCGGCCGAGTCGCCGACGAGCAGGAAGTCGATGCCGGCCTCGTCGAAGATGCGAGCGGTGAGCTGGTCGTAGCTCGTGAGGCCCGTGATCTTGATGCCGTCGCGCTTCGCGTTCTGGAAATGCCGGGTGCGCACGCGCTTCGGCCCTCCGGTCGCGGCGGCACCGCCGTAGGGGTTCTGCTCGGTGCCGGCCGACGTGTCGGATGCTGCGTTCTGGGGCTCGCCTGACATGGGGCAAGTCTGGCACACGCGACATCCGTCACCGCCTCGCGGGCGCGCGCAAGGCAGCACCGCGAGCCAGTACGCTGAGAGGTGCGAGAGAGGGTGTGGATGGATAAGCAGCGCGACTTCGTTCTTCGCACGATCGAGGAGCGAGGGGTCAAGTTCGTCAGGCTCTGGTTCACCGACGTGGTCGGAACCCTGAAGTCGGTGGCGATCGCGCCGGCCGAGGTCGAGGGTGCGTTCACCGAGGGCATCGGCTTCGACGGCTCGGCGATCGAGGGCCTCAGCCGCACGTTCGAGTCCGACCTGCTCGCGTACCCCGATCCGACGACGTTCCAGACGTTGCCGTGGCGCGGAGACATCGACCCCACCGCGCGCATGTTCTGCGACATCACGACGCCCGACGGCGAGCCGGCGGTCTCCGATCCGCGCAACGTGCTGAAGCGCACCCTCGCGCGTGCGGCCGATCGCGGCTTCACCTTCTACACGCACCCCGAGATCGAGTTCTACCTGCTCAAGTCGTCGAAGTACGGCGCCTCGGGCCCCGAGCCCGTCGACTCCGCCGGCTACTTCGACAACGTCCCGGGCGGCACCGCCCACGACTTCCGTCGTCGTTCGGTGCGCATGCTCGAAGACCTGGGCATCTCGGTCGAGTTCAGCCACCACGAGGCGGGCCCCGGTCAGAACGAGATCGACCTGCGGTACGCCGATGCGCTGACCACCGCCGACAACATCATGACGTTCCGCACCGTGATCAAAGAGGTCGCGATCGAGCAGGGCGTGTACGCGACGTTCATGCCGAAGCCGTTCTCCGGTCAGCCCGGCAGCGGCATGCACACCCACATGTCGCTCTTCGAGGGCGATGCCAACGCCTTCTACGAGGCCGGAGCGCAGTACCAGCTCTCCAAGGTCGGCCGGCAGTTCATCGCCGGACTGCTGACCCACGCTCCCGAGATCACGGCCGTCACCAACCAGTTCGTGAACTCGTACAAGCGTCTGTGGGGCGGCGTCGGACCCGACAAGCTCGCCGAGGCGCCCAGCTTCGTCTGCTGGGGGCACAACAACCGTTCGGCGCTCGTGCGGGTGCCGTTGTACAAGCCCGGCAAGGGGCAGAGCGCTCGCGTCGAGTACCGTGCGATCGATTCGGCGGCGAACCCCTACCTCGCGTTCTCGCTGCTCCTGGCTGCGGGCATGAAGGGCATCGAAGAGGGCTACGAGCTCCCGCCCGAGGCCGAAGACGACGTGTGGGCGCTGACCGATCGTGAGCGACGGGCACTCGGCTACGACCCGCTGCCTGCGAGCCTCGATCACGCGGTGCAGCTCATGGAGGAGTCGGAGCTCGTCGCCGAGACGCTCGGCGAGCAGGTGTTCAACTACGTGCTGGCGAACAAGCGGGCCGAGTGGCGCGACTACCGCTCGGAGGTCACTCCGTTCGAGCTGAAGCGCAACCTCGAGATCCTCTGACGCATCGGATGTCTCGTCAGGCCCCCACGCTCGGAAGAGTCGCTCGCGCGGGCTTCGTCGAGCTGAGCGGCGCCGCGGCGGCGCTCGAGTCGCTGTCGGCGTCCACCGGTGTCGCTGCGGACTCCCTGCTCGAGGTGTTCGCGCAGGCCGCCGACCCCGACGAGGCGCTCGCGGTCGTCGCTCGACTCCACGAACAGGCGCCGACCGAGCTCGCCGGCGTCCTCGATCATGAGAACGCCGCGGCGCGCCTGGTGCGACTCGTCGGAGCGTCGCGCGGATTCGCCGACTTCCTCCTGCGGCATCCGTCGGATCTGGCATCGTTCGCGCAGGTGCCGATCGCTCCGCCGAGCGTCACCGAGGCACGAGCATCGCTGCTCGCCGCGCTCGACGGGGTCTCCGCCGCGCCTGCTGATCTGACGGAAGCGGCGGCGAAGGCGATCCGCATCCGGTACCGCCGGCTCCTCGCGGACATCGCGGTGTACGACCTCACCCGCGCCGACGCGGTCGACGTGGTCGATGTCGTCGCCGCAGGTCTCGCCGATCTGGCCGGCGCCACGCTCGATGCAGCGCTGGCGGCCGCTCGTCGTGTGATCGGGCGTGCGCCGGGGGAGCCGGCGGCACCCGGGCGGTATCCCGCCGCCGAGGTCGAGGCCACGAGGCTCGCCATCATCGGCATGGGCAAGGCCGGGGCCCGTGAGCTCAACTACGTGAGCGACGTCGACGTCATCTTCGTCGCCGAATCCGCCGACGAAGACGTGGTCTCGACCGCGCGAGCGCTCGACATCGCGACCCGGCTCGCCATGCTGACGATGCGCATCATCGGCGAGCCCGGCATCGAGCCGCCGCTGTGGGAGGTCGACCCGAACCTCCGCCCCGAGGGCAAGGACGGCGCACTCGTGCGCACGCTCGAGTCGCACTTGCAGTACTACGACCGGTGGGCGAAGAGCTGGGAGTTCCAGGCGCTGCTCAAGGCCCGCCCGCTCGCCGGCGACCTCGAGCTCGGCGGCCGGTACATCGAGGGCGTCGCGCCGAAGGTGTGGTCGAGTTCGAGTCGAGAAGGCTTCGTCGAGTCCGTGCAGGCGATGCGCGAACGGGTCACCGAGCACATCCCGGCCGACGAGGTCGACGTGCAGATCAAGCTCGGGCCCGGCGGCATCCGCGACATCGAGTTCACGGTGCAGCTGCTGCAGCTCGTGCACGGCGCCTCCGACGACGGCATCCACCAGCGGGGCACGCTGCCCGCCCTCGCGGCCCTCGCGGAGCTCGGCTACGTCGGGCGGGAGGAGGCGGCCGAGTTCGCGCGCGACTACCGGGTGCTGCGCGTGCTCGAGCACCGGGTGCAGCTCGAGCGGTTGCGCCGCACGCACCTCATGCCGCGCGACGAGCACCGACTCCGCGTCCTGGCCCGTGCGTCGGGGCTCGGCCGCACGGCTGATGAACTCAGGGCGGTGTGGCTCGCCACGCGCCAACGCGTGCGCGGCCTGCATGAACGACTCTTCTACCGGCCGCTGCTGTCGGCCGTGGCGGCGCTGCCCGCATCCGGTCTCGGGCTCACCAGCGTGCAGGCGGAGGCTCGACTCGCGGCGATCGGGTTCCGTGACCCCCGCGGTGCACTCGCGCACATCGCGGCGCTCACCACCGGCGTCTCGCGGCGCGCGCAGATCCAGCGCAATCTCATGCCGGTGCTCATCTCGTGGTTCGCCGACGGCACCGACCCCGACTTCGGGTTGCTCTCGTTCCGGCGCCTCAGCGACACCCTCGGCACCACGCACTGGTACCTGCGGCTGCTCCGGGACTCCTCCGACGCGGCGCTGCGACTGACCCGCGTGCTGTCGGGCTCGCGATTCGCCGCCGAACTGCTCGAGCGCAGCCCCGAATCGGTCGCATGGCTCGAAGACCTCGACGAGCTGCGACCTCGATCGATCGCCGCGCTCGAAGACGAGGGCCGCGCAGTGCTCCGTCGCCATGCGGAGCCCGACGTCGCGGCCAAGATCTTCCGCGCCATCCGTCGCCGCGAGGTGCTGCGGCTCGCGTTGTCCGGAATCCTCGACGTCTGCACCGTCGAAGAACTCGGCCACGCCCTCAGCGACGTCACCGAGAACCACATCGCCGCCCTCGTCGCCGCGATCCGCGGCGGCGAGCCCGACGGCATCGAATTCGCCGTGATCGGCATGGGCCGCTTCGGCGGCCGCGAGCTCGGCATCGGCTCCGACGCCGACATCATCTACGTCTACCGGGCGACGGATGCCGCGGCCGACGCCGCACATTCGCGGGCGCTCCGCATCGTCTCCGAACTCGTGCGTCTCAGCGAAGACGCGCGGCTGCCCTTCGACCTCGACGCAGACCTCCGCCCCGAGGGACGCAACGGCGTCGTCGCCCGCTCGCTCGATGCCTACCGTGCGTACTACGCGAGGTGGTCGCTGACGTGGGAGGCGCAGGCGCTGCTGCGAGCCCGCGGTGTGGCGGGCAACCTGCCGCTCATCGAGGAGTTCACCGAGCTCGCCGACACCGTGCGCTATCCCGAGTCGATCAGCGAACGCGACGTGCGAGAGGTCAAGCGCATCAAGGCTCGCGTCGAGAACGAACGACTGCCGCAGGGAGCCGATCCGAACCGGCACCTGAAGCTCGGGCGCGGATCGCTCTCCGACGTCGAGTGGTTCGTGCAGCTCATCCAGCTGCAGCATGCCGCCGCAGTGCCGGCGCTGCGCACGACGTCGACGCTCGACGCCCTCGCCGCAGCGGTCGAACATGGGCTCGTCGAGGCATCCGATGCCGAGACGCTGCGCGCAGCATGGGTGTTCGCCTCGCGCGCCCGTTCGGCGCTCACCCTCTGGCTCGACCGCACCACCGACGTGCTGCCCGTCGAGCGGTCGCAGCTCGAGGGCGTCGCCCGCATCATGGGCTACCCGCCGGGCTCGGCGACGCAGCTCGAGCAGGACTACCTGCATGTCACCCGGCGCGCCCGGGCCGTCTTCGATCGCGGCTTCTACGGGGTCGAGCCTCGCCGCGAACCGTCCATCGGCTGAACGCCGCCGGGGCTCGAGACGAGCGACATCGTCATCCGGTCGTCCCGTCGGCCCGACGCAACGTGCTGCCGTGAAACGACGAATGGGCCCGCCCGCCGAAGCGGTGCGGGCCCATCCAGGCCGGATCCTACGACTGCAGGGGGGATGCAGGTTCGGATCCTGGGGACTGCAGAGGGGGCTGCAGGATCAGACGCCGTAGTAGAGCTCGAACTCGAACGGGTGAGGACGCAGAGCCAGCGGCTTCAGCTCCTTCTCGCGCTTGAAGTCGATCCACGTCTCGATGAGCTCCTTGGTGAACACGCCGCCCTCGAGGAGGAAGTCGTGGTCGGCCTCGAGTGCCGCGAGGGCCTCGCCGAGCGAGCCGGGGACCTGCGGGATCGCCTTGGCCTCCTCGGGCGGGAGCTCGTAGAGGTCCTTGTCGACGGGCTCGTGCGGCTCGATGCGGTTCTTGATGCCGTCGAGGCCGGCCATGAGCTGCGCGGCGAACGCGAGGTAGGGGTTGCCCGAGGCATCCGGAGCGCGGAACTCGATGCGCTTGGCCTTCGGGTTGGTGCCGGTGATCGGGATGCGGATGGACGCCGAACGGTTGCCCGCCGAGTACACCAGGTTCACGGGAGCCTCGAAACCGGGCACCAGACGGTGGTACGAGTTCACCGTCGGGTTCGTGAAGGCGAGCACCGCGGGGGCGTGCTTCAGCAGGCCGCCGATGTACCAGCGCGCGAGGTCGGAGAGACCGCCGTAGCCGGCCTCGTCGTAGAAGAGGGGCTTGCCCTCGCTCCAGAGCGACTGGTGGGTGTGCATGCCCGAGCCGTTGTCGCCGAAGATCGGCTTCGGCATGAACGTCGCCGTCTTGCCCCACTGCTCGGCGGTGTTCTTGACGATGTACTTGAACTTCAGGATGTCGTCGGCTGCGGCGACCATCGTGTCGAAGCGGTAGTTGATCTCGGCCTGGCCACCGGTGCCAACCTCGTGGTGCGAGCGCTCGAGGATGAGGCCCGCGTCGATGAGCTTGAGGCAGATGTCGTCGCGCAGGTCGGCCTGCTTGTCGACGGGGGAGACGGGGAAGTAGCCGCCCTTGTAGGGGGTCTTGTTGCCGAGGTTGCCGCCCTCTTCGACGCGGCCCGAGTTCCAGGCGCCCTCTTCGGAGTCGACCGAGTAGAAGCTCGAGTGCTGGTTGACCTCGTAGCGCACGTCGTCGAAGATGTAGAACTCGGCCTCGGGGGCGAAGAACGCGGTGTCGGCGATGCCGGTCGACGCGAGGTACTTCTCGGCCTTCTTGGCGACCTGACGCGGGTCCTTCGAGTAGATCTCGCCGTTGCGCGGGTTGTAGATGTCGAAGACCATGATGAGTGTGCGCTCGGCGCGGAACGCGTCGATGTACGCGGTCGTCACGTCGGGGATGAGCTGCATGTCGGACTCGTGGATGTTCGCGAAGCCGCGGATCGAGGAGCCGTCGAACAGCTGGCCGACGGTGAAGAACTCTTCATCGACAGTGGAGGCCGGGATGTTGAAGTGCTGCTGCACGCCCGGAAGATCGGTGAAGCGGATGTCGAGGAACTTGACATCCGTCTCCTTGATGAACTTGAGAACTTCGGACGAATCGCTGAACATGTTTGCGCAGTCTCCAAGAGGACTAGAACCGGACGGACTTTCACAGCCGGTAGTGACGCTAGCCGGGTGCCGTTTCCCTGCCGTGACCGGAATGTTTCGGCCATGTTACGCCCAGAACGGCTCGGTAGACTCTTCTGGTGCCTGATGCGAAACCCCAGACCTTCGGAGACCTCGAGCCGAGCCGATGGCCGGGGGAGCGCCTCGGACTGCCCGCTGAAGGGCGCGGCTCCGTGGCTCGACCCGGTCGCCGCATCACCGCGCTGCTCGTCGACTGGGCGAGCGCCATGCTGATCTCGCTGCTCTTCACGCCCTACGAGTCCGCCGCGTACACCTGGGTCACGCCGCTCGTGTTCGCCGTGCTGCAGATCGTCTTCATCCCGACCATCGGCGGCAGCCTCGGGCACCGCCTGCTCGGCATGCGGGTCATCCCGCTCGAGGGCGGTTGGATCGGCGCCCGGCGTCCGGTCGTGCGCACCGCGCTGCTCCTGATCGTCATTCCGGCGCTCGTCTGGGATTCCGACCAGCGCGGCTTCCACGACAAGGTCGCCGGCACGGTGCTCATCCGCTACTAGCCCCGTCGTGTCTTCCGAGACCCCGGTCACTGGCCCCGCAGGCTCCGCAATCCGAGCACGGCCGCGAGCGGCTTCACCAGTGCGAGCTCACCGAGCCGGTGATCCTCGGCGCGTACGAGTCGATCGGCGAGGTCGGGCCGCAGCTTCCACAGGTGCGCTCGCCCCTTCTCGGCATGGAGCGAGTTGGAGACGATCTTGATCGCGTCCGCGTCCTCGATGAACGGGATCGCGTTCTGGATGTTCTCCCAGGTGGTCGAACTGTCGCGGTCCAGCCGAATCGGCCCGGTGTATCCGCGTCGTCGGGCGTAGCGGGCCATCAGCTCCGCCTCGGAGACGGAGCTGGCCACACCGCCCCCGCACAGCACGAGCACGCTCTCCGACGCGTGCGGATCCCGCGAGCGGAGCCCGGCGCGAACCCGGTAGCGGTTCAACAGGTTGGCCCGCGTCCCGCGATTCCGGTAGCCGAGGATGACGACTGCTTCCGAGGTACCCGACCGCGCCGCGGTACCGAGCCGCCGACCGGTCGATCGGTGGTGGACGAACTCGGCCCAGGCGACGACGCCCGCGATGGCCGCAACCGGTACGAGGAGAGGAAGGCGACGCACCCTGCGAGGCTACCGCCGAACGGGATGATGCAGCCGGGGAACGGGCCGCTGCCTTCCTCGGCCACACGACGAGAACGCGGCATCCGTCATGACGGATGCCGCGTTCGTTTCGCTCAGTGCCGGGTCAGCGCATCTTGCCGCGCTGGGGCCGGGCCTTCATCGGGTCGATGCCCTTCGGGATCGGCAGGGAGGTCTGGAGCGAGTTGAGTCGATTGGAGACGGCCAGTACCTCGGGCTTGGTCAGCGCCTTCTTGGTCTTGCGGAGCGCCGCCGGGAGCTTGTGGAGGGCGATCGACCCCTCGTCGTCGCCGACCGAGAGCTGCATGACGGGAACGTTCGGCAGGATGCGGGTGACCTTGCGCTGCTCGTCGTCGAGCATGCGCTTCGTGCGCGAGACGGGCCCCTCGCTGATGAGGGCGACGCCGCCACGGCCGACGGCACGATAGACGGCGTCCTGCGTCTTGCCGTTGACGGCGACGGGCATCTCGTTGCCGACCCATCCGCCGCGAAGGCCGCTGCGGAGCACCGCACCGACCGCGCCGGGCTGGCCCTCGATCTGCGAATACGCGGCACGCTCGGCGCGACGGCCGAGGATCACGAGTGCGATGAGGAGGCCGGCGAGCACGCCCGCGACGACCCAGAGGGCGATCGTGAAGCCGTTGCCCTCGCTCAACCAGAGCGCGAGGCCGAGGCTCACGAGCACGGGGGCGAGGAAGCCGAGGAGCATCAGCCACTGCGCGGTGGAATCGTAGCGGCGGGTCATCTGGAAGACCTGCCACATCTGCTTCATGCGGCCGGGCTCCTTCTGAGCCTTCGATGCGTCCTTGGTACGTGCCATGTTCTCAAGGATACCGGCGCGGAGGGCCGTCTCGGACCGCGATCTGGTCGCGGTCCGAGACGGCGGATGCCGCTAGCCGACCGCCTGCGCGAAGCCGAGCGATGCGTCGGCGAGATGCGAGAGTTCGGCGGGCAGTTCCCGCCCCTTCGCGTGCATCGACTGCGCCCAGAGGCGACCTGCCCGATAGGAGGAACGTACGAGGGGGCCGGCGAGGACGCCGAGGAAGCCGATCGCCTCGGCCTCCTCCTTGATCTCGATGAACTCCTCGGGGCGCACCCAGCGGGCGACCGGCAGATGCCGGGGGCTCGGCCGCAGGTACTGCGTGACCGTGATGATGTCGGTGCCGGCGTCGTGGAGGTCCTGCAGTGCCTGCGAGATCTCTTCCCGCTCCTCGCCCATGCCGAGGATGAGGTTCGACTTCGTGATGAGTCCGGCGTCCCGGCCCTGCGTGATGACGTCGAGCGACCGCTCGTATCGGAACGCCGGACGGATGCGCTTGAAGATGCGCGGCACCGTCTCGACATTGTGCGCGAACACCTCGGGCTGGGCATCGAACACCTGCTGCAGTAGTTCGGGCACTCCGTTGAAGTCGGGCACGAGGATCTCGACCCCCGTGCCGGGCGACTGACGGTGGATCTCGCGGATCGTCTCCGCGTAGAGCCAGGCGCCGCCGTCGGGCAGGTCGTCGCGGGCGACGCCAGTGACGGTCGAATAGCGCAGCTGCATCTTCACCACCGACTCGCCGACGCGGCGAGGTTCGTCGGCGTCGTAGTCGGCCGGCTTGCCGGTGTCGATCTGGCAGAAGTCGCAGCGACGCGTGCACTGCGCCCCGCCGATGAGGAAGGTCGCCTCACGGTCCTCCCAGCATTCGTAGATGTTGGGGCAGCCGGCCTCCTGGCACACGGTGTGCAGGTCCTCGCTCTTCACGAGCGACTGCAATGCCCGGTATTCGGGCCCCATCTTCGCCCGGGTCTTGATCCATTCGGGCTTGCGCTCGATCGGCGTCTGGGCGTTGCGGATTTCGAGGCGCAGCATTTTGCGCCCCTCGGGTGTCGTGCTCACGCGGCGATCGCCGCCTCGGCGCGGAATCGCGCGGAGATCGGTTCGACGAGATCGGCCGGGGTCACGGTGCGACCCAGTTCGCGGCTGATCGTGGTCACTCCCGCATCGCGGATGCCGCAGGCGACGATGCGGTCGTAGGCGTCGAGCTCGTTGCTCGCGTTGAGGGCGAAGCCGTGCATGGTGACACCGCTCTCGACGCGGATGCCGATGGCGGCGATCTTGTTCTCGCGTCCGGGCGGGCCGACCCAGACGCCGGACCTGCCGTCGACGCGGTGCGATTCCAGGCCGATGTCGGCGAGCACGTCGATGAGGATGCCCTCGAGTCGCCGGACGTATCCGACGACGTCGATGGGTTCCGGCAGGCGCAGGATCGGATACCCGACGAGCTGGCCGGGTCCGTGCCAGGTGATCTTGCCGCCACGGTCGACGTCGATGACGGGAGTGCCATCGGTCGGCCGCTCTTCGGGCGCTGTGCGCTTGCCGGCGGTGTAGACGGAGGGGTGCTCCAGAAGGAGTACGGTGTCGGGGCGTTCGCCCCCGACAACCGCGCGATGGACGGCGCGCTGAAGGTCGAGACCCTCGATGTACGGCACGGAGTTGGCGCTTAGCCCCGTGACGACGATGTCGAGCATGGGATTCAGCTTAGGTCACTCCTCCTCGACAGCGGTCGTCGACGGGCTGGACTCCCCAGCGATCGGTCCGGTTCTACCCTGGCGGTGACTCGCAGGCATGCTGTCGGCATGGTTCGATCCAGCAGGCGACGCCCCGAACATCGCTCCGGCTCCGGCTCCGATGCCGAGGCGGTGACGCGCGACGCATCGCCTTCGGCCTCGTCGACGCTCGCCGGCTACCGTCTGCTCCGGCGCATCGCGTCGGGCGAGCGTGCCGACGTGTTCCTCGCCGCCGTCGACGGCCCGGCAGACGATCCGGGACCGCTCGCGGTCGTGCGGGTCTACGAGGCCACGGCGGACGGAGCGGCGATCGCCATCGAGATCGAGGCGATGTCGACGGATGCCTCGGGGTCGCTGCCTGCGATCTTCGACGTCGCGACCCTCGACGACGGGCGATGCGCACTCGCGGTCGAACGGCTGGCGGGCGCATCGGTCGCTCGCATCATCGCAGAGCGGCGGTTGACCCCCGGCGAAGCGGTCACGATCCTCGCTCCGATCGCGGTCGCAGTCGGCGAACTCGCGCGCAGAGGGTTCGTGCACATCCGGATGTCGCCAGGCGACGTGCTCCTCGACGGACACGGGCGTCCGCGGCTCATCGGCCTCGGCGGCCTCGAGCGACTTCCCTCGGCGCCGCACGAGCGCAATCAGTTCCTTCGAACGGGGCACCTCGCCCTCGCGGACCTGGTCGCCGAGGTGATCGCGGCGACGGAGCGACCGGGGGTGTTCGCTGCCGTCGATGAACTGATGCAGGCACGTCTCACGACACGGCCGTTCATGCCGTGCGACGCCGAGCTCGAACGAGCGCTCTTCGCTGCTGCAGAGCCCGCGGCCATCCGTGGCGTCGTCGCCGTCGCACCACGGCCGGGCCTGGGATCACGGGCGACCGCGCCGCTCGAGACCGGGACTTCGGACGCACACGGCGATGATGCCGGCGGCCTCGGTGCATCCGAGGCTCCGGCACGCGGTTCGTTCGCGACCCTGCTCGACCTCGCGCAGTGGCCAGCGTTCCTGGCGGACGGCCGTCGCGCAGTCGACGGTGCACCGACTTCCGGTTCACCCGACGCCTCCCTCGGCGTCCGGAGCCGAGCGCGAGCGATGCTGCGCCGCCGCCGACCAGCTCTCGTCGTCGGGTCCCTCGTCGGCGGGGGAGCACTCGTGCTGCTCCTGACGCTGGTGCCGCCGGAGACGAACGACGCCGTGTCCGCGGGCACCGGTCACGACGCTGCTGCGCAGGCGGCCGAGGTGCCGGCGGTCGATCCGTCAGCGCCGGCGGCCGCGCCCGAGGATGCCACCGCCGGCGATGACGTCGTGGCAGCCGTGCAGGCCATGCTCGAGCGCCGTGCCGAGTGCTTCGATCAGCTCGACCTGGCCTGCCTGCAGACGATCGTGCAACCCGGTTCCGCCGCCGAAGCCGACGAGGTCGCGGCCATGGGCGTCGCGCGCGATGGCGGTGACGCGCCGGCCGCGTTCGATCCGGCCGGCATCGCAGTGACGGCCGAGATGGGTTCGGCGGTGCTCGTCGCGGTTCCCTACGCAACGGGTGAACGAGAACCGGCCTCGCTCCTCGTGATGAGGGGCGAGGCCGGTTGGCGACTTCGAGAGATCTTCGGCTAGATGCCGAGGTCCGCCTCGAATGCGCCCTCTTCGAGCCGCTGCTTGACGGCGGTGAGGAAGCGGGCGGCGTCTGCGCCGTCGATGATGCGGTGGTCGTACGAGAGCGCCAGGTAGACCATCGAGCGCACGGCGATCGCGTCCGCGCCGTCGGTCGAGACGACCACGGGGCGCTTCACGACGGTGCCGGTGCCGAGGATCGCCGACTGGGGCAGGAACACGACCGGGGTGTCGAAGAGTGCACCGCGCGAGCCGGTGTTCGTCAGGGTGAAGGTGCCCCCCGACAGCTCGTCGGGCTTCAGCTGGTTGTTGCGCGTGCGCTCGGCGAGGTCGGCGATCTGCGCGGCGAGGCCGGCGATGTCGAGCTCGGCCGAGTCACGGATCACCGGGGTGAGGAGGCCGCGCTCGGTGTCGACCGCGATGCTCATGTTCTCTTGCGCCGGGTAGACGATGCTGTCGCCGTCGACGGTGGAGTTGATGATCGGGTAGGCCCGGAGCGCTTCGGCCGCTGCCATCGCGAAGAACGGCAGGAACGAGAGCTTGTTGCCGGTCTTGGCGAGGAAGTCGCCCTTGACCTTGTCGCGCAGGCGGGCAACCCGGGTCACGTCGACCTCGACGACGGTCGTGAGCTGTGCGGTCGACGTCATCGAGACGACGGCGCGCTCGGCGACGACCTTGCGCAGGCGCGTCATCGGCACGGTGGTGCCGCGCAGCGGCGAGACCTCGAGCTCCTGACGCGCCGGGGCGGCTTCAGCGGATGCCGCGGGCGCAGCATTCGCCGAGATGACGTCCTGCTTGCGGATACGACCGCCGACACCGGTGCCGGTGACGCTCGCGAGGTCGACACCCTGCTCGTTCGCGAGCTTGCGGACGATCGGCGTGACATAGCCTGCAGGGCCGGCGTGCGAGCCACCGGCGGGTGCCGAGGGAGCTGCCGGCGCTGCGGGAGCAGCGGGCTCGGCGACCGGGGCTGCCGGAGCTGCGGGGGCTGCCGGTGCGACGGGCTCGGCGACCGGGGCTGCCGGAGCTGCGGGGGCTGCCGGCGCGACGGGCTCGGCGACCGGGGCTGCCGGAGCAACCGGAGCCGCGGGGGCAGCCGGTGCGACGGGCTCGGCTGCCGGAGCTGCGGGCTCGGCTGCCGGAGCTGCGGGCTCGGCGACCGGGGCTGCCGGAGCTGCGGGGGCAGCCGGTGCGACGGGCTCGGCGACCGGAGCAGCGGGTGCGACGGGCTCGGCAGGAGCAGCCGGAGCCGCCTCCGCCACGGGCGCTGCGGCCTCGGGAGCGGCCGGGGCAGCAGCAGCTGCACCCGAACCATCGCCGATCGTCACGAGCGCGGTGCCGACCTCGACGGTTTCGTCCTCTTGGACGAGGATCGCCTCGATGACACCCGCCACGGGTGACGGGATCTCGGTGTCGACCTTGTCGGTCGAGACCTCGAGCAGCGGCTCGTCGACCTCGACACGGTCGCCGACATTCTTCAGCCAGCGGGTGACCGTGCCCTCAGTGACACTCTCTCCGAGTGCCGGGAGGCTGACGGATTCGCTCATGCGCTTGTCTCCTTCACAGCGTGGGAACGCTTTCTAGCTTATTGCAGTCGTGGATGGGAACGACGGGTTCAGATGGCGTGGAGCGGCTTGCCGGCCAGCTTCAGCACTGCCTCGCCGAATGCCTCGCCCTGGGTCGGGTGGGCGTGGATGAACGGGGCGATGTCTTCGGGGTACGCCTCCCAGTTCACGGCGAGCTGCGCCTCGGCGATGAGCTCTCCGACACGGCCGCCGATCATGTGCACGCCGACGATCGGGCCATCGTTCACGCGGACGACCTTGATCGAGCCGGAGGTGCCGAGGATCGAGCTCTTGCCGTTGCCGGCGAGGTTGTACTCGAACGACGACACCTGGTCGGCGCCGAACTTCTCGGCGGCCTTCGCCTCGGTGTAGCCGACGGAGGCGACCTCGGGCTCGCAGTAGGTGATCTTCGGGATGTTCACGTCTTCGACGACGATCGGGGCGAGGCCCGCGATCTCCTCGGCGATGAAGATGCCCTGCTGGTAGCTGCGGTGCGCGAGCTGCAGGCCGGGGACGATGTCGCCGGCGGCGTAGACGCCGGGAACGCTCGTCTCGAGGCGGTCGTTCGTGATGACGAAGCCGCGGTCGATGGTGATGCCGGCCTCTTCGTAGCCGAGGTTCTGCGTGACCGGGCCACGGCCGACGGCGACGAGCAGCAGCTCCGCCTCGTAGGTGGTGCCGTTCTCGAGCGTCACGACGACGCCGTCGTCGTTCTGGGTCACGCTCTGGAAGCGCACGCCGAGCGAGTACTCGATGCCGCGCTTGCGGAAGGCGCGCTCGAGCTGCTTCGAGATCGTCTCCTCCTCGTTGGGCACGAGGTGGGGCAGGGCTTCGATGATCGTCACGTCGGCGCCGAAGGAGTTCCAGACGCTCGCGAACTCGACGCCGATGACGCCGCCGCCGAGCACGGCGACCTTCTTGGGGATGAAGTCGAGCTCGAGGGCCTGCTCGCTCGTGATGACGCGGCCGCCGATCTCGAGGCCGGGGAGCGAGCGCGAGTAGGAACCCGTGGCGAGCACGACGTTCTTGCCGACGTAGCGGTCGTCGCCGACGGCCACGGTGTTCGCGGCGACGAGACGGCCCTCACCGGCGATGACGGGGATGCCGCGAGCCTTCAGCAGACCCTGCAGGCCCTTCCACTTGCTCGCGACGATGCCCTCGCGGTAGGCGGAGACGCCGGCGATGTCGACGCCCTCGAAGGAGGTCTTGACGCCGTACTTCGCAGATTCGCGGGCCACCTCGGCGACCTCTGCCGAGTGCAGCAGGGCCTTCGTGGGGATGCAACCGCGGTGGAGACACGTGCCGCCGAGCTTGTCCTTCTCGATCACCACGGCGGTCATGCCGAGTTCGACGGCACGGATCGCAGCGGCGTAGCCGGCGCTGCCTCCGCCCAGGACGACAATGTCAAAGTTCTGCTCGGACAAACGCTCTCTCCCTTGCGCACCAGATCTGCGACACGGACTGCTCCCGGTTCGTTGCCGGGACAGGGTGTATGGGCGAGGATCTCGCCCCCAACGACCTTACTACTCTGCGGCGAGCTGCTCGCCCAGCCGGATGAGTGTGCGAACGGCGATGCCGGTGGCGCCCGATCCGGTGAAGCCGTAGCCGGCTGCGGTGTTGTGCGAGGGGCCCGCGATGTCGAGGTGGGCCCACGGGATGCGCGTGTCGGCGCCCTCTCGCAGCCCGACGAACTCCTGCAGGAAGACGCCCGCGAGCAGCATGCCGGGCACCGTCATGCCGAGCTTGGTGTTCGCGAGATCGGCGACATCCGACTTCAGGTACTGCATGAGGTCGCGGGGGAGCGGCATCGGCCAGGTCGACTCGTCGACCGAGTCCGCCGCCGCGCGCACCTGCCCGACGAGGTCCTCCTCGCCCATGAGGCCCGCGATCCGGTGGCCGAGAGCGACCATCTGCGCGCCGGTGAGGGTCGCGACGTCGACGATCGCGTCGGGCTGCTCCTCGCTCGCGGCGACCAGGCCGTCGGCGAGCACGAGCCGGCCCTCTGCGTCGGTGTTGATGACCTCGACGGTCTTGCCGCCGCGGATCCGCAGCACGTCGTTCGGGCGCGCCGCGGTCGAGGAGGGCAGGTTCTCGGCGATGCAGAGCCATCCCGTGACCCGGATCGGCACCTCGAGCTCGGCGAGGGCGACCATCGCGGAGAGCACGGTTGCCGCCCCCGCCATGTCGGTCTTCATGCCGACGAGCGCGGTCATGGGCTTCAGCGAGATGCCGCCCGAGTCGTACGTGATGCCCTTGCCGACGAGGGCGAGGTGAGCGGATGCCCCGGCCGGCGTGTAGTCGAGGCGCACGAGTCGCGGCCCGCGACTCGAGCCCTGACCGACGGCGAGGATGCCGCCGAACCCGTCGGCGGCGAGCGCCTGCTCGTCCCACACCTTCGAGCCGATGCCGACGGCCGCGGCCGCCTCGACGGCGATCTGCGCGAGTCGCTCGGGGAACAGGTCGGCGGGCGGCATGTTGACGAGGTCCTTCGTGGTCGCGACGGCGGCGACCACCGCGCGAACCCGGTCGACACCGATCGCGGACCCGTCGAACACGGAGTGCAGCACGATGCTCGTGGGCCGCGGCTTCGGCTCCGAACGGAATCCGTCGTAGCCGTAGGCGCCGAGACCTGCGCCCTCGAGGAGTGCAGCGGCAGCGTCGGCGTCATCGGTCGGAACGGCGATCGCCACCGCGAGCTCGCCCTTCAGCTGGCGGAGCGCGCTACCCGCGGCGAGGCGGAGGCTCGCGGCATCCGCTCGCTCCCCGATGCCGACCAGCGCGACCACACGCGGGCCGCCGGCAACGCCGGGGATGCGGATGAACTCTTCGGCCGCCCCGCTCAGGTCGAGCGCCTCGAGCACGGGCGCCACCCAGTCGAAGCCGGCTTCGGCCAGCAGTTCCGGGCCGTCGGCGCCCTTTCGGACGGCGAGCAGCACGACGTCGGCGTCGGAGGCGGAAGCGGGGGAGTCGGTCACTGAGAGGGTGGGAACAGCCATGCGGTCGATCGTACGTGTTCGCTCTCGGCATCATGTGGACGGGCGATGATCCGGAGGAGGGTGCAACGGGCCTCAGTAGGCTGGAAGCATGCGAGACCCCCGCTCCCTGTACGAGTTGAACCCCGACGTGATCGTTCCCGCCGGGCTTCCGCTGGTCGCGGGTCTCACCGGCTACGCCGATGCGGGCGGGGCCGTCGCGCAGACCACCGAGTACCTGCTCTCGACGCTCGACAGCACGGTCGTGGCATCCTTCGAGGCCGACGAACTGCTCGACTACCGGGCGCGCCGGCCGATCATCCTCTTCGAGGGCGACCACCTCACCGACTACACGCCGCCGCGGCTGAGCCTCGATCTCGCGGTCGACGAGCTGGGCCAGCAGTTCCTGCTGCTCACCGGATTCGAGCCCGACTATCAGTGGCAGCGGTTCAGCTCGGCCGTACTCGACCTGATCGAGCGATTCGAGGTGTCGTCGACCACCTGGATCAACTCGATCCCGATGCCCGTGCCGCACACGCGGCCCGTCGGCGTGACCGTGAGCGGCAATCGCTCCGAACTCATCGATGCGATGTCGATCTGGCGTCCGACGACGCAGGTGCCCGCCAACGCGCTGCACCTCGTCGAGTTTCGGCTCCAAGAGCTCGACCACCCCACGACGGGCTTCGTGCTGCTGATTCCGCACTACCTCTCCGACGCCGAGTACCCATCGGCCGCGATCACCGCGCTCGAGGCGATCAGCGCCGCGACCGGACGCATCTTCCCGACCGACGCGCTGCGCGAACAGGGACGGGACTTCATCGCCCGCATCGACGAGCAGGTGTCGGAGAACGCCGAGCTCGCGAAGCTCGTGGGCACGCTCGAGCAGCGGCACGACTCCTACATGGAGGGCACCACGCTCCGATCGCCGCTGACCGACGAAGACGGCGAGCTGCCGTCGGCCGATGAGATCGCCGCGGAGCTCGAGAAGTTCCTCGCGTTCCGCCGCGCGAACGACGACGACACGCCGCGCGGACTCTGAACGGGCGGGGAATGCCCCCGGCCGTCTCGACGTTGAAGCAACAAGAGAGCGAGTCCGGCCCCGATCAGGCGTGAAGCGGTGCGCACGTCTGTATAATGGAGGCAGGACCCGTTCTGGCCCGCTGGCGTGGTGAAAGACCATGCCGATGCAGCGGACTTGACATGGGTCCTCATAGTGTCCGAAAACGACCGGACCGAGTGCAAGAGCCGAGTCCGCGAGGACGCGCGGGCACAACGGTAGGAGAGGTTCAACGAATGGCAACGACGAAAGCCGCGACGACGGCTGCGAGCGAGGCGGAGAAGCCCGCTGCGAAGCGCGCGACCGCCGCGAAGTCGACCGCCGCGAAGACGCCGGCGAAGGCCGCGGCCACCCCCGCGACCAAGACGCCGCGCGCTACCACCGCGAAGACCGCGACCAAGCCCCGCGCCAAGGCGAAGGCCAAGAGCGACGACGATGAAGGTGAAGAGGTCGTCGACATCGAGGTCGTCGACGGCGCCGATGACTCGGCGGCCGACGGCGACGACGACGACACGAAGGCCGTCGCGGTAGAGCCGCACCCCACCGGTGCCCTCGTGCTGCGCGCGGTCGACGACGAAGACGAGGTTCCGGTCTACTCGAGCGCCATCACCGGCGCGACGGCCGACCCCGTCAAGGACTACCTGAAGCAGATCGGAAAGGTCGCGCTCCTGAACGCGGCCGAAGAGGTCGAGCTCGCGATGCGCATCGAGGCGGGCCTGTTCGCCGAAGAGAAGCTGTCGCACATGACCGATGCGGAGAAGCGCTCGCAGCTCGGTCGCGAACTGCAGTGGGTCGCCAAAGACGGTCAGCGCGCCAAGAGCCACCTGCTCGGCGCGAACCTGCGCCTCGTGGTCTCGCTCGCCAAGCGCTATACGGGTCGCGGCATGCAGTTCCTCGACCTCATCCAAGAGGGCAACCTCGGCCTCATCCGTGCGGTCGAGAAGTTCGACTACACCAAGGGCTTCAAGTTCTCGACGTACGCGACGTGGTGGATCCGCCAGGCGATCACCCGCGCCATGGCCGACCAGGCGCGCACCATCCGCATCCCGGTGCACATGGTCGAGGTCATCAACAAGCTCGCCCGCGTACAGCGTCAGATGCTGCAGGACCTCGGTCGCGAGCCCACGCCCGAAGAGCTCAGCCGCGAACTCGACATGACCCCCGAGAAGGTCATCGAGGTGCAGAAGTACGGCCGCGAGCCCATCTCGCTGCACACGCCCCTCGGTGAAGACGGCGACAGCGAGTTCGGCGACCTCATCGAGGACACCGAGGCGGTCGTCCCGGCCGACGCGGTCGGTTTCACGATGCTGCAGAAGCAGCTCGAGTCGCTCCTCGACTCGCTGAGCGAGCGCGAGGCGGGCGTCATCCGCATGCGATTCGGCCTCGGCGACGGAATGCCGAAGACCCTCGACCAGATCGGCGACACCTTCGGTGTCACGCGTGAGCGCATCCGCCAGATCGAGTCGAAGACGATGGCGAAGTTGCGTCACCCTTCGCGTTCGCAGTCGCTCCGCGACTACCTCGAGTAGGCCGCCAGTGCGCTACGCCCCGGCGATCCTCGTCGGCAGGCTCACCCGATTCGCCGCCCGGCTGCGCAAGCCCGGCGGCGGATCGGCTGTTCCCGGCCTGGTCGTCAACCGCATCGCCCCGAAGTACCTGAAGCGCACCCTCTCGGGCTTCCCGCAGGGTCTCGTCGTCGTCTCGGGTTCGAGCGGCAAGTCGACGACCACGAAGATGCTCGTCGCGATCCTCCGCGCCCACGGCGTCGACGTCTTCACCAATCCGTCGACGGCGAACATCAGCCAGGGCCTCACCTCGGCGTTGCTCGAGCAGGCCGACTGGCAGGGCCGCGTGCCCGGCGAGGTCGCGGTGCTCGAGATGGACGAGGGCCACGGCGCACTCGTCATGCAGGGCGTCGACGCGCGGGTCGTGTGCCTGACGAACGTCATGGTCGACCAGATCGACCGTTTCCACGACTCAGAGATGGTCGCCTCCATGCTCGCCCGCATCGCGGCGCGCGCCGGCGAGTCGATCATCGTGAACGCCGATGACGCCTACCTCGAGCGACTGGCCGCACGGGTTCGCCCCGAGGTCGCCGTGCACCGCTTCGGCGTCACCGAGACCGTGCTCGCGGCATCGCCGCGCGGCCTCGGCTACACCGAGACGAGCGGCACCCGACTGTCGAGCGGCACCGACGTGGTCGTCGAAACGGTCGACGGTGCGTCTGCAGTGCTCGATGACGCCGGGACATCCGTCTCGATCGGACTGCCGGCACGCGGCGTGCACTACGCCGTCGATGCGGCGGCCGCGTACGCGACGGCGAAGGCCGTGCTCGGCGAGCGCTTCGCGAGCTCGACGGCTGCCGATGCCCTGAGCGCGATCCCCGCCGTGTTCGGCCGTGGCGAGCGCACCACCGTTCGCGGTCAGGATGTCGAGTTCGTGCTCGTGCAGAATCCCGCCAGCTATCAGCTCAACGTCGACAGCATCGCGCCGGGCACCGAGCAGATCCTGTTCGCGATCGGTTCCGACGTGCGCGACCCTTCCTATTTCTGGCCGACGGATGCCGGTTCGCTCGGCCGGGTCTCGATCGTGACCGGTTCGAAGTCGGCCGAGGCGGCGCTCATGCTGGCCTACGACGGCGTCGAGATCGACCGCGTCGAGCCTGACCTCGGCACGGCCGTCGACGACTTCCTGGCGATGCCGGCGCCCTCGTCGGGCGTCAAGACGATCGTCTTCACCGCCGACGCCATGCGACGCACTCGCGCCCACCTCGGACTCGCTGGAGCAGAATGACCCTCACGATCGTCTCGTTGCTGCCCCGACTCCAGAACACGAACGGCGACGCCGAGAACGCCCGCGTGCTCGCGACGCGTGCACGGTGGGCGGGCCTCGACGCCGAGGTCGTCGAGGTCGAGTCGGCCGCGCAGCTGCCGCCCCGCGTCGACGCGATCGTGCTCGGTTCGGGCAGCGACTCGTCACTCGACGAGAGCCGCGAACTGCTGCTCACGATGCACGACGAGTTCCGCCGCTGGGGCACCGAGGGCGTGCCGATCCTCGCGATCGGCACCGGCTGGGAGCTGCTCAGCTGGGGCGTCGAGCTCGCGAGCGGGCGCAGCGTCGAGGGCCTCGGCATCCTGCCGGGCCGTTCAGTGCCGCGTGCGAACCGGGTGACCGGCGACGTCGTGGTGAAGAGCCCGCGCTTCGGCATGCTCGTCGGCTTCGAGAACCACGCGCGCGACTACGTCGGCGCAGAGGCATCCCCGCTCGGCCGTCTTCGCGCCGGACACGGCAACGGCCGCGACTCCGGTCAGGAGGGCGCGGTCATGGGCGATGTCTACGGCACCCACCTGCATGGCCCGGTGCTCGCCAAGAATCCCGTATTCGCCGATCGGATCCTCGACACCATGGCCTCGCGCGCCGGGCTCGAGTACGTCTCGGGCGAGCGGGCGCAGGCCGTCGACGCCTACGCGTCGGCCGCGCGTGCCGCGCAGCTGTCCGCCGCCGGCGTCTCGCTTCCCGAGTCCTGAAGCCTCCCGAGTCCTGAAACGACGAACGCCCCGGACGAGCCGGGGCGTTCGTGGAGTCGGTCGGTCAGCTGCGGTCGCCGAGCAGCTTGCTCGACTCGTCGTGCCAGCTGTGCGCGATCTGCGAGAGCTTCTCCTGGTGCTTGCGACCGTGGTGGGCGCAGAACAGCAGTTCGCCGCTCGCGACGACGACGCGGATGTACGCCTGCGCGCCGCAGGCATCGCATCGATCGAGCGCGGTGAGCTCGTAAGGGGTCTCGAGTTCATCGACCGCACCGGTGGTCTCGGTGTATTGGGTCATGGCTCCTCCTTCGTCGCTCATGCGTGGTGTTCCGTTCATCAATGAAAACACGAGTGGGGGCCGGTTCCTTCCGTTGGGCCGGGCATTTCGCTCAGCGCGTAGTGGCTGAACGGATGTGTCGGTGCAGCTCAGTAGGCTTGTTCGACGTGAGCTCCGACTATTCCGCCCGCCATCTCTCCGTGCTCGAGGGCCTCGAGGCCGTGCGCAAGCGACCCGGCATGTACATCGGCTCGACCGACTCCCGCGGCCTCATGCACTGCCTCTGGGAGATCATCGACAACTCGGTCGACGAGTCGCTCGCGGGCCATGGCAACGAGATCGGCGTGACGCTCCACCCCGACGGCAGCGTCGAAGTGCGCGACCGCGCGCGCGGCATCCCGGTCGACATCGAGCCGAAGACCGGTCTCTCGGGCGTCGAGGTCGTGTTCACGAAGCTGCACGCGGGCGGCAAGTTCGGTTCCGGTTCCTATGCGGCCTCCGGTGGCCTGCACGGTGTCGGAGCATCCGTCGTCAATGCGCTCTCCGAGCGACTCGACGTCGAGGTCGACCGCGACGGCAAGACGTGGGCCATGTCGTTCCACCGCGGTGAGCCCGGCAACTTCGCCGATTCGGGTGCGCCATCGCCCGATGCACCGTTCACCCCGTTCGAGCAGCGCAGCGAGCTCCGGGTCGTCGGCAAGGTGGCGAAGGGCGTCACCGGCACGCGCATCCGATACTGGGCCGACCGCCAGATCTTCACGAAGGGCGCCGAGTTCCAGACCGAAGAGCTGCTCGGTCGCGCGCGCCAGACCGCGTTCCTCGTTCCCGGCCTCGCCATCGACGTCACCGACGAGCGGGGTGAGGCCCCGCACACGACCTCGTTCCAGTTCGAGGGCGGCATCTCCGAGTTCGTCGAGCACCTCGCGACCGATGCCCCGCTCACCGACGTGTGGCGTCTGACCGGCACCGGCCACTTCACCGAGACGGTTCCCGTGCTCACCGAGGGCGGCGCGATGGTGCCGACCGAGCTGAAGCGCGAGTGCGTGGTCGACATCGCCCTGCGCTGGGGCACCGGTTACGACACGGTGATCCGCTCGTTCGTGAACATCATCGCGACGCCCAAGGGCGGCACGCATCAGGCCGGCTTCGACCAGGGCCTCCTGAAGTTCCTGCGCCAGCAGGTCGAGCTGAACGCTCGACGCCTGAAGGCCGGCAACGACAAGCTCGAGAAGGACGACGTGCTCGCGGGCCTCACGGCGGTGGTCACGGTGCGCCTGCCCGAGCCGCAGTTCGAGGGTCAGACGAAAGAGGTGCTCGGCACGCCCGCTGCCCGCGCCATCGTCTCGAGCGTGCTGACGAAGGAGCTCGGAGCACGCTTCTCCTCCACGAAGCGCGACGACAAGAACCAGGCTGCCCTGCTGCTCGACAAGGTCGTCGCCGAGATGAAGTCGCGCATCTCCGCACGGGCGCACAAAGAGACGCAGCGCCGCAAGAACGCGCTCGAGAGCTCGTCGCTGCCGGCGAAGCTCGTCGACTGCCGGTCGAACGACGTCGCACACAGCGAGCTGTTCATCGTCGAGGGCGACTCCGCACTCGGCACCGCCAAGCTCGCCCGCGACAGCGAGCACCAGGCGTTGCTGCCGATCCGCGGCAAGATCCTGAACGTGCAGAAGGCGAGCGTGGCCGACATGCTCGCGAACGCCGAGTGCGCGTCGATCATCCAGGTGATCGGTGCCGGCTCCGGCCGCAGCTTCGATCTCGAGGCCGCCCGCTACGGCAAGGTCATCCTCATGGCCGACGCCGACGTCGACGGCGCGCACATCCGCACGCTGCTGCTCACGCTCTTCTTCCGCTACATGCGGCCGATGATCGAGCATGGCAGGGTGTTCGCCGCGGTGCCGCCGCTGCACCGGGTCGTCGTGATGAACCCCGGGTCGAAGCCGAACGAGACCATCTACACCTATTCAGAGGCCGAGCTCAAGGGCGTGCTCGCGACGCTCGATCGTCAGAAGAAGCGCTATCAAGACCCGATCCAGCGGTACAAGGGCCTCGGCGAGATGGACGCCGACCAACTCGCGACCACGACGATGGATCGCCGCCACCGCACTCTGCGTCGCGTGGGCATCGGCGATGCCGAGAACGCCGGGCGGGTGTTCGAACTGCTCATGGGCAGCGACGTCGCGCCTCGCAAGGAATTCATCATCGAGAGCTCCGACGCGCTCGAGCGCGATCGCATCGACGCGTGACGCTGAGCCGGCGGCGGCCGGATGCTCTCGCCCCGCGTGACGACGCACCGCTGGGCCCGGTCGAATACGACCGAGCCCAGCGGACACTCTGACAGCGTTCTGACGAGAGCGGTGACTCAGTTGCCGTAGAGCGCGACGGCCCCCGTGCGGTCGGAGCTCGTCATCGACAGATCGTCGGACGAACCGTTGCACTGCGGGTAGTGCATGATCGAGGAAGAGTCGTACGGCGTCAGCGGACGCCAGTTGTTGTCTTCGAAGCACGTGCCCGATTCGGGACGCGTGTGCTCGTGCCGGAACCCGAGGGTGTGGCCGAGTTCGTGACCGAGGATGTTGGTCGGCGTCCAGGAGCCCGAGCTCCAGATCGAGTCGTCGATGAGCACGTTCTGCTGACGGTCGGGCGTGCTCGGGAAGAACGCACGGGCGATGTACTGCGAGGTCTGCACCGGCTCGACCGAGAACAGTACCGACTTGTTGCGCGTCGTGCACTGGCCGTCGGCGCTGCTCACGTACACGAAGTTGATCTTCGATGACGCGGACTCCCAGAGAGCCGCGCCGCTCGCCATCGCGTTGACGACATCGGCGTGACGCGTGCCGAACTTCGTGCTGACGCAATAGGTGAGGTTGCCGACCTGCGAGGCCGACCACTTGTCGTCGGCGCCGTTGACCGTGTTGACGATGAGACCATCGGTCGGCGTCTCGGGACCGACGAGCAGGTCGTAGAAGTTCCGCAGGTCGCCCTTGTCCGAGATCACCTCGTCACCATTGACGATGTAGCCGCCATCGACGTCTCGGTAGGTCGATGCCGCGAACTCCTGGTAGGAGGGAACGTCGGAGTCATCGAGCGGGGTTGCGCCGGCGGCCGGGATTACCGTGCCGACAGCGAGCGCGGCGGCCGCGGTGGCGGCGAGCGCGAGTGTTCTCGTGATTCTCATGCAGTGTGCTCCTTCTGAAATGAGCGAATCTCCGTTCGCCTGGTCGGCGAGCGGCTTCGGTTCCATGGGTCGGGCGTCGTTGCCAGTCCATAGGTCAGGCGTCGTTGTCTGTCCCCCGAAGTAGGCACAACGTAGCCTGCGAGATTCGGGCGTGTCAAGGATTTCAGCGCGTGCCGCGAGAGCTCCGACTCGCTCGAGCACGACCGCATCGAAGTGTGACGTTCACCCCGACGTCGGTCGGATGTTCTGATTCAGATGGAAGACGTTGCCGGGATCGTACGCGTCCTTGACGGCGGTCAGTCGTGTCAGTTGATCGGTCGAGTACGCCCGACGGAGCCCCGCCTCTCCATCGTCGCCGAGCACGTTGACGTACGCGCCGCTCGAGTACTCGTCCATCGTGCTCGCGTAGCGCCGGGCGGCCGCAATCCGCGGCGCATCCTCGTGGGGCGAGCGCCAGCGGGAGGCCGCCACGAACTCGAACGCCGTGTCGCGCCTCGAGAAGGCTGTGGCGTCGCCGGGAACGTCCGCGATGGCCCCGCCGTATGCCTGCAGACTCACGTCGGGCGAGAGTTCGTCATCGCGATCGAGCAGCGCTTCGATCAGGTCATCGCCGAGCTCGCGGAAGTAGTGTCCCTTCCAGTACCGACGCCATGCGTGGCCTTCGACGTCGTCTTCGCGCGTCTGCAACTGCAGGTAGCTGAGCGGATCGACTGATCTCGCAGCGGGAGGGGCGGCGTGGTCGAGGCGCTGCTCGAGCGCGACGATGCGTGCACGAGCGTCGAGTGGATCACCGACCCACACGAACCCGAGCGCCACCGTCCCGCCGGAGATCGTCGCGGTGAAGGTCGACTCGCGCGGCGCGTCGATGCTGAGGTCGCGCCATGCGCGCATCGCAGCTGCGGCGGCCTCAGCGTCCGCGACATCCTCGATCGGATAGTGGAACTCGACGGCGATCGCGTCGCCGGGTTCGGGGTGCAGTGCGAACTCGAACGCGGTGACGACACCGAAGTTGCCGCCGCCGCCGCGAAGCGCCCAATCGAGTTCGCGATTGGAATCGCGGTCGACCCGCAGCAGCTCACCATCGGCCGTGACGAGCTCGAACGCGAGCACGTTGTCGCAGGCGAGCCCGAGCCGCCTCGCGAGCCAGCCCATGCCGCCACCGAGGGTGAGCCCGCCGACGCCGGTGTGCGAGACGTTCCCCGCCGTCGTTGCGAGGCCGTGCTGCTGTGCGGCTCGGTCGAGGGCGCCGAGGAGGGCGCCGCCCTGCACCCGCGCGCGCCGCCCGAGCGCATCGACCTGCACATCGCCCATGGGCCGGAGATCGATCATGAGACCGTCATCGGCGACCGCGTGTCCGACGATGCCGTGCCCGCCGCAGCGCACGCCGATCTCGAGGTCGTTCTGCGTGCCGAACCGGATCGCCGTGGCGACGTCGGTCGCGTCGGCGCACCGCACGATGTAGCGCGGATGCCGGTCGACCATGCCGTTCCAGACAGTGCGGGCCTCGTCGTAGCCGTCGTCTCCCGGTTCCAGCACCGTGCCGGAGATGTCGTGCAGCGTCGTGCGCCCCATGAGCGCCCCTCCCGTTCGCCAGAGAGCCGGCGCACAACGAGTACGGCGTTCAGCGGCCGGCACGGCCGAATATGCCCCTCGACCGTGCCCGCGTCAAGCCCGACGTACGACGTCAGCCGATGCGCGTGCCGATCGCGCCGACGACGGCCTCGAGCGGCTGGCCCGACCCGTCGCGCTTCGCCCCGCCGTCGGGCAGCGTACGGGCCGTGCCATCGGGTCCGACGGCCAGCGCAGGGGAGCGGCCGACCCAGGCGAGGTGCAACGCGTCTTCGCCCTTCAGGAAGCGCTGCGCGCGCACTCCGCCGGTCGCGCGGCCCTTCGCCGGGAACTCGGCGAAGTCGCTGACCTTGGCGCTGCCGGGGTCGGTACCGAGCAGGGTGTCCGTCGTCGCCGCGATCGTGACGACGACCGCCTCGGGCACGTCGTCTGCGGCGATGCTCGTGAAGTGCACGATGTGGGCACCGGCCCCGAGGTTGATGCCGGCCATGCCGCCCGCGGGGCAGCCCTGCGGGCGCACGGTGGCAGCGGGGAACCGCAGCAACTGCGCGTCGGTGGCGACGAACACGAGTTCGTCGGTCTCGTCGCCCTGCACGGCTCCGACGACCTCATCGCCCGCCTTCAGACCGATCACTTCGAACTCGGGCTTGTTCGGGTACGCGCCGGTGGCGACGCGTTTGACGACGCCCTGCTTCGTGCCGAGCGCGATCGACCGATCGGAATCGAGCGAGACGATCGCGAGTACCTTCTCGTCGCGGTTCGGCAGCGTGAGATAGTCGCCGATCTTGACGCCGGCGCCCAGCTGCACCGAGGTGGGCGGCAGCATCGGCAGGTCGACCGGAGTGAAGCGGATGAGTCGGCCGAGGCTCGTGACGGCGCCGATCTCGGCCCGGCTCGTCGTGTCGAGCGTCGAGCGGATCGCGTCGTGCTTGCTGCGACGGGCGGGAACGGAGATGACGGGTGCGCCCTCGTCGCCCACGGGCAGGTCGACGCGTGCGATGCGACCGGTGGCCGAGAGGAAGACCCGGCAGGGCACGTCGGCGACTTCGAGGATCGCGGCGGCCCGCTTGGCGGCGGCGCCGGCGATGCTCGGCCGGGCGTCGGTGAGCAGGGTGCGGCGCGGAGTGCCGAAGCGCTCGGCGATCTCGGCGAGCTCGTCGGAGACGAGGGCCTCGATGCGGTGCCGGCTC
Organism: Agromyces cerinus; assembly: GCF_016907835.1. Lineage (NCBI taxonomy): Bacteria > Bacillati > Actinomycetota > Actinomycetes > Micrococcales > Microbacteriaceae > Agromyces > Agromyces cerinus. The sequence goes on along the minus strand of NZ_JAFBCT010000001.1, from coordinate 1,457,628 downwards.
GAGAGCAGTGCCTCGAGCTCGGCGATCTCGGCGCGCAGCTTGTCGCGCTCGGCCTCGAGCTCGATGCGCGAGAACTTCGTGAGTCGGCGCAGCTGCAGTTCGAGGATGTAGTCGGCTTGCACCTGGCTGAGGTCGAAGACCTCGATCAGGCGAGCGCGTGCGGCGGCGGTGTCGTCGCTGCCGCGGATGAGCTGGATGACCTCGTCGATGTCGAGGATCGCGATGAGGAGGCCGTCGACGAGGTGCAGGCGTTCGCGCCGTCGGGCGAGCCGGTACTCGGAGCGGCGGGTGACGACCGAGATGCGGTGCGCCACGTAGACCTGGAGCAGCTCCCGCAGGCCCAGGGTCTGGGGTCCGCCGTCGACGAGTGCGACGTTGTTGATGTTGAACGAGTCCTCGAGCGGCGTGAGCCGGTAGAGCTGCTCGAGCACGGCCTCGGGGCTGAAGCCCGTCTTGATGCCGATGACGAGCCGCAGCCCGTTCGTGCGGTCGGTGAGGTCGGTGACGTCGGAGATGCCGTTGATCTTCTTGGCGTTGACGCCGTCTTTGATCTTCTCGATGACCTTCTCGGGGCCGACGAGGTAGGGCAGCTCGGTGACGACGAGTCCGGTCTTACGGGCGGTGATCGACTCGACGCTGACCTTGGCGCGCGTCTTGAAGCTGCCGCGACCGGTGGCGTAGGCGTCTTTGATGCCCGAGAGCCCCACGATGGTGCCGCCCGTGGGCAGGTCGGGGCCGGGCACGTACTCCATGAGCTCGTCGAGAGTGGCGTTCGGGTGCGCGATGAGGTGCCGCGCGGCGCCGACGACCTCGATGAGGTTGTGCGGCGCCATGTTGGTCGCCATGCCGACCGCGATGCCGCTCGCACCGTTGACGAGCAGGTTCGGGTAGGCGGCGGGGAGCACTTCGGGCTGGGTCAGCTGGTTGTCGTAGTTCGGCACGAAGTCGACGACGTTCTCGTCGAGTCCGTCGGTCATCGCGAGCGCGGGGGAGGCGAGACGGGCTTCGGTGTATCGCGACGCTGCAGGGCCGTCGTCGAGCGAGCCGAAGTTGCCGTGACCGTCGATGAGCGGCACGCGCAAGGTGAACGCCTGCGCCATGCGCACGAGGGTGTCGTAGATGGCCGTGTCGCCGTGCGGGTGGAGCTTGCCCATGACCTCGCCGACGACGCGCGCCGACTTCACGTGGCCGCGATCGGGCCGCAGGCCCATCTCGGTCATCTGGTAGAGGATGCGCCGCTGCACGGGCTTCAGACCGTCGCGGGCGTCGGGAAGCGCCCGCGAGTAGATGACGGAATACGCGTACTCGAGGAACGAGCCCTGCATCTCTGCGGCGACGTCGACGTCTTCGATGCGCTCGACGATCGGTTCTTCAGCGGGCTGATTCTTTGCTCGGGTCATCCGTCGTATCTGGGCCGGGCGTGGCGTGCACGCGGGAAACAGGGGCGCGCCCGGCCTGTGCCAGACTGGGCGCGATGTCTGCCATGCTACCGGTGCCCGCCGACACCGCCCCACGCCTTGCCGGGGTGCTCGGCAGTTCGATGTCGGCCGTTCAGGGCCTTCCGAACGATCTCGGCCTTCCCCGGGCGACTGCCGTCGTCGTCGTGCTCGTCGACGGACTCGGCGCATCGAACATCCAGTCGCGTGCCGGGCACGCCAGGTTCCTCGCCTCCCGCATGGCGAAGCGCGACGTGCTCCGCACCGTGTTCCCGTCGACGACGGCGGCCGCGATCGCGACGTTCGCGACGGGCCGCCCTCCCGGCGATCACGGTCTCGTCGGCTACCGCGTGCTGGACGCAGCGCACGATCGCCTCGTCAACCAGCTGAGCGGATGGGACGCGGGCATGCCGCCCGAGACCTGGCAACGCCTGCCCACGCTCTTCGAGACGATGCGCGAGGCCGGCATCCCGAGCTACGCGATCGGAGCCGCCAGATACTCCGACTCGGGCTTCACTCGCGCGGTGCTCCGCGGAGCCGAGTACCGGCCCGGGGCATCCGTCGCCGACCGCTTCGCCGAAGCCGATCGCATCCTCGCGACCGGTGAGCGCGCGGTCGTCTACCTCTACGTTCCCGAACTCGACCAGGCCGCGCATGCCCACGGCTGGGAGTCGGACAAGTGGCTCGGCCAGCTCGAGACGCTCGACGCCGAACTGGCCGCATTCGAACGACGGATGCCACGTGGCGCCGGTCTCCTCGTCACCGCCGACCACGGCGTGGTCGACGTGCCCGCGCACCGACACGTCTTCATCGACGACCGGCCCGAACTGCTCGTCGGGGTGCGTCACGTCGGGGGAGAGCCGCGCTGCGTGGCGCTGTACTTCGAACCCGGGCTCGAGGCATCCGCTCGCACCGCCCTCGTCGAGGGATGGCGCGCCGCCGAGGGGCACCGTTCGTGGGTCGTGAGCCGCGACGAGGCGATCGAGGCCGGGCTCTACGGCGAGGTCGCGGGCGACGTGCGCGATCGCATCGGCGACGTCATCATCGCGGCGCGGGCCGGCATCGCCTACTACGACCGCAGGGAGCCGAACCGTCAGGCCGAGGCCATGATCGGCCAGCACGGGTCGCTCAGTGACGAGGAGACCCGGGTTCCGCTCATCCGCGGGGGAGTGTTCGGCCGCAACTGATGCGGTCGAGACGTGCGACTGCCCCGGGCGGCGAAGCCGCCGCCGCGAGGCAGTCGGATCACTCGGGGTAGTTCCAGCGCTTGACCTGCGGCTTCGGCAGGCGCAGCGGGCGCAGCTGCAGTGCACGCATCGCGGCGTACCAGCGCACGCGCTCGACCTTGTCGGCGCCGAACTTCGCAGCGAGCTTCTTCGTGAGGATGAAGCCCAGCACGATGACGTCGATGACCGCGACGAGGAAGAACGACCAGAGCGCGAGGATGCCGATGGACTGCACCTGGGCGCTGGGCACGAACGTCAGCAGGATGACGGCGAACATCACGGGGATGAGCACCTCGCCGATGCTGAACCGTGCGTCGACGTAGTCGCGCACGTACTTCTTCTGGGGGCCGCGGTCGCGGGCGGGCAGGTAGCGCTCGTCGCCGACCGCCATGCCGATGCGGGCCCGCTCGCGCGATTCCGCCGCCTTGGCACGGGCCTGCTTCGCCGCCTCCTTGCGGTCGTTCGGCACGAGCGGGCGCTTCCGCGCAGCCTCCTGCTGCGCTCGGCTCGGCGTGGGCGCACCCTTGCCGGCCTTCAGGCGAGCCTGGGTCTCTTCGAGCGTCTCGGCGCTCGGTTCTTCGGTGTTGTTCGGGTTCTTGGCCACGGGATTCCTCGAATCGGTTCCCCTTAAGATTACCGGCATGACCGAGTCTCATCCCGCCGTCGGCGGAACTTCCGACCCCACCACCACGAGCGACGCGCTGCGCAGCGCCGTCGAAGCCGCTTTTCCCTCCACCATCGCCGATCTCACGCGCCTTGTGAAGATCCCGTCGGTGTCCTGGGCGGCCTTCGACGACGCCCACGTGGAGGCGAGCGCCGAGGCCGTCGCCGAGCTCGTACGCGGGCTCGGCGTCTTCGACCTCGTCGAGATCCGCCGCGCCGCGATCGGCGAGGGCGAGGGCGCGGATGCCCCGCTCGGCAAGCCGGCGGTCGTGGCGCGCCGTGCTGCGCGCAACGGGCGGCCGACGGTCCTCCTCTACGCGCACCACGACGTGCAGCCGCCCGGCGAGGACGCCGACTGGGAGTCGTCCCCGTTCGAGCCGACGCTCCGCGGAGACCGCCTGTACGGCCGCGGCGCCGCCGACGACAAGGCCGGCGTGATGGCGCACATCGGTGCCATCCGCGCACTCACCGAGGTGCTCGGCACCGACTTCGACCTCGGCATCGCGCTCTTCATCGAGGGCGAGGAGGAGTCGGGCTCGCTCTCGTTCGCCAACTTCCTGCACGAGAACCGCGAGCTGCTCGAGGCGGACGCGATCGTCGTCGCCGACTCCGGCAACTGGGACCTCGAGACGCCGGCGCTGACCGTCGCGCTCCGCGGCGCGGTGGCATTCCGCATGCGGGTGGCGACGCTCGGCCACGCATCGCACTCGGGCATGTTCGGGGGAGCGGTGCCCGACGCCATGCTCGCCGCGATCCAGCTGCTCGCGACCCTCCACGACGCTGACGGCTCCGTCGCGGTCGACGGGCTGACCTCGGCCGACCTCGAGACGCCGGCCTACGATGAGGCGCAGCTCCGCGCTGAGACCGGCCTCCTCGATGGCGTCACCCCGATCGGGCGCGGCGAGATCCTCTCGCGCATCTGGGCGCAGCCGGCGATCACGGTCACGGGCATCGACGCGCCCTCGGTTGCCAACGCCTCGAACACGCTCGTGCCGAGCGTCGCAGTGCGCGTGAGCGCCCGCGTCGCGCCAGGCCAGCGCGACGTCGACGCCCTCGACGCGATCCGCTCCCACCTCGAATCCCACGCACCGTTCGGCGCGAAGCTCGAGTTCGACGCGATCGAACTCGGCAATCCCTTCCTCGTCGACACCTCGGGCTGGGCGGTCGCCGAATCGAATGCGGCGATGGCCGAGGCCTGGGGCAAGGAGCCCGTCGAGATCGGTGTCGGCGGGTCGATCCCGTTCATCGCCGAGCTCGTCGCCGAGTTCCCCGCCGCACAGATCCTCGTGACCGGTGTCGAGGACCCCGACTCGCGTGCGCACAGCCCCAACGAGTCGCTGCACCTCGGCGTCTTCCAGCGTGCGCTGCTGAGCGAGGCGCTCTTCCTCGCCCGTCTCGACGCACGGAGCGAGGATTCCTGAGAGCCGGTCGGCCCCGGTCGCCGTTCCTGCGGTTACCATGGAAGAAGGTTCCGCGTTCCCTGACGCACCGAGGAGAGACATGAGCGACACGATCACCGAGACCGCGCACGGCGTGAAGCTGAGCGACCCCGCCGCCGACAAGGTGCGCAGCCTCCTCGAGCAGGAGGGTCGCGACGACCTTCGCCTGCGCGTCGCGGTGCAGCCCGGCGGCTGCTCCGGCCTCATCTACCAGCTCTACTTCGACGAGCGCCTGCTCGACGGCGACGCCGTCGTCGACTACGAGGGCGTCGAGGTCGTCGTCGACAAGATGAGCGTGCCGTACCTCGATGGCGCATCGATCGACTTCGAGGACACGATCCAGAAGCAGGGCTTCACGATCGACAATCCGAACGCAGAAGGCAGCTGCGCGTGCGGTGACTCGTTCCACTGAGGCATCCTGATCAGCTCCGAAGGGAGGTCGCGAAAGCGGCCTCCCTTCTGTGTTTTCGCCGATCGTGCAGGAAATCACCGCTCCGACGCGCCCGACACCGCGCCTGAGTGCACACCCCGGGGGTCGAGTCGGAGTAGGCTAGACAACGATCACCGCGCTTCACTGTGAAGCGCCTTCGAGTCTCCCGAAAGGTCACCGGTGCGCAACAACCGCCGTCTCCGATGGGCTGCAATCCCGATCGCAGCGTCGCTCAGTCTCGTCCTCGCAGGGTGCACGCAGGCCCAGTTGAACGGATTCCTCCCCGGATTCGTCGAGGGTGAGGCGCCGGTAACGAACCACACCGAGCGTGTCTCAGGCCTCTGGGTCACCTCGTGGATCGTGCTGCTGATCGTGGGTGTCATCACCTGGGGTCTCACGATCTGGGCCGTCATCGCCTACCGCCGCCGCAAGGGCCAGACCGGCCTCCCGGTGCAGCTGCGATACAACATGCCGATCGAGGTCTTCTACACGATCATCCCGCTGATCCTGGTGCTGGGCTTCTTCGCCTTCACCGCACGCGATCAGGCGGCCATCGAGGAGCGCTTCGCCGAGCAGGACATCGACGTCAAGGTCGAGGTCATCGCCAAGCAGTGGGCGTGGGACTTCAACTACGTCAAGGAAGACGTCTACTCGCCCGGCATCCAGGGCCAGCTCTCCGAGGAGGGCCCCAAGGGCTCGCTCGTGCAGGAAGAGCTGCCGACCCTCTACCTGCCCGTCGGTGCCAACGTCGAGATCGAACTCGAATCGCGCGACGTCATCCACTCGTTCTGGGTCGTGGACTTCCTCTACAAGAAGGACATGTACCCCGGCAAGACCAACTACATGTCGTTCGTGCCCGAGCGCGAAGGCACGTACGCGGGCAAGTGCGCCGAGCTCTGCGGTGAGTACCACTCGCTCATGCTCTTCAACGTCGAGGTCGTCTCGCAGGCCGAGTACGACGACTACATCGAGTCGCTTCGCGACGCCGGCCAGGAAGGCCAGCTGTCGAACGAGTACGACCGCAACCAGAACCTGCCCGGTACGGGCGCGCCCGAATTGAAAGAGGAGCACTAAGCCGCGATGAGCACCACGACCGCACCGGCTCGCCCCTCTGCGAGCACGCTTCCGTTCGGCGCTTCCAAGGTCGAACGCAAGGGCAACATCCTCGTCAAGTGGATCACGTCCACCGACCACAAGGTCATCGGGTACATGTACCTGATCACCGCGTTCATCTACTTCTGCATCGGCGGCGTCATGGCGCTGATCATCCGGGCGCAGCTCTTCGAGCCGGGCCTCGAGATCATCCAGACGCGTGAGCAGTACAACCAGCTCTTCACGATGCACGGCACGATCATGCTGCTCATGTTCGCGACCCCGCTGTTCGCGGGCTTCGCCAACGTGCTCATGCCGCTGCAGATCGGCGCCCCCGACGTGGCGTTCCCGCGTCTGAACGCGTTCGCGTACTGGCTCTTCAACTTCGGTTCGCTGATCGCGGTCGCGGGCTTCTTCACCCCCCAGGGTGCCGCGTCGTTCGGATGGTTCGCATATCAGCCACTCGCATCGACGACGTTCTCACCAGGTGTCGGTGGAAACCTCTGGATGCTCGGCCTCGGCCTCTCCGGTTTCGGCACGATCCTCGGTGCGGTGAACTTCATCACCACGATCATCACGATGCGCGCGCCCGGCATGACCATGTTCCGCATGCCGATCTTCACGTGGAACACCCTCGTGACCTCGATCCTCGTGCTCATGGCCTTCCCCGTGCTCGCCGCGGCGATCCTGGCCGCCGGCGCCGACCGCATCTTCGGCGCCCATGTGTTCGACCCCGCCAACGGCGGCGTCATTCTGTGGCAGCACCTGTTCTGGTTCTTCGGCCACCCCGAGGTGTACATCATCGCGCTGCCGTTCTTCGGCATCGTCTCCGAGATCTTCCCGGTGTTCAGCCGAAAGCCGATCTTCGGGTACAAGACCCTGATCTACGCGACGATCGCGATCGCGGCCCTCTCGGTCACCGTGTGGGCACACCACATGTACGTCACCGGCTCCGTGCTGCTGCCGTTCTTCGCACTCATGACGATGCTCATCGCAGTGCCGACGGGTGTGAAGATCTTCAACTGGATCGGCACGATGTGGCGCGGCTCGATCACCTTCGAGACCCCCCTCATCTGGTCGCTCGGCTTCCTCATCACCTTCGTGTTCGGCGGCCTCACCGGCGTCATCCTCGCGTCGCCGCCGCTCGACTTCCACGTGTCCGACACGTACTTCGTCGTCGCCCACTTCCACTACGTGGTGTTCGGCACCGTCGTCTTCGCGATGTTCGCCGGCTTCTACTTCTGGTGGCCGAAGTGGACCGGCAAGATGCTGAACGAGACGCTCGGCAAGTGGCACTTCTGGCTGCTCTTCATCGGCTTCCACACGACGTTCCTGATCCAGCACTGGCTCGGCGTCGTGGCGATGCCCCGCCGGTACTACTCGTACCTGCCCGAAGACAACATCACCTGGATGAACCAGCTGTCGACGATCGGCGCCGGCATCCTGGCGGTCTCGATGATCCCGTTCTTCCTGAACGTGTACATCACGGCCCGTCGGGCACCCAAGGTCACGGTCAACGACCCGTGGGGCTACGGCGGATCGCTCGAGTGGGCGACCAGCTGCCCGCCGCCGCGCCACAACTTCACGTCGATTCCTCGTATCCGTTCGGAGCGCCCTGCGTTCGACCTCAACCACCCCGAGGCAGGCATCCCGGTCGGCATCGGTCCGGCGAAGGACGCACCGCAGTCGCCCACGTATGACGCTGCTTCGGAGGAGATCAAGTAATGCGCGCCAACGTCAACCTCTTCTGGATCCTGACGGTATTCCTCGCGATCGTCGCGGGCGTTTACATCGGCTGGAGCTGGGCCGACAACGTCGCGAACGGGCTCAACCACCCCGAGTGGGCAGGCACGGTCGCCATCTCGCTGACCGCAGTCCTGAGCGCGTTCATCGCGTTCTACCTCGGACGCGTGCACAAGGCCCAGGGCGCTGAACTGCCCGAGGACCGCCTCGACGCGAACATCGACGACGGCGACGCCGAGCTCGGGTTCTTCAGCCCGTGGAGCTGGTGGCCGATCGTGCTCGCCGGCGCCGCTGCGCTGATGTTCCTGGGCCTCGCGGTCGGGTTCTGGATCTCCTACATCGCGGTCGGCCTCGGCGTGATCGCCCTCGTCGGCTGGGTCTACGAGTACTACCGCGGAAACTTCGCCCGCTGAGTTTCAACGCGAAGAGCCCCGAGACGGTTTCCGTCTCGGGGCTCTTCGCGTAGCTGTGTCATCGATTCGTCAGGCGGTCGACGTCGTCGCCGCGCTGCCGATCGGTGCCCTGACGGCCACGGCGACGTTCCAGTTGCCGACACGATCGTCGTCGCTGACGACCATGCCCGAGCGTCGCAGCACGTCGATCATCGCCTCGGGGGAGTGGATGAAGCCGCGGTATCGACTCCCACGCATCGCCATCCACGCGTTCTCCAGTCGAACCAGTGCGCGGGTCACCCACGACGGCGATGGGTAGGTGAAGACGATCGCGCGCCGCGCATGGGCGGCCGCGGCGCCGAGGAGATGCGTGAAGTCGGGATAGCAGCACACGACTCGGTGGAGAATCACGAAATCGGCCGGCTCGATGTCATGGCCTGGCACGGCGAGATCGATTCCGACGATCCGGGTCGCCGCGGATTCGACTCCAGCCTGGCGAATCAGCTCCGCAGCCTCCCCTTCGTAGGCGTCCGAGAGCTCCAGGTTCACGGCCGACGCCGCACCTCGCGCCAGCAGTTCGAGCTGCATCGCGCCGATGCCGCCGCCGATCTCCAAGACCGATCTGCCCTCGACGCCGAGAGCTGAGATGAGGTCTGTCACGCGGCGCTCTGAGTCGGTCAGGCCGTGCCGTCGAAAGCGGCGCGCCAGCTTCGCGGCGAATCGGGCGCCGAATACGTCGTCGAATCCGCATGGGACCCGCGGATCGCAGCACTCGTCCATGGCTTCATTCTCGTCCGGATGCCGATCGATGGCGAGACCCTGGCGAGTCGTCGACCATCACTGAAGAACAGGCGAACGCACGAACGTCACGACGTCGACCGACACGGTCACCGAGAGTTCATCTGATGCTGCTGCCCGCTCGCCGTCGGCCCGATGATGTGCGGTGGGGCCCATGTCCACGAGCAACTCGCGGGTCTCGGCGTCGGCGACAAGGGGATACTCGACCCGCGTCGTCCCGGACGCCGTGAAACCCACGTCGGAGAACTGTGCGGCCACGAGTTCGGCCTTGCCGTCGGGGATGTCGAGCGCCGCTCCGATGCGTCGCAGCTCGATGAAGTGCAACGCAGTCGGCACGACGACGAGCAGGACGCCCCCGGGACGCACGATACGTGCGAACTCCTCCGGGTTCCGCGGTGCGAAGACGTTGAGCGCGATGTCGGCGCTGGCGTCGCGGATCGGGAGCGGCCGCCACAGATCGAGCACGACGCCTGTGGAGCCGGAGACCGCCTTCATGGCCATGCGCACGGCCGCGGGGGAGCGATCGGCGAGCAGCACGGAGGCGCCCGGGCCGGCGCGCCCGAGCGCGCCGGCGTAGTAGCCCGTGCCGCACCCGAGGTCGGCGATGCGGGTTGCTGCCGACGTGTCGTGCGACTCCCCGGGTTGACGGACGCCGGCCCTTGAAGCGGTGCTCGGTCGACCCGCGTGCATCGCTGCGATGAGAGCATCGGCGATCGGCGCGTAGGCACCGGACTCGAGGAGTCCGGTGCGCGCCTCGAGCATCTGCCGGTCATCGCCGACGGTTCGAGGGGCTTTCGGTGGGAGCAGCGTGACGCTGCCGTGCTTGGCCAGGTCGAACCGGTGGCCGGTCGAGCAGCCGAGTACTCGATCGGTGACCGGCTCGAGGTCGTGAAAGCAGTTCGGGCACCGCAGCCACGTCGAATCGATCGACATGGCGCGGTGCCCGAATCTCTCTGACGGGATCGTCAGTGGTGGGTGTCGTGGCCGGACTCGAGCTCGCCCTTCGTGACCGGCGCGATGCGGTCTTCGAAGAACCAACGCGAGAACGCGGCGCGGAGATGCTGACCGGCCGTGATCTTGCCACGCGCGTTCGGGCGGATCATGAGCGGAGCGTAGCTCTCGTGGCTGACGAGCTTCCAGCGGTCGTACTCGTCGAGGGGCTGGTGCACCTCGATGAACTCGCCGCCCGGCAGCTTGACGATGCGCCCGGACTCGTAGCCGTGCAGCACGATCTCGCGGTCCTTCTTCTGCAGCGCGATGCAGACGCGCTTCGCGATGAAGTAGGCGACGAACGGGCCGACGATGACGACTGCCTGGAGTGCATGGATGACGCCCTCCATGGTGAGCGAGAAGTGCGTCGCCAGGATGTCGGAGCTCGCAGCCGCCCAGAGGCCGGCGTAGAACGTGACACCGGCTGCACCGATCGCTGTGCGGGTCGGAGCGTTGCGGGGACGGTCGGCGATGTGGTGTTCGCGCTTGTCGCCCTTGATCCAGGCCTCGATGAACGGGTAGATCAGCACCAGCACGATGAACACACCGATGACGATGAGCGGCACGAGGATGTTGAACGACCAGGTGCGGTCGAGCCAGACGAACTCCCAGCCCGGCGGGATGAGACGCAGAGCGCCGTCGGCGAAGCCGATGTACCAGTCGGGCTGGGTACCGGCGGAGACGGGGGAGGGGTCGTACGGGCCGTAGTTCCAGATCGGGTTGATCGTGAACATCGAGGCGATGAGCGCGAGCACACCGAAGATGATGAAGAAGAACCCGCCGGCCTTGGCCGCGTAGATCGGGAGGATGGGCGGGCCCACCGCGTTCTGCTGGGTCTTGCCCGGGCCGGCGTACTGCGTGTGCTTGTGCACGACGACGAACACCAGGTGGAGCGCGACGAGCGCGACCACGAGCGCCGGAAGCAGCAGGATGTGCAGCGTGTAGAGACGACCGACGATCTGGGTGCCGGGGAACTCGCCGCCGAAGAGCAGGAACGAGGTCCAGGTGCCGATCAGCGGAATGCCCTTGACCATGCCGTCGATGATGCGGAGGCCGTTGCCCGACAGCAGGTCGTCGGGAAGCGAGTAGCCGGTGAAGCCCTCGGCCATCGCGAGGATGAAGAGGGTGAATCCGATCACCCAGTTCAGCTCGCGCGGCTTGCGGAACGCACCCGTGAAGAAGATGCGCAGCATGTGCAGCCCGATGGCGGCGACGAAGAGCAGCGCAGCCCAGTGATGCATCTGGCGCACGAACAGGCCACCGCGAATGTCGAAGGAGATGTCGAGCGTCGACGCCATGGCGACCGACATCTCGACGCCCTTGAGCGGCACGTAGGAACCGTCGTAGTGCACTTCGACCATCGAGGCCTGGAAGAAGAACGTCAGGAAGGTGCCCGAGATGAGCACGACGACGAAGCTGAAGAGCGCGACCTCGCCGAGCAGGAACGACCAGTGGTCGGGGAAGGCCTTACGGCCGAGTTCCTTGACGAATCCCGCGATGCTCGTGCGCTCGTTGACGTAGACGGACGCAGCTGACGTGAACGACCGCTTCTGCGGCGCGGTTGCGGACGGTGCGGTGGTCAATTGCGCTCCCAGAAGCTCGGGCCGACGGGTTCGGTGAAGTCGTGCTGCGCGATGAGGTAGCCCTCGTCGTCAACCTCGATCGCAAGCTGAGGCAGGGGACGGGCTGCCGGGCCGAAGATGACTTCGCAGTTGTTCGCCACGTCGAACTGCGACTGGTGGCACGGGCACAGCAGGTGGTGCGTGTGCTGCTCGTAGAGGGCCACGGGGCATCCGACGTGCGTGCAGATCTTGGAGTACGCGACGATGCCCTCGTACGCCCAGTTCTCCTTGCCGGGCGCAGGGTTGAGTTCGCCCGGCTCGAGGCGCATGAGCAGCACCGCTGCCTTGGCCTTCTCTTCGAGCTTGCCGTGCTCGAGGTCTTGGAGACCCTCGGGGATCACGTGGAACGCGCTGCCGATCGTGACGTCGGCGGCCTTGATCGGGACACCGGAAGGGTCGAGCGCGAGGCGTGTGCCCTTCTTCCACATCGTGTGGCTGAGCAGCTCGACGGGCATCTGGTCCTGCGGTGCGAAGCCTCGGAACAGCACGATGGCGGGCAGCGGGAAGACGAGCAGCGCACCGATGAGGCTGTTGCGGATCGCCGCGCGACGAGTGAAGCCCGACTCGCGGTCGGAATCGGTGAACACCTTGACGGCCGCCGCCTGGGTCTCGGGCGATCCGCCGATGGGGTGGCGCTCGTCGACGAGTTCGACGTCGGCCATGATCGCCTTGCCCCAGTGCACCACGCCGAATCCGATGGCGAGCAGTGCCAGGGTCGCGCCGAGGCCGAAGAACATGTTGTTCAGGCGCACCGCACCGACGTCGTTGGACTCGATCGGGAACAGCATGTACGCGGCGATCGCCCAGACGCTGCCGAGGATCGACAGGTAGAACAGGGTGTAGACGGTGCGCTGGGCACGCTTCTCACGCTTCGGGTTCTCGTCGGTGACCCGGGGCCGGTGCGGCGGGAAGCCGGGGTTCTCGAACGAGTCGGCCGCGATGACCGCGGTACCCGGCGAGACGGCAGTGTCGTGCGCGGCGTGCGACGAGTCGGCAGCGGCGAGCTCTGCGCCGCTGTGGTCGTCCTGTGCCATGGTTCTCCTTCTTCAGCTACTTCTGTGCCGGGGCGTGCGCTAGTTGGACTTCGCCGTGATCCACACGGTGATCGCGACGATCGCGCCGAGACCGAAGATCCAGATGAACAGACCCTCTGCGACCGGCCCGAGGGAGCCGAGTTCGATGCCGCCGGGCGAGCGGTTGTCCTGGACGTACTTGAGGTACGTGATGACGTCGCGCTTGTCTTCCGGCGAGATGTTCAGGTCGTTGAAGACCGGCATGTTCTGCGGGCCGGTGACCATGGCCTCGTAGATGTGCACGCCCGAGACATCCGTCAGCGGGGGAGCGAACTTGCCTTCGGTGAGCGCACCACCGGCGCCGGCCACGTTGTGGCACATCGCGCAGTTGATGCGGAAGAGCTCCGCACCGTTCGCCGCGTCGCCACCGCCGTTGACGAGGTGGTCGCTGGGGATGTCGGGGCCCGGGCCGAGCGAGGCGACGTAGTACGCCAGCTGCTTGACCTGCTCGTCGGTGAACTGCGGAGGCTTCACTTGCGCCTGGGGGCCCTGCATCTGCATCGGCATGCGGCCGGTGCCGACCTGGAAGTCGACCGCTGCCGCGCCGACGCCGACGAGGCTCGGGCCTTCGTCGGTGCCCTGGGCGGAGAGCCCGTGGCACGTGGCGCAGTTGGCCTGGAAGAGCTTCTTGCCCTCTTCGATGGTCTGCTGCGAGTTCGGGTCCACTTCGGCCTGCGCGATGGTGCCGCTGCTCAGCGCGGCGTATGCACCACCGGTGAAGACGAGGCCGAGCGCGAGGAGCGCGACGGTGGCGAGCGGGTGCCGGCGTCCGGTGCGTCGCTTCTGGCGAGTCATGGGTATCTTCCTGTTCACGGGCATGCTGTGGTGACGCTCCTGATGCGACTTACTTGAGGACGTAGATGACGAAGAACAGTCCGATCCAGACCACGTCGACGAAGTGCCAGTAGTACGAGACGGCGATCGCGCTGGTCGCCTCGCGGTGACCGAAGTTCTTGACCGCGAAGACGCGGCCGATGACGAAGAGGAACGCGATCAGACCACCGGTGACGTGCAGGGCGTGGAAGCCCGTCGTGAGGTAGAAGGCCGAGCCGTAGGCGTTGGAGTCGAGCGCGATGCCCTCGGACACCAGCGTCGCGTACTCCCAGACCTGGCCTGCGACGAAGACGCCGCCCATGGCGTAGGTGAGGAAGAACCACTCCACCACGCCCCACTGGGTCGGCTTCCATCCGGTCGCGTACGGCTGGAGTCGCTCGGCCGCGAAGACGCCGAACTGGCACGTGACCGACGACAGCACGAGGATCAGCGTGTTCACCGCCGCGAACGGCACGTTCAGCCTGCCGGCCTCGAAGGACCACAGCTCGGGTGATGTCGACCGCAGCGTGAAGTAGATCGCGAAGAGTCCCGCGAAGAACATGACCTCGCTGCCGAGCCAGACGATCGTTCCCACCGCTACGGTGTTCGGTCGTTTGATCAGGGGCGCGCTCGCCTGATAAGTGATTGAGGTGCTCGTCACCATCCCATTATGGCTGAAACGAGGCCTGAGTTTTCGTCATCCGGGGGAGTCGTGTCGCTCACTTCGGGTAAGGCAAACCTAAGTTGCCCTGTGCGAAGGCCGCGAATCCGCCGTGAATCCCGCAGATAGGATCGACGCATGCCCGCAGGACAGAACTGGCCAGACATCTTGAATTCCCTTCTCGAAGGGTCCGATCTGAGTGTTTCGGATGCCGCGTGGTGCATGGAACAGGTCATGACGGGTGCGATCAGCGAGGCGCAGCTCGCCGGATTCCTCATCGCGCTCCGCGTCAAGGGGGAGACCGTCGACGAGATCGTCGGCTTCCGCGACGCGATCCTCGACCATGCGATCGCCCTGCCGGTCGATCCGATGGCGCTCGACATCGTCGGCACCGGCGGCGATCGCTTCGGCACCGTCAACGTCTCGACGATGGCCTCGATCGTCGCCGCGGCATCCGGTGTGCCGGTGATCAAGCACGGCAATCGTGCCGCGAGCTCGTCATCGGGCTCGTCGGACGTGCTCGCCGCACTCGGGCTCGACCTCGAGCTGCCCGCCGAGCGGGTCGCCGACGTGCTCGGCGAGGCCGGCATCACCTTCGCCTACGCGGCGGCGTTCCACCCCGGGTTCCGTCACGCCGGCCGTGTGCGCTCCGAGCTCGGCGTGCCGACCGTCTTCAACTTCCTCGGCCCGCTCGTGAACCCGGCCCGCCCCGAGGCATCCGCTGTCGGCGTGGCGCAGCTCGACCGCGTGCCGCTCATCGTCGGCGTCTTCCAGACCCGCGGCGCCACCGCGCTCGTCTTCCGTGGCGACGACGGCCTCGACGAACTCACGACCACCGGCCACAGCCATGTCTGGGAGGTGTCGCTCGGCACCGTCAAGGAGCATGACCTCGACCCGCGCGACCTCGGCATCGCGCGCGCCACGATCGAGCAGCTCGCAGGCGGTGACGCGCAGCACAACGCCGCCGTCGTGCACGACGTGCTCGCGGGCGCCCACGGTCCGGTGCGCGACATCGTCGTGCTGAACGCCGCAGCCGGCCTCGTCTCGTTCGAGCTGGCGAAGGACCCGAGCCAGTTCCAGCGCGCCATCCTCGACCGCTTCACCGAGAAGATCGCGATCGCCGAGGCCGCGATCGACAGCGGTGCGGCCGCGCGCAAGCTCGAGCAGTGGATCGCGGCCACGAAGTCCTGATGGCTCCTGCGCCCTGAGCCTGTCGAAGGGGTCTCTCCGCTTCGACAGGCTCAGCGAGCACAAGGGATCACTTCACGTCGGCGTCGACCCAGTCGAACGTCTTCGTGACGGCCTTCTTCCAGAGCCGGATCTGACGGTCGCGCTCGTCGGGATCCATCTTCGGCTCCCAGCGCGAATCCTCCTGCCAGTTGGCGCGCAGCTCGTCGAGGCTCGACCAGAAGCCGACCGC
Organism: Agromyces cerinus; assembly: GCF_016907835.1. Lineage (NCBI taxonomy): Bacteria > Bacillati > Actinomycetota > Actinomycetes > Micrococcales > Microbacteriaceae > Agromyces > Agromyces cerinus. The sequence continues at coordinate 1,441,830 of NZ_JAFBCT010000001.1, read as the reverse complement.
GAGACCCGCGGCGTAGGCCGCGCCGAGTGCCGTCGTCTCGGCGACCACCGGGCGCACCACGGGCACGCCGAGGATGTCGGCCTGGAACTGCATAAGGGTGTTGTTGGCGATCATGCCGCCGTCGACCTTGAGCTCGGTCAGGTCGACGCCCGAGTCGGCGTTCACGGCCTCGAGCACCTCGCGGGTCTGGAACGCCGTCGCCTCGAGGGCGGCGCGGGCGATGTGGCCCTTGTTCACGAACCGCGTGAGGCCGACGAGCGCGCCGCGCGCATCGGGGCGCCAGTACGGCGCGAACAGGCCGGAGAACGCAGGCACGAAGTACGCGCCGCCGTTGTCCTCCACCGTCTTGGCGAGCGCTTCCACTTCGGGCGCACTCGAGAACAGGCCGAGGTTGTCGCGGAGCCACTGGATGAGCGAACCCGTGACCGCGATCGAGCCCTCGAGTGCATAGTGAGGGGCGGCGTCCCCGAGCTTGTACCCGAGCGTGGTGAGCAGTCCGTTCTTCGAGTGGACGATCTCCTCACCCGTGTTGAAGATCAGGAAGTTGCCCGTGCCGTAGGTGTTCTTCGACTCGCCCGCGTCGAACGCGGCCTGGCCGAAGGTCGCGGCCTGCTGGTCGCCGAGGATGCCGGCGACCGGGACCTCGCGGAGCAGACTCGAGGAATGGGCGTGGCCGTACACCTCGGAGGACGACTTGATCTCGGGCAGCATCGACTTCGGCACGCCGAACGCGGCGAGGATGTCGTCGTCCCAGGCGAGGGTCTCGAGGTCCATGAACATCGTGCGCGAGGCGTTCGTGACGTCGGTCGCGTGCACGCCGCCGTCGACGCCGCCCGTGAGGTTCCACAGCACCCAGGTGTCGGTCGTGCCGAACAGCAGGTCGCCCGCCTCGGCCTTCTCACGTGCGCCGGGCACGTTCTCGAGGATCCAGACGATCTTCGTGCCCGAGAAGTACGTCGCCAGCGGCAGGCCGACCTGTTGCTTGAACCGCTCCACGCCGCCGTCGGCCGCGAGACGGTCGACGATCGGCTGGGTGCGCGTGTCCTGCCAGACGATCGCGTTGTACACGGGCCGGCCGGTGGTCTTGTCCCACACGACGGCGGTCTCGCGCTGGTTGGTGATGCCCACCGCGGCGACGTCGTGCCGCGTCAGATTCGCCTTGCCGAGCGCCTGGCCGATCACCTCGCGCGTGTTGTCCCAGATCTGGGTGGCATTGTGCTCGACCCAACCGGCCTGCGGGAAGATCTGCTCGTGCTCGAGCTGCCCGGTCGAGATGATCGATCCGTGCTTGTCGAAGATGATCGCGCGCGACGAGGTCGTGCCCTGGTCGATCGCGAGGATGTAGTCGGCCATTCGGTTTCTCTCTCAATCTGCTCAGCCGGTCGAAGCCGGCGGTCGTGCCGCGGATGAAGCGGGGCCGGCTCGACGAGCCGACCCCGACCTCATCAGGTGATGATGGGCAGCAGCGGGATCGCCAGCCACCCGGCCAGCAGTCCGCCGATGACCGGGCCGATCACGGGCACCCATGAGTACGACCAGTCGCTGCCGCCCTTGCCGTGGATCGGCAGGATGGCGTGCGCGATGCGCGGGCCGAGGTCACGGGCCGGGTTGATCGCGTAGCCCGTCGGGCCACCGAGGGAGACGCCGATACCGATCACGAGCAGCGCCACGGGCAACGCACCGAGCGCCGCGAGACCGCCGTCGCCCTGCCTGCCGCCGCCGAAGCCGATCACGACGAACACCAGCACGAAGGTGCCGATGATCTCGGTGACGAGGTTCCAGGCGTAGTTGCGGATGCCGGGGCCCGTCGAGAAGACGCCGAGCTTCGAGGCGGGTTGCGGTTCCTCGTCGAAGTGCTGCTTGTAGGCGAGCCAGACGATCACGGCGCCGATGATCGCTCCGATGAACTGGGCGCCGATGTAGGCGCTCACGGAGACGGGATCGACCGGCACGGTGAGGCCGAGCCCTGCGTTGCCGAACTCGGTCGCGCCGTTGGCGACGAGACCGAGGGTGACGGCCGGGTTGATGTGCGCGCCCGACGCGTAGGCGACGATCACACCGGCGAAGACCGCGAGGCCCCAGCCGATCGTCACCATGAGGAATCCGCCGTTGAAGCCCTTCGTCTTGGCGAGGGCCACGTTGGCCACGACACCACAGCCGAGGAGCACGAGCATCGCGGTACCGACGAGCTCGCTGAGGAACAACACTCCGAGATTGTCCACGTTGACCATCCATCCTTTTCGCTAGCCCGAGGGCATCGCCCAGGGGCGGAACACTGCCAACGATACTCAGACCGGCATCTGCGGGGAATGGGGCGGGTGAGATTTCGCGCTGCCCCTTACGGTTGGCGGCATGTCGGGCGTAGGTTGGCGGAGGAATGCTGCGTCGACGTCGCTGCACGGCTGCACGGCGCCCGCTGTCTGAGGGAAAGGGATGTCGTGAAGAAAATCATCAATGATCCCAAGCGGGTCGTCGACGAGTCGGTCGCCGGTTTCGGTCTCGCCCACGCCGACCTCGTGCGCGTCGAGTTCGATCCGATCCATGTCGTGCGCGCCGATGCGCCGATCGCCGGCAAGGTCGGCATCGTGAGCGGCGGCGGCAGCGGGCACGAGCCCCTGCATGCCGGCTACGTCGGCTTCGGCATGCTCGATGCCGCCGTGCCGGGCGCAGTGTTCACCTCACCGACGCCCGACCCGATCCTGGCCGCGACGAAGGCGGTCGACGGAGGAGCCGGCGTGCTCCACATCGTGAAGAACTACACGGGCGACGTGCTGAACTTCGAGACGGCCGCCGATCTCGCCGCCGCAGACGGCATCGAGGTGCGCGCGGTCGTCACCAACGACGACGTCGCCGTCAAGGACTCGCTCTACACGGCGGGCCGACGCGGCGTCGGAGGCACGGTCCTCGTCGAGAAGATCGCCGGCGCCGCTGCCGAGCGGGGGGATTCGCTCGACCAGGTCGTCGCCGTCGCGGAGCGGGTGAATGCCGGTGCACGCTCGATGGGGCTCGCCCTGACGGCCTGCATCGTGCCGCACGCCGGGGAGCCGAGCTTCACCCTCGCCGAAGACGAGATCGAGATCGGCATCGGCATCCACGGCGAGCCGGGGCGCGAACGTGTCAAGCTCGAGCCCGCTGATCGACTCGTCGACCGGCTGCTCGAACCGATCCTCGAGGACCTTCCGTACGAGCGCGGCGAGCGCACCCTGCTCTTCGTCAACGGCATGGGCGGTACTCCGCAGATCGAGCTGTACCTCGCCTACCGCAGGGCGGCGGAGGTGCTCGAAGAGCGCGGCATCGAGATCGCCCGATCGCTCGTGGGCAATCACATCACCGCGCTCGAGATGCAGGGCATGTCGATCACGTTGCTGAAGCTCGATGACGAGATGGTCGAATTGTGGGATGCCCCGGTGCAGACGGCTGCGCTGCGGTGGGGCCGGTAGAAGCAGGATCGAAGGGGGAATCTCGGTGGGATTGGACATCACCTGGGCCGTGGACTGGGTCAGACGAAGCGCACAGGTGATCTCGGATCACCGAGTCGAGCTGATCACGCTCGATCGCGAGATCGGCGACGGCGACCACGGCGAGAACATGGACCGGGGCTTCCAGGCCGTGCTGCCGAAGCTCGACGACCTCGCTGCCGGTTCGACACCCGGGGATGTGCTGAAGCTCGTCGCGACGACGCTCATCTCGACGGTCGGCGGCGCAGCCGGTCCGCTCTACGGAACCGCGTACCTGAAGGCCGCCGCGGCCGCCGGCAGCGCAGTCTCGCTCGACGGCCCGGCGATCGCGGCCATCCTCACGGCCGCGCGCGACGGGGTCGTCACGCGCGGTAAGGCGGAGGCCGGCGACAAGACGATGATCGACGCGTGGACACCCGCCGTCGACGCAGCGGATGCCGCGGCCGCAGCAGGCATCGACGCCGCAGGCGTCTTCGCCGCGGCCGCTGATGCGGCCGAAGCCGGCGCGGTCGCCACCGAGCCGCTCGTGGCGCGGAAGGGCCGTGCGAGCTACCTGGGTGAACGATCGGCCGGGCATCGCGACCCGGGGGCCGAGTCGAGTGCGCTGCTGCTCCGAGCTGCCGCGGATGCGGCGGCGGCATCAGCGGGTGCCTGAGATGGGCACCCCGGAGAAGGTGGGCGTGCTCTTCGTCTCGCACTCGGCGGCGATCGCCGCAGGGCTCGTCGAGCTGGCGAGGCAGATGGCGCCGACGGCTGCGCTCGTCGCCGCAGGCGGCACCGACGACGGCCGCATCGGCACGAGCTTCGATCTCGTGACCGCCGGCATCGCCGAGGCCGACTCGGGTCGGGGTGTGGTGGTGCTCTGCGATCTCGGGTCTGCGATCCTCACTGCCGAGACGGCCCTCGACTTCCTCGACGACGAGGTGCGCGAGCGGGTGCGCATCGTCGACGCACCGCTCGTCGAGGGCGGGGTCGCCGCCGCGGTCGCTGCGGAGGCGGGGGACCCGCTCGAGGTGGTCGTGGCGGCCGCCGAGTCGGCACGGGGGCCGGCCACCGCGGCGAGCGCGGGCGCGGTCGGCGAACGGGCGGAGGCGGATGCCGCGAGCCCCGCTGCCGCGGCATCCGGCTACACCCGGAGCATCCGTCTGGTGAACTCCGACGGGCTGCACGCTCGGCCCGCCGCCGAGCTCGTGAAGCTCGCGAGCACGTTCCCGCAGAAGGTCACCGTGAACGGCACTGATGCCAAGAGCCTTCTGGGCATCATGTCGCTCGGCCTCACCAAGGGCGCGCAGGTCGACATCACGAGCAGGGACCTGAGCGGTCGCGAAGCGGTCGACGCGTTGGCGGCACTCGCGGAGTCGGGCTTCGGCGAAGCCTGAACCGGGTCTCGTCAGTTGCCGCCGGCGACGCGGATGTCGGCGCCCGAGGTGTACGAGGCATCCGCTGAGAAGAGGTACGCGACTGCACCGGCGATCTCATGCGGCTCGCCTGCGCGACGCATCGGGATGTTCGGAGCACGCTCTTCCGGAGCGTTCGGCCGACCGGCCGTCGCGTGGATCTCGGTGTGCGTCGTGCCGGGGGAGACGGTGTTGACCCGCACGCCGACGGGGCCGAACTCCTTGGATGCGCCCGTCGTGAGCGCGTTCAGCGCCGCCTTGCTTATGGCGTAGGGGATGTAGGTGTTCGGGGCGCCGCTGCGGGCCGCACCCGATGAGATGTTCACGATGCTGCCGCCTTCGCCGCCGCGATCGGTCGCCATGTGGGCGATCGCCGCGCGCGTCAGGGCGATGGGGGCGAGCACGTTCACGCGGAAGAGCACCTCGCTCTCGTCGAGGCTCGCCTCGAGGAAGCCCCCGATGCGCCCCGTGATGCCCGCGTTGTTGACGAGGCCGGTGACCCGGCCGAACTCGGCGATCGCCGCGGGGACCACGGTCGCCGTCGCCTCGAGGTCGGCGAGGTCGACCTGCAGCAGCAGCACCCGAGCACCGGATGCCGCGCACCGACGTGCGACCGCGTCGGCCTCGTCACGGCGCTCGCGGTACGTCAGCACGAGGTCGTGCCCGTCTGCGGCGAGGCGTTCGGCGATCGCCGCACCGATTCCGCGGCTCGCGCCCGTGATGATCGTGACCTGTCGTGTCGCTGAGGCATCCGTCATGTGCCAAGCCTATTCCCGGTGCCGTGTCTGAATTCCGCGAACTCGGCGCGAAGGAGGCAGTGGCGGCGCGGTGCGCAGCGGGCGTACCATCAGGCGCATGATGGCACGTGACGAAGCGAGCCGAGACGACGGCAACGCGTTCACCCACTTCTTCGACAAGGTCGACCGGGTGCTCGAGCCCGTGTTCAGCAACCCGCCGACTCCAGCGGATGAAGCGCCGCTCGAGCCCACCGACGGCAAGGCGTGTCCGATCTGCGGGCATCCCATGTTCGAGCACTTCATCGATCATTCGACGCCCAACACCGTGCTGGTCTGCCCGACCGACGAGCGGTTGCCCGAGCACGAGGTCGGTGGGCCCTACAACGAGCTCGGCATGCCCGCGACGGGCCGCCGACTCGAGAAGTACGCCGAGCGTCACACGAACGAGTAGGTGCACGCAGCGGCATCCGCTGCATCATCTACGCTGGCGACGTGACGTCACGAGTCGTACCGCACAGCATCAACATCACGATCCTGCACGACGGTCAGGTGCTCTTGGAGCTCCTCTCCGACATTCGCACGAGCCTGGCTCACGCGGAATCCCAGGTCTTCGACCAGGACCACGTTTTCGCCGTCGTGTCGAGGTGGGTGGCCGAGCGTTCGTGGCAGCCGACGCATCGGGGAACCGCGCGGGCCTCGTTCGCCGAGAAGTATCGGCGAGGCTATGAGCTGGCGGTTCCCGGCACCGAACGTGACCTGTTGCGGTTCCGCGTGTCGCCGAAGGGGCTCGCGGAGCGGTTCGCACTCGCGTTCTCCGCTGGTGCCGAATCCGATGATCCCCGAACTGAGCAGTTCGCTCGAGACTTCGCCCGCGGTCTCGGCATCTTCTTCCGGAGGTCCAAGGTGTTGGCGGAGGAACGCCTGGCCGGCGGTGTATACCTGCCGATCCTCAGGTCGTACCTCGATCATGCGCGCTCGAAGGTCGGTGAGGAGGACCAGAATCACCACGAGGTGTTCTCCCGGGGCGTCGGCGCCATCATGGACGACGAGCGGTACCTCCTGCTCTCGGACGATGACGACGCACGACAGCTGTATGCCGCACTCGAGTCGGAGCGATCGGACCTCTACAACTGGTACATGAACCTCGCGAAGGGCGGCGTGGTGGGGTCGAGGCGACCGCAGGGCGCCTGATCTGCACGGCGGCGACCGGTCACCAGGGCCTGGTGTCCTTGCCGTCGAGCCAGAGCCGGCCGATGCTGATGGGCGGTTCGGGCGTCGTCTCGGCGTTCTTGATGTCGACGGTCTCGCGGTGCTTGATGACCTGCGCGATGGCCATCGCGTGGCCGTGCCCGAGTGCGTACTCGGTCTTCAGCCATGCGACGACTTCGCCGGTCTTGGTGCCGGCGGCTCCGAGTCCGCGTTCATCTGCGAGTTCGATGAAACGGCGAGGCGTGATGCCGGTCGAGGTCTCGACGTTGTCGAGGTAGGACTGCCCTTGGGACATGTGCGTGCTCCTTCTCCGTGTTCGTGCTTCGTGTTTGGTGCTTCGTCTTTGGTGCTTCAGTGCCGCGCGCTCGGTCGGTGGACGGTGAGCTGCACGCCGCGTTCGAGGGTTCGGGATTCGACGAGCTCGAGGTCGGCGCGTGGCCCCTCGTAGGTGTCGAACAGGCGTCGCCCTTCGCCGAGCACCACCGGGTGGGTGAGGAGGCGGAGCTCGTCGAGCAGGCCGTGGGCGAGCAGGGATTCGACGAGACGGATGCTTCCGGCCACGGTGAGACGACCGTTCCCGCCGGCCTTCAGCGCGACGAGGTCATCGAAGCCGAGAATCTCGGTGTTGTGCCAGGTCGGAGAGTCGAGCGTGCTCGAGATGACGACCTTCGGCATCGCGTTGAGTTGGCGGGCGAGCGGCACGTCGTCGCCGCGATTCGGCCACGAGCCTGCGAAGACCTCGTACGTGCGGCGCCCGAGCAGCAGAGCGGATGCCTCGCCCTGCTCACGAGCCACCTCTGCGAGCATCTCCTCTCCGACCCAGGGGAAGTGCCAGGTCTCCGGCGCTTCGACCACGAGATCGAGGCTCGCGAACAGCTCGGCGGTGATGGTCCTGGCCATGTCAGGCGCTCACAGCCATGGCACGGAGGATGGGAGCGACCGCATCTGCCGGAAGCTGGTGGTCGCCGCCGGGAACGACGACGAGCTCGCTGCCGGGCACGACCGCGGCGAAGGCTGCAGCGCCGGTTCTGATGGACGGGAACGTCGACTCGCCGACGAGGACCGTGACGGGAACCGGGATCGACACGAAGCGGTCGAGCGCGGCGACGTCGCCGGCCATCGTGTCGCCCATGATGCGAGCGTCGTAGCGAAGGGTGTCGGCGAAGGGCTCCACCGCCGCGATGAACGGAGAAGCCATCATCTGGTCGACCATCTCCGAGGGCAGCCCGACCGCCTCCAGCGAGAAGTACCGAAGGGCTCCGAGTCGATCGCCTGCTGCGGCGAAGGCGTCGAGCCTCGCGATGTAGTCCGCCGGGATCGGCGGACGGGCGTCGTCGACGATGAACGGCGGCTCGAAGGTGGCGACCGCGGCGACCGGCACACCGGCGAGGGCGGCTTCGAGCGCGAGGACGGCGCCAGAGGACTCGCCGAGCAAGAGAGCGGCGCCGCCGACGTGCTCGAGGAGCGCGGCGATGTCGTCGATCTCGCGTTCGACGGCGTAGGTCTCGGCGTCGCCGCTCTCGCCGCGACCGCGCCGGTCGTAGGTGATGACGCGGAGTCCGCCGGCCGCGGCGAGCGCTGCGGCACTGGGGGAGATGGCACGGTATGCGGTGGCGCCGTGCACGAGGATCACAGCGGGGGCGTCCGCAGGGCCGAGGTCGTCGAATGCGATCTGCGTGCCATCGGCGGAGTGGGTGAACTGGGTCATGAGCATCTTCCTTCATCTGAACGGTACCGTTCAGTACGGTACTGAGTGGTACAGTACTGACGGGTACCGGAGGAGTCAAGTCATGAACACCAATCCACGAGTCGAGGCGACACGAGCTCGCATCCTGAACGCTGCCTTGGACGCATTCGTCCTCGACGGGTACACCGGCGCGAGCACCGATGTCATCGCGGCAGCGGCATCAGCCTCGAAGCAGACCGTCTACAAGTACTTCGGCGACAAGGAGGGGCTCTTCCGGGCACTGATCTCCGATGTCGTCGACCGGGTGCACGACTCGATCGTGCGCCTCGACATCGATGCCTACGTCGATGGGGAAGCCGTCGTGCGGGCACTCGCCCGACTGTTGACCGACTCGGTGCTCGATCGTCGGGTGCAACGATTCCGCCGCCTCGTCATCGCCGAAGCCGCGCGCTTCCCCGACATCGGCCGCGCCTACTACGAGGGGGCGTTCGAGCACACGCTCGGCCACATGGCCGATCTGCTCGCCGGCGCGAGCGAGCGCGGCTGGCTGAGCATCGAGGAGCCGCGGATCGCGGCGAATCAGCTGGCGGGGCTGTTGCTCTGGATCCCGAGCAACCGGATCATGATGACCGGTCGATTCGATGCCATCACCGAAGCCGAAGTCGAGGCCGGGTTGGAATCCGGCGTCCGTGTCTTCTTGGCGGCGTATCGGGACTGACCTCGTGCGGGGAGCGTGGGCTGGGACTAGGTTTGCGCCATGCGCAAATTCGACGTTCGGCGCCGGACGGCCGTCTCCGACGGCACCCCGAGCTGATGCAGTTCGTTCTGGACTTCCTCGTCTGGAGCGCGATCATCGGGATCATGCTGTGCATTCCCCTCGCCATTCGCGCGGTTCGCAATGAGCTCGTGCACCAGGATGACCCGCAATTCACGCCCACTTCACTGCTCGCGCGAACAGTTCGATGGCAGCGCCAGCGCGGCAGGCAGGATGCCGCCGCTGCAGACTCGTACGACGACTGATCCGCGGAGTGTGGTGGCCTGGGTATTCACCGGGTTGCTGCTCCTGCTCGTGGTCGTCTCGGTGGCCGCAAGCTGAGGCGTACTCCTCGCGCCGGTCGCATACTGGGGCGCGATCGTCGCGATGATCGGGGGAGCGATCCTGGTGTTCCTCTGCGCGACGAGGGCCGCCGCCGCCTAAGTCAGTCCCGACATTTCGCGGCTGCTTCATCGACCGTTGGCGACCGAACCGCACCGCATCACTATCGGGCGCGACCGAGCCTCACTCGTTCGACGACTTGCCAAGATCCTGGTTCCCTCGATCCCGCCATGAGGCTGAGAGACGCGACTCTCGTCGTGAGCGGAAGCCGAGGACGAATCGCACTCGCCGCAGCACGCATGAGTTCCACATCGCCTCCATCGCCGATGGTCACATGAGGGATCACGTCGTCGTGTGCCCCGCCGTATGGAGAGCACTCGGGAAACGCGTCGACCACCTGGCGGATAAGGTGCTCGAACTTCTCCGGTTGCGACGGTGCGAGCCAGACCACCTGATCGGCGAACCAACCGAAGTCGTCGAAGACCGCATCGAACGGACTCACCTTCGTCGCCACGGCTTCGAGCCTCGACAGTGTGGTGTGATTCACATCAGCCGGTCGCACGAACGGGTAGAGCATGGTGAGATGCGCCGGCATTCCCCACTCCCGGGAGGGGTCGAGCGCCTTCCTGTGGTCATCGAGGACCTCGTCGAACTCCGAGATCTCGACGACGATCGCACTTTCGCGCTCGGCTGCCATGCAACCAATCATCGCCCATGCCCCCGCTCGAGCAGTCCGCAGCCGAGGGGGGCGGGACGGGTCACGCGAAGTCGAACATCGGCGGGAAGGCGAACACCAGGATCGCCGCCCAGCCGAGGTAGACCGGGAGGTACGCGGTCTGCCACGACTCGACACGACCGAATGGCACGCGCCGACGCACGAAGCCGATCTGCAGCCACGTGGCCCACGCGAGGTTTGCGAGAAGGATGAGGTTCAGCCCGAGTGACGCCGTCTTGTTCGCGCTGAACCCGAACTCGCCCGTACGGGCGATCATCGCGACGAGCACGATGACATCGACGACGAGCGCTGCCACGAGCATGAGCACCTGCAGGCGATCGAACCAGCCGGGGGCGAGCGCAGGGTCGCGCGCTGAGATCGCGTACACGAGGAGCGCGACGACCACGACGAGCACGAGGTCGAAGGCGATGAGCAGTTCACGGCTGCCGTCGACGAGGTTCCACTGCATGACCGACGCCACGATGAGTGCGAGCATCATGAGCGTGAAGAGCGGAGTGAACACCTTCGTGAGCACCGGGGCGATGTTCTCGATGACGCGTTGCTTCGCGCCGACGAGCCAGGCGGAGACGAGGATCGCACCCGCTGCCCCGCACGGCAGCACCCACTCGACGATGAACGGCGCGATATCGACCTGGATCGACGCGAACACCGCGACGGTGAGCCCGCTCAAAGCGCCGCCCACGATCGCGATGAGCACGTAGTAGACGAGCCATTCACCGCTGAAACGCAGGAAGTCCATCCGAGTGCGGTCGCTCCGCCAGACACCGCCGGCGTCGACGATGCCCGTGACGAGCCAGAGCGCGACGATCGAGCCGATGGTCGCGAGCACGGCGGTCGCGGAGTTCTGCGTCGCGACCGTGTCGGTCGAGGATCCTCCGTCGAACGGGTAGAGGTTCAGGGCGAGCGCCACGAGCGCGAAGGCGCCTGCGACGCCGAGAAGCGTGCCCATCGGCGGTCGCCGCCGCCAGGCGAACCATGCGGCCAGGAAGGGGAGCACGAGGACCGCGATGTTCCGGAAGACGAGTTCCGGATCGCCGGTGAGCAGCTCGGTCGCCTTCACCGCGATCCCGGCGCCGACGCCGAGCAGGAGGGCGATCGTGAGCCCGTTGGCGCGCCGCACGAACGGCATCGTGCCGTTCGAGGCATCCGTGCCCTCGGAGTCCGACGAGTCGTGGAGCACGAGCTGCTTCCAGAGGCGGCCCGAGTGCTCGGCGGCGTACTCGCGTGAGAGGTCGTCCATGCTCCCGAGGCGCTTGACCGCGATGAGGAACGCCTCGTCGTCGGCGAGACCAGCGGCCGTGAGGGCGTCCACCCGATCGCGCAGGTGCGATTCGAGTTCGTCGACGTCGCGGACGCTCAGGGCGTCGCGCCGCTCCATCCATTCGCGCCATGATGCGATGAGCTCGTCGAGGGCAGGGGCATGTTCGGTCGTCATGATCAGCCCAATCCGAGCGCGAGGCGCGGCTGTCGCTTGTCGCCGTCGCCGGGCCAGACCTGGTCGAGCACCCCGCCGACGATCGACCACTGCCGGCGATGGTCGGCCAACGTCGACGCACCCTGTGCGCTCAGCCGATAGTGCTTGCGCGGCCGCCCGCCGGATGACTGGCGCCACTCGGATTCGACGTGGCCGAGTCGCTCGAGCCGGTGCAGCAGGGGGTAGAGCATGCCGTCGCTCCACTCGAGCTCACCGTCTGAGAGCTCCGTGATCCGCTGCAGGATCGCGTAGCCGTACGATTCGCCCTCGGCGAGGATGCCGAGGACCACCGGGGTGGCCGCAGCGGCCACCAGGTCCTTGCCGATGCGCATGCGTGCTCCAATCGCGACCGGGGGATGCCTAGAGCATCCAGATACCTAGAACTGCAAGGTATCACCAGAGCGCGCTCTACGCCATCGGGTCGGTCTCCGTCGACGAGCATGCTGAAGGCCGAGCCGAGAGCGGCCACGATCCAGAAACCAACTCGTGTTGAACGCGGTCGTCAGCCCGCCAGCGAATGTGCGGGAACAGTGGAGCGCAGGATGCCTCCCGTGATGCCGCGGACGACCAGCCATGCCAACGGCGCGGCTGCCAGGCGGAGTGTCTCGCCCACGATGATCAACCACATCGCGACGCGGAGCTGGTCGAGGTCGTCAGCGGCAATGTAGATGCGGTTCGATTGCTGGATGACGACGTTGCCGAGGACCCAGAGCAGCCACCACATGATCTGCCACGAGGGCCGAGTGCGCCCGATGGCTCGCCAGAGGTCCGAGATGTTCTGGTACGGGAACCAGAAGCTGATGATGGGCACGAACCAGGATCCAGCGTGCCAGCCGGCTGAGCGGCGCATTCGGCCAGTGACCTGCTTGACAGCGCGGTACTGCCAGATGGCCCAGAGCGCGCCGGTCGCGAGAATCGAGACAGACGACATGATGGAGACCACGAACGTGCTCTGGTCGTACATGTCGAATACGCCGATGGCGGAGTTGAGACCGTTGAGGTAATTCGTGACCGCGCTGATTCCGAACGTCTCGATTCCGATGGTGGCGACGGACATGACGCCGCAGACGATCAGGAGCACTTGGGTTGCCATCGCGAGCCTGGCGAGGGCGTTGGTGGTCGCGAGTGGCTGGTTGGACTGGTGGTGCTGCTGCTGCTGCTGCTGCTGCGTCCATCGTGCGCCGTCCCACCACCAGGTTGCCGACGATCCGTCCGGCGCCGGGTACCAGCCGGCCGGAGGGGGAGTGGGGGCGATGGTCATCGGCTGGCTTCCTCGGGGGATCGTCTTCGACACGTCGTGCAATGCGGACAGTTCGCTTCGCTGGATCGCGTGCCACTCTAGCGATCCACGAGTGGCTTGCGGAACGGCGCTCTGGCGGCGAGATCCGGTTGGAGTTGCCGCGTCTAGCGCCTCGTCTCGTACCTGGTCATGATCACCCCGCCGGGAAACGTCCGCGTCTCCACCGGCTTCAGGTGCACCCAGCTGTCCAGCGCAGCGAAGAACGGTGTGCCGCCGCCCACCATGACCGGATGTGTCACGATCGTGTACTCGTCGATCAGTCCGGCCCGCATGGCCGCCCCGGCGAGCGTTGCACCACCGACCCTCATCGGCTCGCCGTCCTCGGCTTTGAGCCGGGTGATCTCCGCGACCGCGTCGCCGGTGACCAGACGCGCGTTCCAGTCGACCGTGTCGATCTTCGAGGAGAAGACCACCTTCGGCGTGTCCCGCCAGTTCCGCGCAAAGGCGATCTGTGCCGGGGTGGCATCGGGCTGCTGGTCGCCGGTCGGCCAGTGGGAACTCATGATCTCCCACAGCTTGCGCCCATACAGCAGCAGGCCGATCGCCTGTTCCTGATCGAGCCACCACTGGAACAGTTCGTCACTCGGCTCGCTCCACCCGAGGTCGTCGCCGGGAGCGGCGATGTATCCGTCCAAGCTCACGTTCATGCCGTAGATCAGTTTCCGCATGGCGCCAGTCTTCCGTCACCCGGTCACGCTCGTCTAGACCGAACACGAGCGGTGGGGGACCGGCAAACGCACGGCGCAGGGTCACGCCTCCGGTAGCGTTTGCGGCGTGAATCCGGTCGCCGCAGGCGCCTTCCAGATCTGCGTGGCTGCCGGATTCAGAGGGATCCGCTTGCGGTCGTCCGATGAGGACAGGCTGAGGAGCCGGAACCTGGTCGACTAACATTCGGGGATGACCAACCCGGCTCCGATCGACGACGTCCCGATCGGCGGCGAGATCATTCGCCTCGGGCAGTTCCTGAAGTTCGCTGGGCTCCTCGACTCTGGTGGAGACGTGAAAGAGGCCATCATCAACGGCTCTGTGGCCGTGAATGGCGAAGTTGATCGCCGACGTGGACGGCAGCTGCAGCTCGGCGACATCGTCAGCTTCGATGGTCGCAGGGTTCGTGTCAGCCTGTGAAGGCCGGACAGCCCTCGAAAGCGCATCGTAGTCTTCCTGAGACGGATCCTGTCGCTGTGCGCCTTCGAACCGACTGGGGGACCGCCAAGCCCGCTGTCGAGGATCTTGTGCCGGTGCTCAACGAACTCGATGGAGCAATTCGGGCCGCGGCAGCCGCTGGACTCGATTGGCGCGGCATCGTCGCCGAGAGCCGCATCGAGGCCCGTCTTGTCCAGCACGTCGTCGCTGGAGGTTCGAGTATCGATTACCTGCTCCTCAAGCGTGCGCAGCACAGCTGACGAACCACATGCGAAGCACGAGCCGGATACCTGCGACGTTGCTGCGGCCTCGGCCTTCGGGCGCACGAGATCGCATGTCGTCGGTTGTCACACGGACGGGTCCCAGGCTCCGAGCTGATCGAAGATACGACGTTCGCCTTCGAACTGAAGCGAATCCAGCGTTCTGCGTCCGTAGAAGAACAGGACCAGGTCACTGGCCGTGCCTCGGGCGGAGGCGTTGGCCGTGTCGGGGTCCTCGCTGACAGCGGGCGCGATGTGGGCGACCTGTGCGCCGTCGTGGGACAGCCGGAGGCGCCAGGAGCGGCCCTCAGTGGCGTGGTAGTCGACGATGGCAGGGTCGTGTGGCCAGGCGACCGTCGTCGCGCAGAGGGTGAACTGGCAGTCGTCGAAACCGTCGAGGGCGATCTTCTCCGGTATCGGCTGCGGGGCACCCCCAGTGAGCTGGACGTCGTAGGTGTGCACCGCGATCTCGTGGAGCTGGCGCCGCGCCCAGGCCCCTGAGGTCTGCGGTGACGGTGAGTCCGCCCACCATGTCCAGCAACCGCGATCCGGGCCCGCCTCGCGCAGCACACTCGCCAGGTGCTCTACTGACTCGACCCACCAGGCCAGGAGAGCCTCGCGCTCCCGAGGCGCACCCGTGCTGCCTCCCCATGCCGACTCCTCTGGCGGACCGTCCGCGGGCCCGGCGGTGACGATGGCGGCTGCCTTGCGGCGACCCATGCCCACGTGTTGCACGTGATCGAACAACGTCCGCGCGGGATGGGTCGTCATCTGAATGTCGAGGCTCGGCGCCGCGGCGACCGCAGTGCGGAAGGCGGCCGACCGTTCGTTGATCAGCCGCAGCTGCTCAGGGAACGTGAGAATCTTGTGCATCCCGCCGTTCTACCACTGTGCTCCGATGACCGGACAGCAATTTCCGCAGCCGACACGGCGGCCGTCCTGGCATTGTTACGTGCACTCGGGGGAGGAGGGGAGTCATGGTGGGCTTCAGCACAGTGCAGCATCCGACCTTTGCCACTTCTGATGGTGAAGTCCCTTATCCAGATTTCCCCAGATCTCGGACTCCTGAGACGAGAGCCTCCCGCAGGGAGGCGGTGATATCGATCGACTTGGTGACGGGCAGGTCGATAGCGGCGGGATCGATCGGCTGAACATCCATGTGTGTGCTCCTCGTGTGCGTCGAGTGTTGCTACTGCTCGGTCATGGCGGACGTGGACCGCATCTCAGTGGCTGTTGGGCCGAGATGGTCGCGCAGGAGCTCACGGGCGCGGGCGTACCGTGAGCGCGCGGTCGATGCGGAGGTTCCTGTCACGACGGCCGCGTCGATCAGGCTGAATCCGTCCCAGTGGACCAGTCGGACAAGTTCCTGGAGTTGGCGAGGCAGTCTCGCTATCGCGGCACGTATCTGCTCGGACTCCTCGAGCGACTCCACCTCGGTCGGTGTGACCAGCCTTGCGCGAGTGAGTTCATCGCGAAGGCGCTCGACGGCAGCGTGCCGGCGCCGGCTTGCGCGGTGGGAAGCAGACAGGACCCGGGACGCGATACCGAAGAGCCACTTTCGGGCATCTGTTTCGTCGGTGGGGAGGCGGTCGACTCGCTTCCAAGCGACGATCATGGTGTCGCTGAGCAGATCGGCCGCGTCGGCACGGGGCTCGGTGCGTCGCTCGAAATAGGCAAGCAGATCGGATGAGTTGGCGCGAAGTGCGCTGGTCAGCTCCGCCACGCGGGGGCTCGATGCCCGGGTCATCGCTCGCCCCCGTCGCAGAGGCCGCCCGATTCGATGGACAGATCCTCGGTCGGGAGGCCGAGGCTCGCGACGTGCTCAACCGTCAGCTCGTAAATGGCCATGCTGCGCGCCACGGACTCGGGGTTCCTCGGTCCTCCACCGTCCTGGATCTGTTCGGCAAGTTGCTCGCTGATGTCGACGGCGTTGATATCGAGCGTCGCGAGGTACTCCCGAGCAGCGTGTATTGAATCCGACTCCGAGTCCTGTTTCGAGGCCGAAACGACGCGGAACCCTTCATGGCAGATCTCTTCGCCCCGCGAGTGGGACGTCGCGTTATCCGTCCACCCGAACCACGCGAGCACGCCGGGCGTGGCCGCGGCGATCGAGGCGCCACCCGCGAGCGCGAACACAATGAAGCTGCCGGCAAGCATCGGCCGCCATCGACGTTTGACGGTGAGCGGCTGTGCGCTCACCAGGTCATCCAACGCAAAGCTCAGATTTCGGCTGCGCTCGGCCAGCTCGGGCTGCGAGCGACGCAGCAGTTCGTCCAGATCATCGGCCACCGCGTAACCCCGTCCATTTCGTTCGACTTACACATACATGTCCGCTGGTGCCCGAAACGTCCATTTCGGCTGCGTCGTGTTCGAGATGAGCATGATTCGCCCCATCAAGAGGGCGAGATCGGCCCCCGAAGTTCCCACAACAGGGGCGTCCCGGACGCTCGGACTCTCGGCTGAGCCTTACGCTAACCGGATGCGTATCTCCGCTCAGTCGGTCATTGTCGGAATCGGCACCACAGTCATCGCCTTTGCGCTTGTCGGCTGCACCAGCCAACCAGGTCCGGCCGTGACGGAGGCGACGGCACCTCCCAGCAGTACCGTCAATTCCACCCCTGAGGCGAGCACCGCACCCGTAGTGGAGCTCGCAGGCTGCGACACCACGCTCGACGACGCTGGCAACGCTGATCTCGCTGCGACAAATCTCACGCCGGTCGACTTCGAATTCCAGAACTGGGACTATCCGCTGCTCTCTGATTTCGCGGCCGACGGTGTGGTCTGCAAGTGGGCCGGCGGCGGCGACGTAAATGTCGTCGTCGGCCAGCTGGCGATGGATGAGGCGACATGGGAGACAACGCGAGCCGAGCTCGAGGCGGCCGGCTTCCAGCGGGACAACGCTGGTGGAGTCGATGGGTTCACGAACGGACCGGACGGTGAAGACGAGAGCTATCCGTCGCGCGGATTCGCCTGGCGCGACGGCATCCTCTACTACGCCAGCTATCCCGGCATCCTTGAGTTCATCCCGGCGTTCCAGATCTGACTGTTCGACCCCATCTGAGCGCCGCGCGGCCGGGGTAGGCCCTGCGAATCCTGCAGATCGGGGATTCTCATTCAGACATAATGTGCATTATCGGCTACCTCACCGGAGCTCCATCGAACGCTCAACCAATGCGACAGTATGTTCCCCGGAGAAGCACCATCAAACGCAAACCGACCGCACCTGCTGTCCCATGCGATCCGCTGCGTCGTTGCGTCGGTGAGAATGCACCGAGGGAAAGATACGAATACCTCAGTTTCCGGCTCGGGCGCTAGATACTCGAGACGCTTCGTCGACACGTCGTCGAGATGGCCGGCTTGCCGAGGGTCTCGCCATTCAGTGTTACGAGCTGGAGCGCTCCTGGTTTACCCCAGGAAACGGACTGCATTATCCGTTTTCGTGCGCTGAGCAGACGCTGCATCTACGCTCGAATCGTGATCGACTTCCTGATTGTTGTGAACGGCGTTCCGGGTGCGGGCAAGACGACATTGGCCAGTTCGCTCGCTCGAGAACTCGCGGTTCCTCTGATCGCGAAGGATGCGATCAAGGAAGCGCTGAGCGACGCGATGAACGTCTCGCTGCCGACGTCGCAGCTGGGAGCGGTCGCCGCTGAGAACGTCTGGGCGATCGCAAGGATGCTCAGCGGAACGGTGATCGTCGAATCCTTCTGGGCGGCAGGTCGAGACGACTCGCATTTTCGTCGCGGCTTCAACGCACTTGGTGCACCGCGTGGCGTCGAGATCTGGTGCCAGATCTCGCTTGAAATTGCACGGGAACGGTTCCTCACGCGAGATCGCCACGTTGCGCATGCCGACGCTGGGCGCCTTCCAGAGTGGGAGGCGCTCAGCTCGTCCGCAGCTCCAATCACAGGCCTGCCCGTGATAGCTGTTGAGACGACAACGGCGGTGGATGTGCCGTCATTGGCGAAGACGCTGACGGAGCACATCGCGGCCTCGTAGTGATGACACCGTCTCCGAACCCGAGCGCTTCGCTTCGCGCATGAGGCCCTATCGGCAGATGAATGCGCGATTCACTTGATGAGTGGCACGTTACTCGTGTCGGATCCGACCGTCAGCGGACACAAGTTCCAGCACACGCCTGCTGACGTCCTCGTACACGGCGAGCCGTGAAGCGGCGATTTCGTTGAACCAATCGGTCGCGATCCGAAAGATCAGTGCACGCACGAGGTACTGCGAGAAGTGGTCGGAAGGCTCGATCGTTTCGAGCAACGAAGGGGGCGCTCCTTCGAAGCACACCGCGTCCACAGCGACGATCGCCACGGAATACTTGACGGGCCGCCAGTACAACGTGAGATCGATAACCGACGGCACATGCATCTCATCGAACAGAACGTTCCCGCTGAGATCACCATGGACGATGCCCGGAGACTCCGAGATGGCCAGACGCGCCGCGAGCAGATCTGCGAGAAACGGTGCGCCGTCGATATCGGCGGGTACGCGCTCATCCCACGCGAGACGATCAGCGCGGGCCCAGGCATGAGTCCGCCTATCGATGAAGTCCGGTCGGTCGACTCCTCGGAACTGGTCTGCAAACTCGAAAGCGACCCTCGCGGTTTCTGCCCACCTGCCCGCTCGGTGTTCACCTTCGAGCACGGGAAACGCCGTCCACCCGTCGACGATCAGCTCCCCCGACCGACTCATGATCGGTAGGCTCATTCGGATCTCCGCAGCGCTCACGTTGCTCGACGCGAGGTGCAACCAGTCGAGCTCTTCGGGCAGCACGTCGAGCGGTTTGAGTATGACGTTCCCGACGCGCCACGCAGTCCCTCTGCCACCCGTCAGCCTCGCAGCCGGACCGGCGGCGCCGAACGCGTCGAGGACATGAACTGGCGGGCGCATTCCGCGATCCTAGCTGGCATTCAGGTCACGCCCGCGAACTCGCCAGCCACTCCCCTGGCTTGGTCCCGGCGGAGGCCATGTGTGCACGAAACCGGGCCAGCGGCCTACGTCGTCGGCACTTCGTGCCCAGCCGAAGCCGCATTGCTGTGCGGCGCGCACTCGGCCGCAGTGGACGGTGTCGTCGCCTTCGCCCCGTCTGATGGTCGCGCCGGCCATACGATGGCGGGCAAGCAGAGAATTGTGTGGATCGCCGCGGTCTACGTCTCCCTCGTCGCAGCGCTCGGGTTGACGGGCTGCGCTCCGGCCACCGGGGCCGTCACCCCGTCAGCCGCGGGTTCGACCAGTGAGCCGGTCGAAGCGAGCGATTCGCCCACCGTCACCACTCCCCCGGCGGTTGAGTCGGCGCCCTGCGATGCGGTGTTGGACAAGGCCGGCTACGACGACCTCGCCGCCGACAATCTCACATTGCGCGACTTCGACGTGCAGAGCTGGGACTACCCGCTGCTGGCCGAGTACTCGACCGACGGCATGGTCTGCAAGTGGACCGGTGGAGGCATGTGTTCGTCGTACTCGGCCGGTTGCCCATGAACGAAGCGGCATGGGCGACGACTCGCGCCGGTCTCGAGGCGGACGGATACTTCGAGAACGTCGACTACGGGATCGACGGATTCGTCGATGGGCCCGACGGGAGCGACGAGAGCTACCCCGCTCGCGGCTTCGTCTGGAACGACGGCATCCTCGACTGCGCGAGCTACCCCGGGATCCTCAGGTTCGTCTCGGCTCTCCAATCTTAGGCGGTGTGAGATCGAGGGCCGACGTCGAGGCGTTGGCGGGCACCACTGCGATGTCCTCCGTCAGGATGGGATTGCTGGGCCAGGCGAAGGAGATCGGGTCGATCGCAGGTGAGGAATCATGATCCGGCCATACGTTGAGCATGTGGATCTGAAACTGTTTCGACCGAGCTGGCTCGTTCTCCTCGCACCTGCCGCCGGCGCGGCCTACATCGTCCTGTGGTGGATCGCCGAGGCCGGACGCCTCGGGAACGCCCCGCTCGGGCCGATCGTGGCTGTGGTGCCGTTCATCGCGTTCGGCCTCGCGATCGCGATCTCCCAGCGATGGCCGGCCGTGGCCTTGGGCTTGATCGGTGCGGTTCTCGTCGTGCAGCTTCTGGTGGAGAGCGCGAGGTTCGGCAACACGAGCTGGCCGGCCTACCTGCCGCTGCTCTACGCACTGTTCAATATCAGCGCCTTCGGCAGCTACGTCGTGCATTGGATCTCGCTGCCGGCCTCCGGCCTCTACGCGGTGATCGTGACCTTGCTCCTGACGCTCCGCAGCTTCGGCGCTGCTGAATGGCCGGTGCTGTACTCGCCGCAAGCCGCCCGCGACTACCAGAACGGCGGCGAGTTCGAGGTCGTCGGGATGTTCGCTGCGGCGTGCGTCATCGCGGTCGGCCTCGCGGTCGGCGCCTGGTGTGCCGGCCTGGCGCTTCGTATGGTCACGAAGGTGTACACGGCTCGCAGGCACGCCCAGGCGCTCGAACGCGATCTCGCGGCGGTTGAAGACGAGCTGGTCGCCCTGTCGGAACGCGAGCAGCTCGCCCAGGAAGTGCATGACGTGATGGCGCATTCGCTCGCCGTGATCGCTGCCCAAGCCGATGGAACGCGAATGACGGATGACTCGCTCGCTGCGGGCACCCGGAATGCGCTGAGCACGATCGCGGACACGGCACGCGACGGGTTGACCGAACTCCGCCAGCTCCTGGACTCGAGCCCCCTCCTCGGCGAAGCAGAACGCCCGAAGCTCACCGATCTTCAGGCGCTGTTGGATCGAGTCCGCGGCGCGGGGCTCGATTGCGTGTACGCCGAGCACGGCGAGAGCAAGCCCCTCTCCCCCATCCAGCAGTTGAGCGTCTTCCGAATCGTGCAGGAGGCGCTCACGAACGCGGTCCGGCATGCCGACACCGACGGCTCCACGACGGTCACGTTGGACTGGAGGGGGCCTGGATTGGCGCTCCTGATCGCGACCCCGGCCTCCGCCACGGGTGCGACTCGACCGGGCCGCGGCATCCGCGGCATGCAGGAACGCGCGCAGATCGCCGGCGGCTGGCTCACCGCCGCCGTCGATGAGGGAGACGCATTCATCGTCAACGCGTTCATCCCGGTCGACGAACCCACCAGGCTCGCGATCGAGGCCATCGCATGAGTGAACCCATCCGGGTCGCCATCGCAGACGACCATGTGCTGTTCTGCGCGGGCATCGAGATGATCATCCGGTCGCAGCCGGATCTCGAGTTCGCCGGCACCGCGCACGACGGCGACGACATCGTCACCCTTGCCGCCGAGGTGCGCCCCGACGTCATCCTCATGGACATCCGGATGCCGAAGGCCGACGGCATCACCGCGACCCGGAGGGTGCTGGTTGAGTCCCCCACCTCACGGGTCATCGTGCTGACGACGCACCAACGACAGGAGGCGGTCGCGCACGCGATCGACGCCGGCGCACATGGCTTCCTCATGAAGGACGCCCGACCCGAACTGCTCCTGGCCGCGATTCGCACCGTTCACGAAGGAAACTCCGTCTACGCACCCTCCACCACGCTCGCGCTCATCCGCGACCTCACGCCGTCGGCGCGCGTCGAGCCGGATCAGCAGGCGATCGCGGCGCTGACAGCCCGCGAACGCGAGGTCTACCTCCTCGCAGCACGCGGACTCTCGAACGCCGACATCGCCGAGTCCGCGTACATCAGCGAAACGACCGTCAAGTCGCACATCTCGAGCATCCTGGCGAAGCTTGAGCTCGCATCCCGGCTGCAGGTCGTCGCCCACGCATACAACCACCGCCTTGTTCAGTGAGGAAGTCCGCCATGACCGACCCCGCGATCGAACTGCCGCCGACCGAACCGATCGACATCACCGCATACCTGCCCGACCCCTACGACGAACCATCCGCGTAGAGATGGATCGCGAAACTGCCGAACGGGATGGACTGCAGGAGCCCTAGACTGCCGACATGAGCGACCTCCCACCGGACATGGATGCGAGCGGCTGGCTGACGCTCGGCATTGTCGCAGTCGCGCTCGTCGCCGGTGGCTTCATCGCAAGCTGGCTGAAGAAGCGACGGAGCAGGACCTCGAGCAGCACGTCGACGCAGACGGATGCCGAGGTCGCGCGCCAGCACGCGATCGACGAGGCGGAACGACTCACACGCAACCCGCGGGAACGCTACTAGGCCCTGTTGCCAATCCTGATCGCCGGAGCTGATCGGCGATGTTTGCGGCTACTTTGGGTCGGGGCAGCCGAATGTCGTCGAGCGCTGCTTCAACCCACTCAAGCAGTGCGTGCGTTCGATCAGTGGGCGCTGCGAGCGGCGCCGGCCGTGTGGGCCGCGGCAATCGCTTCGCTGTGCGACCGTTCGCCGGGGATCGATGCGTCGTGATCACCCGGGAGTCGTCGAGCACGTCGCGCTCGCACGACGAGGAAGACCGTGGCGCACGCGATCATGACGCCGAAACCCGCCAGCCAGAACACCAGTTCCATGTCGATCTCCTCTTGTTGGCGCGAGCCTATCCCATCGCGCGGCACAAGCGGAGGTGAATCTCCGCGGGCGCTCCCCCGCTCGGCGACGTCTCAGTTCGCGTGCTGCGATGGGATTCGTACCATGCGGATCGAGCGGACACCCTCCACGCTCTGCACTGCGCCGTCGGCATGGAATCCGTGCTTCCGATAGAACGCCTGTGCTCGCGGGTTGGGGTCGGCGACCCACAGGGCGACCGACTCATCGTCCCCCTGGATGACAGCGTCGAGGAGCGCCGCGCCGACGCCGGTGCCGTGTTCTGCCGCGAGGACGTACAGCACGTAGAGGTGCGTGCTCCAATCGGCCGTCGGCACTTCCGGCGGGCCGGCCATCGCGACCCCGATGACGATTCCTTCCCGTTCGGCCAGCGCGACGCGATTCGCGCGGTACCGCTCGTCGACGAGTGCGGCGGTCCAGAATCGTTCGCGAGCTTCGACGAGCCCGTCATCGTCGAGCACGCGATCGGGCATCATCCCGCGGTATGTCTCGCGCCACGACGCGACGAGCATGCGAGCCATGCCCGGGACGTCGGCGACTCGTGCCGGCCGAACGACGAATCGCGAGTCCATCGGCGAACAGTATCGAAACCGCAACGAAGCCGCCCGCGGTGTCAGACTCCAGCGAGCTGTGGCACGACGACCGCGGCCACGATCGCCAGAGCCACCAGTGCAAGAACGAGTAGCGCCCGATCGATCCGTCGACGACTCACCGTGCCCGCGGCGAAGGAGGAACGCGAGAGGTGGTCGAGGTTCGGGAGCAGCGCCTGGTACGGCGGCTCAACCTCGCTCGTGACCGTCTCACTCCGGTCTGCCGAGTCATCCTCGTCTCGCATATCCCCAAGGTAGCTGCGCTCGAACTGGGCCTGCTAGTCACTTGACAAAATGGAAGGTTCCTTTCGAACGGGAAACACAGGGAAGTGGGGCCGCCATATCCGAGCCGAACACATCTGAAGCAGCCACCTCGCTCGCGAACGCGTACTCCGTGCTGAGCAAGCAGGTCGCCCTGCTCGTCGATGCGGGTTTCGTCGACGTGCAGAAGGGATATGCCGGAAAGCGGCCGCGCACCTGGTTGCAGCTCACTCCGAGAGGGCATGCCGCCTTCGTCCGGCATCTCGATGCGCTCCGCGACATCGCGAACGGTGGCCCGCGCTAGCGCGCGGGCAACCGTCGCCCATTCCCCCGATCAGGCGTCGCCGACCTGAGGCGCGTGCTCCGCGGCATCCGCTGTCGCAGCCCAACTCGCCAGCATCTTCAGTGCGTCGGCCGAGACCGAGTTCGGCTCGGCCGTGAAGATCGAGAGCTTGAGCCCCGGATCGGCGGGGAGCTCCATCGCCTCGAAACTCAGCTCGAGGGCGCCGACGATCGGATGATGGAGACGTTTGACGCCGGTGCGGTGGTGGCGCACATTGTGGGCCGCCCAGAGCGTGCGGAACCGTTCGCTGCGCGTCGACAGCTCCCCCACGAGGTCGGTCAGTCGCTTGTCGTACGGATTTCGGCCGGCCTCGCCGCGCAGTGCCGCGACGACGTCTTGGGTGACGCGATCCCAGTCGGGATAGAACTCCTGGGCGGCCGGGTCGAGGAACGCGAACCTCGCGCCGTTCGGCTGCGGCGCGGCGAAGACCACGGAGTAGAGCGCCCGGCCCAGTGCATTCGCGGCGAGATAGTCGGTGCGGTTGGTGCTGATGATCGCCGGCGCCTCGGTGATCGCATCGAGCACACGCTGCAGGGTCGGGCGCACCTCCCCGGTCTTCGGGCGCGGGCGTCGGGACGTCGGCGAGGCATTGGCGGCGCGGGCGAGGTCGAACAGATGGGCGGACTCGGCGTCGTCGAGCTGCAGCGCCCTGGCCAGGGCTTCGAGCACGGTGTCGGATGCCCCGGCGAGGCTGCCGCGCTCGAGACGCGTGTAGTAGTCGACGCTCACACCGGCGAGCATCGCCACCTCTTCGCGACGCAGCCCCGACACCCTGCGATTGCCGCCGTAGGCCGGCAGGCCCGCCTGCTCGGGAGTGATGCGGGCGCGCCTCGTGCGAAGGAACTCGCGCACCTCGCTCCGGTTGTCCATGTCTCGAGGGTAGGCCTCCGAGTCGCAGTGAGGGAGGTACTGCCAGTACTGGTCACGTCGGAGACTCCCCAGACCGGGCTGGATGCTGTCGAATGGGCTCATGACTTCCACGACCCTCACGCTCAACAACGGCGTCACCATCCCGGCGCTCGGATTCGGCGTGTTCCAGACCCCGCCCGAGGCCACGATGCTGGCCGTCGAGGCCGCACTTGAAACGGGCTATCGGCTCATCGACACGGCGGCCGCGTACGGGAACGAACGCGGTGTGGGCGACGCCATCCGGAACTCCGGTCTTGCCCGCGACGACGTCTTCATCGAGACCAAGGTGTGGATCAGCGACTACGGCTACGACGAGACGCTCCACGCATTCGAGAAGAGCGCCCGCAAGCTCGGGGTCGACACGATCGACCTCTTCATCCTGCATCAGGCGCTGCCGAGCGAGTTCGACATGACCGTCGACGCCTACCGCGCGCTCGAACGCCTGCTCGGTGACGGCCGGGTGCGCGCCATCGGCGTGAGCAACTTCATGCCCGATCACCTCGCGAAGCTGCTCGAGCGCACCGAGGTCGTGCCCGCCGTGAACCAGGTCGAGGTGCACCCGTACTTCAGCCAGCCGGCGGTTCGGGCGGCCGACGCCGAGCACGGAATCCTCACGCAGGCCTGGTCCCCCATCGGCGGCATCACCTCCTACCGCGGCGATTCGACGCGCAGCACCTTCACCGACCCGGTGATCGTCGGCATCGGCGAGCAGTACGGCAAATCGCCGGCACAGGTGATGCTGCGCTGGCACCTGCAGGAAGGCCGCTCCGCGATCCCCAAGTCGGTGCGACCCGAACGCATCGCCGAGAACTTCGACGTCTTCGACTTCGAGCTGACGAGCGAGGAGCTCGCCGCGATCGACGCGCTCGACACCGGCGTGCGCGGCGGCCCCGAGCCTGAGGTCGTCACCCTCGAGACGTTCGGGCGGGCCATCCCCGAAGACTGAGACTCTCGGCGGTCAGGTCGCGCGCGGTCGCGCGAGCGCACCCTACGATTGTCCGATGAACCAGCACGTGCAGCAGCGTCTCGAGTGGGCGGCGCTGCCGCCCGAGCTCACCAGTGAGATCGCGAGCCTCCTCGGAGCACCGGTCGTCGAGGCACGAAGCCAGCCGAGCGGCTTCTCCTCCGGCAGTGCCGACCGCATCCGGACCAGCGACGGCCTTCGCGCTTTCGTGAAGGCGGCGCACGTCGATCACAACGCGGGAACGACAGCGCTGCACCGCCAGGAGCTCGCCTTCATGCGCGCCGCCCCCAGCGGCCTGCCCGCCCCGGAGCTGCTCGGCGGGATCGAGCTCGACGGCTGGGTCGCGCTCATCTTCAGGGACATCGACGGTTCCCACCCCGGTGCGCGTCTGGACGGATCCGATGTGCACCACGTGCTGGACGCGCTGCACGTCCTGCCGCGGGTGCGCGGCAGCATGGCCATCGATCTCCCGAACATCGCCGACGAGGTCTCAGCCGACGGCGAGAGCTGGGACGAGCTCGTCGCCGACGGTGCGGTCGGCCACCTGCCCGAGTGGGCTCGCGCCAACCTCGACCGGCTCGCGACGGCGTCGCGCCGAGCCGGCGCGGCGGTCGCGGGCGATCACCTCGTGCACTTCGACTGCCGGGCTGACAACATGCTGCTCGACGATGGCGGCCGTGTCTGGCTCGTCGACTGGCCGTGGGCCGCGATCGGTGCGCCGTGGTTCGACGGCATGAGCTACCTGCTCGACACTCGACTCCGCGGCGAGACGGTCGACGCCGAGTCGGTGATCTCCGCCCATCCGATGTTCGACGGCGTCCCTCAGGGCGATCTCGATGCCGCCCTCGCGGCGACGACCGGCGCGTTCTTCAACAAGGCCCGACTCCCCGCGCCGGCGAACATGCCGACGCTCCGCGCATTCCAGCGACGCGAGGCGGTCGCCGGAATGGAATGGCTGAGAGAGCGCTGGGCGGCGTAGCGCGGTCCGATCCCCGCTCAGCAGGCTCGAGGGCGGCTCCCGTACGCTGTATCGAGACCCACGGATGCCTCGGAGACGCGACTCACCGAGGCATCCGCCCTGCACCGGCGTGAGAGGCACTCCACCTTGGCGATGAAGAACAGCACGAAGATCCAGCTCGCCGTGATCGGGGGTCTCGTGGTCGCCGCCGTGGGGATCGTCTTCGCCGTCACGGCCAACCAGGCGCCTGCAGCGGCGCCGGGCACCGCGGCACCGACGACGCCGGTCGTCGCCGAGAACAGTCACCGACTCGATGTCGCCGACGGCAGCACGGTGACGTTCACCGAGTTCCTCGACTTCGAGTGCGAGGTGTGCGGGGCGGTCTACCCGTTCGTCGAGGAGCTCCGCGCCGACTACGCCGGCGAGGTGACTTTCGTGACGCGGTACTTCCCGATGCCCGGGCACACGAACTCGCGCACCGCGGCGATCGCCGTCGAGGCCGCGGCCCAGCAGGGCAAGTTCGAGGAGATGTACGACCGCATTTTCGAGACCCAGGCCGAGTGGGGCGAGCAGCAGGTGTCGAAGGCCGATGTCTTCCGGGAGTACGCCGCCGATCTCGGGCTCGACCTCGAGGCGTACGATCTGGCGGTCGCCGACCCCGCCACCGAGGCGCGAGTGCAGTTCGACTTCGACGCGGCCGTGGCACTCGGGGCCGAGGGAACACCGACCATCTTCATCGACGACGAGCTCGTTCCGCTGACGTCGCCCGATGACATCCGCGCCGCTCTGGACCGCGCCCTCGCCGCCTCGGAGTGATTCCGCGGACCGCGCGTCAGCGCGCCTCCTGAATACGGATCATGTTGCCGGCAGGGTCGCGCACCGCACAGTCGCGCACCCCCCAGCCCTGCTCGATCGGCTCCTGCACGATCTCGGCACCCACGGCCTGGAGTTGTGCGAACGTCGCGTCGAGGTCGTCAGTGGCGAGCAGGATGCCGGAGTACGTGCCCTTCGCCATCATCTCGACGATGAGATCGCGCTCGTGGTCGGTGATGCCGGGATCGGCCGCCGGCGGCTCCAGCACGATCGAGATGTCGGGTTGACCCGTCGGACCGATGGTCACCCAGCGCATCCCCTCGTACTCGACATCGCCTCGGACCTCGAACCCGAGTGCGTCGCGGTAGAAGGCCACGGATGCGTCGGGGTCGGTGTGCGGCAGGAAGCTCGAGTGAATCGTGATGTCCATGGCGTCACGCTAGCCGCACGTTCGCGACGCCGCTTCTCGATTCCTGCGCGGTTCAGGCGAGCGGTTCGACGATGGAACGCTCACCGGGGATGCCCGTCTCGACGTTGTACGGCCGGCCAGACCGCGGTCGCCATTCCCTGAAGGATCGGAACGCCAGCGGCAACCCTTCGGCATGAGTCGGATCGATTCGGTCCATCATCTGCAGGTGCACGTGCGGCTCGGTCGAGTTGCCGGAGTTGCCGCACGCGGCGATCGGCTGCCCGGTCGTCACCGCGTCGCCGACCGCGACGCGGATCGACCCGAGGCGAAGGTGGGCGAGCGAGACGAACGCCCGCCCGTCCTGCAACGCGATCGTCACCGAGTTCCCCGCCACGGCGTGGAGGCCCTGTCGAACACGCGCTGCCTGCCCGAGCGCGTACGGCACCAGTGCGAGCTGCGATCGCCGGCCCTCGTGATCGGCCTCACCGTCGTGGACATCGACGATGATGCCGTCGGCCGGCGCGAGGATGGATCGCCCGAATCCGCGGAAGCGCTCGGCCGGCTCGGTCGAGACGAGCGTGCGCCAGTCACGCCGCTCCGCCGATCGTCGATGCCGATCGACCGCGACGAAGTCGATGGCGTACCGCTCGCCGAAGAGGTCGACCCCGTGGCTCGGCACCCGGCGGGCAGGGCTGTTCTGCGCCATCCACATCCCGGTGAACGGCAGCGACAGCACGGTCGCCGTGTCGGCGCTCATTGTGCCGGCCGTTGCAGGCGACGGTGGAGGCGCTGAGCGTCTCGACGGTACATCGCGGCGTGCGCGACGAGGTCGGTGCGCTCGGTCTCCATCGCGCGGGCATCGGTGAATGCGGCGAGTTCCTCGAGGCGTTCCGCGGCGGTCGCCAGTACAGCGGATGCCTCGTACGGAACGCCGTACGCGTCGATCACACGGTGCAAACGGGTCATCCGGGATTCACCGCCGTTCGCCTGTACCTCGTCGAATCCGTCGGCATCCTCGGCGAAGGGTGCGAGGCGATATGCGAGGTACGCGAGATCCCAGATTCGCGGCCCAGGCGACGCCATGTCGAAATCGATGACGCCGACCAGTCGTTCGCCATCGACGAGCAGGTTGTACGGTGCGAAGTCGTTGTGGCAGATCACCTCGACCGGATCGTGCCGCTGGGTACGCCAGATACCGGAGGCGAGCCCGGGTGGCACCTCGGCATCGTGAATCCGCCGCAGCAACCGGCCCGCCTGCTCGAGCACGGCCGACGACCAGAGCACGGCCGGCTCCGCACGATCGAGCGTCGAACCCGGGAGGTAGCCGAGCACTTCCCAACCTTCGATGTCCCTCCCCCGCGGCTCCGGCACCTGCTCGACGCCGCTCCCGCGAATCGCCATCAGCCACGCCTGAACCGAGGGGGTCCACTCGCCTGCCACTCGGCGCACGGTGTCGCCGACCCGCACCACGACTTCCATGTTGCCGCCGCTCAGCACCTCTTCCGCCATGCACCGATACTGGCAGGCCCACCTCGTCGCGACCTGCGTTCGCCGAAATCGGGCATCAACGACAGCACACGGTCACCCCGCGACATCCGAAGACTCGCGGATTCACATCCGACACTCAGGCGACCGACGGCCATAGCCTGATCCCTGCACGGCACCCGCCGCCGCCAGAAAGGACACAACAATGTCTACGTCGCAACCCACCGGGGTTTTCGCGTCATTCTCGCTCGACGCATCGTCACTCACGAAGTCGGCGATCAACACCATCCGCGCGACGCTCGGCATCAGCGGCGCCGTCGCGCTCATCTTCGGCTTCCTCATCACCTTCTGGCCGAAGGACTCCGCCGTCGTGATCACGGTGCTGTTCGGCATCTACTTCCTGATCGCCGGCATCGCCTACCTCGGTCTCGGCATCTTCTCGAAGGGCATCTCGGGCGGCGCACGAACGCTCGACATCATCCTGGGCCTGCTCTTCGTGGTCGGCGGCATCATCGTGCTCGCCAACCCGAGCGAGTCGGCCGTCTTCTTCGGCATCTTCCTCGGCATCCTCGTCGGCATCCTCTGGATCGTCGAGGGAATCGTCGCGCTCGCCCAGTCGAGTGACGCAGGCTCGCGAGGATGGGCGATCTTCTTCGGCATCCTGAGCATCGTGGCCGGCATCGTGGTGCTGTTCTCGCCGCTGTGGGGAATCGCGATCCTCTTCGTCATCGCCGGCATCAGCCTCATCGTGCTCGGCATCGTGCAGATCGTTCGCGCGTTCACCTTCGGACGCGGCGTCACGCCCGCTGCGGAGTAGCTCGAACGAACGGGAAAGCCCGCCGAAGCGATTGCTTCGGCGGGCTTTCTGCGTCTCAGGCGAGTCGTCTCAGTGGCGTGTGCTCAGGCATCGCCCTCGCGTGCGAAGCCCGAGGTGTCGCCGACGTAGCGGGTGTTGTCGGCGGGCACCGGCTCGACCGCAGCGGAGGCGACCTCGGCAGCGAACTCGGCGACGTTGAACAGCCGGCCGGCGTCCTGCTTGCGGGCCTCGATCGCTCCGGGGTTCGCGCGCTCGAGCAGGGTCGCCGTGATGGTGCCCTCGATCATGTCGCCCGAGACGACGACGAACTCGAACCCGGCGGCCTCGAGCTCGGGCAGCTTCGCGCGGAGCGCGTCTTCACCGGCACGCTTCGAGAGCGCGACGGCCTCGTACTCGGGCATCGTCGGCGTCGTGCGGATGAAGTGCGCCTGGTGGCTCGTGACGAACACGATGCGCGCTCCGGGAGCGAGGTGGGGCAGCGCGCCCTCGACGACGTTGACCTGGGCGTCGCGGTTCAAGCGCATGGCGTAGTCATCGCCCATGCCGGTCTCCATGCCGCCCGAGGCGTTGAGCACGAGGATGTCGATCGGGCCGAGTTCGGCAGCGGCGCGCTCGAACATCGAGGCGACGGATGCCGCGTCGGTGAGGTCCGCTCCGACGGCGATGGCGGTGCCACCGGCCTCGGTGATCTCGGCGACGACCTTCTCGGCGCGAGGGGCCTTGCTGCGGTAGTTGATGACGACGGATGCCCCGGCGGCCGCGAGGTAGCGGGCGGTGTCGGCGCCGATTCCACGCGAGGAGCCGGTGACGAGAGCGACGCGGCCGTCGAGGGTTTCGGGGGCGAGCGGGTTGGTCACAGGGGAACTCCTCGGGGCTTGACGGACGTGGTCCGCACAGAACAGGCGAACCGAGACTATCAAGTCCGCCGCCGCGACCCACTGGGTCAGGCGCCCTGATAGTTTCAGTAGACGCCGTGCGAAGGAGAACGAATTGGATGTGCTGACCCAGTACGCGTGGATCGTCTGGCTCGTGTTGATCCTCGCGTTCGCGACCATCGAGGTCTTCACGCTCGAGATGACGTTCCTGATGCTCGCGCTCGGCAGCGTCGCCGGTCTGCTGTCGGGTCTGTTCGGCATTCCGTGGTGGGCGCAGTTCATCATCGCCGCGCTCGTCGCGGTCG
This sequence comes from Agromyces cerinus, assembly GCF_016907835.1. NCBI lineage: Bacteria > Bacillati > Actinomycetota > Actinomycetes > Micrococcales > Microbacteriaceae > Agromyces > Agromyces cerinus. The sequence continues at coordinate 1,410,135 of NZ_JAFBCT010000001.1, read as the reverse complement.
CATTGATCCTGTTGCTCCGGCCACCGCTGCTGCGGATGCTGCGGCGTGGCGGCGATCCGACGCGCAGCAACATCGACGCACTCATCGGCGCCGACGGCCAGGTGGTGCGCACCGTCACCCCGGCGGGTGGTCAGGTGCGACTGCAGAACGGCGACGTGTGGACGGCTCGGTTGTCGCCCATCACCGAGCAGACGAATGTCGCGGTCGGCGAGCGTGTGCTCGTGACCGGTATCGACGGAGCGACGGCGGTCGTCGTTCCGGTGGAGAGGAGCACTGGGGCTTGATGGACGTTTCCGGCATCATCGCGGCGATCGTCGTCATCGCGATCGTCATCTTCGTCATCGTCGTGTTGGCGAAATCGATCCGCATCATCCCCCAGGCCTATTCCGGCGTGGTCGAGCGGCTCGGCCGCTACCACAAGACCCTCAGCCCCGGGCTCAACATCCTCGTGCCGTTCATCGATCGGCTGCGCCCGCTCGTCGACATGCGCGAGACGGTCGTCTCCTTCCCGCCGCAGCCGGTCATCACCGAAGACAACCTCGTCGTCTCGATCGACACGGTCGTCTACTTCCAGGTGACGGACGCCCGTGCCGCGACGTACGAGATCGCGAACTACCTCGGCGCCGTCGAGCAGCTGACGACCACGACGCTGCGAAACGTGGTCGGCGGCCTGAACCTCGAGGAAGCGCTCACCTCGCGCGACAACATCAACGGTCAACTGCGCATCGTGCTCGACGAGGCGACCGGCAAGTGGGGCATCCGCGTCGGACGCGTCGAGCTCAAGGCGATCGATCCGCCCCACTCCATCCAGGACTCGATGGAGAAGCAGATGCGCGCCGAGCGCGACCGTCGTGCACTCATCCTCACCGCCGAGGGCACCAAGCAGTCCGCGATCCTCACGGCAGAGGGCGCCCGACAGGCCGCCATCCTCGAAGCCGAGGGCGATGCGAAGGCTGCTGTGCTTCGCGCCCAGGGTGAAGCCGAGGCGATCCTCACGGTCTTCGACGCCATCCACAAGGGAGACGCCGACCCGAAGCTGCTCGGGTACCAGTACCTGCAGATGCTCCCCCAGATCGCGCAGGGCGAGTCGAACAAGCTCTGGATCGTGCCGAGCGAACTCACCGAGGCGCTGAAGGGCATCGGCAAGGCGTTCACCCCCGCGGCTCCCCCGCAGGCGCCGGAAGCGCCCGGCGCGACCGGCCCGCGTCTCTGACGGGAGGCCCGTGGTCACCGCCTACTTCGAGCCGTCGAGGCCGCGAGTGCTCGCGCACCGCGGCCTCGCCCTCGAAGCGCCCGAGAACACCCTCCTCGCCTTCGCCAAGGCCGTCGCGATCGGAGCGGAGTACGTCGAGACCGACGTGCATCTGAGCGCCGACGGTGTCGCGGTGGTGGCGCACGATCCGACACTCGAACGCGTCGCCGATCGCGCCGTCGACGTCGAGAAGCTCACGATGGCCGAACTGCGACGCATCGGCCTCGGAAACGGGCAGGGATTCTGCTCCCTCGAAGAGGCGCTCGATGCGTTTCCCGAGACCCGGTTCAACATCGACGTGAAGGTCGAGAGCGCGGTCGAGGCGACCGTTGCCTCGGTGGCGAAGACCCGCGCCGGTTCGCGAGTGCTGCTCACGAGTTTCTCCGAGCGCAGACGACGACGCCTCGCGGCGCTGCTGCCCGACACGGCGACCTCCGCCGGCGGCGCCGGAGTCATCCGAACCCGCCTGGCCTCGCTCACCGGTTCGACGTCCGCCATGCACCGAGCACTGCACGGCGCCCGTGCACTGCAGGTGCCCGAGCGGATCGGCGTGCTGCCGCTCGTGACCGATCGCTTCGTCGCTGCCGTGCACCGCGCTGGAGCGGAAGTGCATGTCTGGACCATCAACGAACCCGCCGACATGACGCGACTGCTCGACCTCGGCGTCGACGGCCTCGTGACCGACCGCGCCGACGTCGCGCTCCCGCTCATCGCAGCGAGAAGCTGAGAATTCCCCGGTAAACCTCAGGCTCCGGAAAGGGAATGCCCAGCTTGATCGTTTAGACATAGAGACGAGCGAGAGGAGTACGCCATGGCGGACAGGAGCCTTCGAGGCATGCGCATCGGCGCACAGAGCCTGCAGAGTGAAGACGGCGTGGTGTTCGCAGACCGTGCGGAGTACGCCTATCGCTGCGAGACCTGCGGTCGCGAGACCGTGATGACGTTCTCGACCGAGGCCGAGCTGCCCGAGTCGTGGGAGTGCAAGCACTGCGGTGCATCCGCTGTGCTGCTCGTGGACTCGAAGCCGGTCGAGATCGACCGCTCGGGCGAGAAGGTCGCCCGCACCCACTGGGACATGCTGCTCGAGCGACGCACCCGTGCCGAGCTCGAAGAGCTGCTCGAAGAGCGGCTCAGCTATCTTCGCGCCCGTCGCGGCCAGAAGATCGGCGCCTAGGGCGCATCCGCTCCGATGGCGTCGTCATCGCCGCCGCGGTCGCGAGACCGTCGGCGCGCGATGATGCCCGCGGCGATCAATGCCGCCAGTGAACCGATCACGATCACGACCGGCACACTCGAGCCGAGCACGACCGACGGCGTGAGCCCGTCGCGCAGTTCGACGTCGGTGACCATCGCGCCCTGCTCGTAGGCAGGCAGCGAATCGATCGTGCGCCCCGAGGGGTCGATCACCTGGCTCGTGCCGACCGTCGAGATGTTCACGACCGAGCGACCCGTCTCGATCGCCCGGAGCCGGGCGATCGCGAGCTGCTGCTGATTCTCGTCGGTGCCGCGGAAGTCGGCGTTGTTGGTCTGGAACATGTAGAGCTGCGCGCCGTCGCGCGCCCCCTCCCAGATGACGTCGTCGTAGATGACGTCGAAGCAGATCGCGAGCCCGGTGACGGCGTCGCCGAGGTCGAACACCGGCGCGTTCGTGCCGGGGGTGTAGCCGCGCTGCACCAGACCGATCAGATCCGGCGCGAGCGCGTACCAGAAGTCCCGATCGGGGATGTACTCGCCGAAGGGCACCGGGTGCCGCTTGTCGTACAGCGCGACGGCGCCCTCCCCCGCTCTCCAGAGCATCGAGGTGTTGAAGTACTCGTCGTCGCGCACGGTCACGGTGTTCAGCACGATCGGCGCATCGAGCTCCTCGCCCAACCGATCGAAGATGCCGGCGACGGATTCGCTCCGCGTCGGGTCGATGTCGGAACCGCCCTCGGGCCAGAGCAGCACGTCGATGCCCTCCTCGTCGAGGATGGGCTCGGTCGCCGCGAGCTGCGCGGCGAGCACGTCGCCCGGCTCGCGCTCGTCGAAGTAGCCGGAGGGCCCGTTGCCCTGCACGCTCGCGACCCGGAGATCACCCGCCGGCGTCGTCTGCCACGCGGGCACGAGCATCGACACGGCGAGCAGCGCCGCGACGGGCAGCACGGTCGCCGGTCGGCGCCACCCCGCGACCCGCACCCACTCGATGACCCCGGCCACGATGGCCACCATCACGAAGCTGAGGCCCGTCGAGCCGGCCCACGACACCACCTGGGCGAACGGGCTCTCGGACTGGCTGAGCGCCGCCCGAGCCCATGGGAACCCGCCGTACGGCATGGTGCCGACGGCGGCCTCGCGCACGCACCAGAGGCCCGCGACGAGCAGCGGCAGCGCGACCAGCCGGATCCACGGTGAGCCGCTCACCCGGGGCAACCACCGGTAGGCGAGCGCGATCAGCACGCCGCCGCCCGCGACGAAGAGGGCCTCGAGGATCGAGAGGGCGAGCCACGGCACCGGGCCGAGGTAGAGCGAGGTCCACGAGACCTGCAGCAGATAGAACGAGAGCCCGAAGACCAAGCTGACGAGGGCGGCCCCCCACGCCGAGCGGCCGATGAGGCTGATCAGCGCGAGTGCGATGCCGACGAACGCGAGCGGCCAGATGCTCGCGCCGGGAAAACCGAGGTCGTAGGCGAACCCGCCGGCTGCAGCGGCCAGCACCGCGCCCCAGAGCGGCAGGAGGGGGCGATGGGACTTCTCGGGCACCAGATCAGCCTAAGCGACGGCGGAGGCCGCTCATGCGGGTGCGCCGTACGCGACGACTCCGCGCCGCACGGCGTCGATGGCGGATCGCGCTGTCGCCCCGAGCTCGGCATCGGCGACGATCGAGACCTGGTCGAGCAGGTCGACCACCTGCTTCGAGAGGCGCACGAAGTCGCCGGCTGCGAGCTCGGTATCGGCGAGCACGGTTCCGAGACTCGTGCCGCGCGCCCACGCGTGCATCGCCGATGCGAGTGCGGGTGAGGGCACCTCGCTGCCGGGCAGCCGGTGGTCGCGCTCGATGTCGTCGAGCACCGCCCAGGTGTCGGTCGTGCGTTCGAACGCCTCTCGGAACCGACCGCGGGGCAGCCGGTACTCGACATTGCTGTCGTCGCGTCGCGGCTCGTAGACGAGTGATGCCGCCATCGCGGCGATGCCGGCCTCGTCGAGGCCGTCCCAGATGCCGCGCCGCAGGCACTCCGCCACGAGCAGGTCGCGTTCACCGTAGATGCGCTTCAGGATGCGCCCCGACGAGGTGGAGACGAGCGCGCCGGATGCGTCGCGGTCGAGGTAGCCGAGCGACTCGAGCACCTCGGTGACCCGGTCGAACCGCTTCGCGACCTGGCCGGTGCGGGTTCGGATCTGCCGCGAGAGCTGCTCGTGCTCGGTCTTCAGCCGCCACCAGCGCTCGGCCCACCGGGCGTGCGACTCGCGCTCGGCGCAGCCGTGGCACGGGTGCGCGCGCATCGCCTTGCGAGCCGCCGTGAGCTCTCGCTGCATCCGATCGCGCTGCGCATGCGTCGGGTTGCCCTTCGACGACTGACGCTCGATCTCGCCGATGCGACGCCGGAGTGCGGCGTACTCGCCGAAGTCGCCGAGGTGGCAGCGCATCGCCTGCTCGAAGCCGGCCATCGACTCCTCCTGCTTGCGCAGGGTGCGGGCGAGATCGACGACCGCGCGGTCGGCCTGGAACTGGGCGAATGAGAGCTCGAGGATCTGGCGCGTGCGCTCACGACCGAACTGATCGATGAGGTTGACGGCCATGTTGTACGTGGGCCGGAAGCTCGAGTTGAGCGGGTAGCTGCGCCGGGAGGCGAGCGCGGCTACGGCCTCGGGGTCGAGCCCGTCGACCCACTGGATGACCGAGTGCCCCTCGACGTCGATGCCGCGGCGGCCGGCACGACCCGTCAGCTGGGTGTACTCCCCCGGCGTGATCGGCACCCGCGCCTCGCCGTTGAACTTCTCGAGCTTCTCGAGCACCACCGAGCGCGCGGGCATGTTGACGCCGAGCGCGAGTGTCTCGGTCGCGAAGACGACCTTCAGCAGCTTCAGCTGGAAGAGCTCCTCGACGATCTCCTTGAACGCGGGGAGCATGCCCGCGTGGTGGGCGGCGACGCCGCGCTCGAGTCCCTCGAGCCACTCCCAGTAGCCGAGCACCGCGAGGTCCTCATCGCGGAGCATGCGTGCGCGTGATTCGACGATCTGCCGGATCTCGGCGCGCTCGGCGGATTCGGTGAGACGGATGCCGCTGCGCAGCACCTGACGCACCGCCTGATCGCACCCGACCCGCGAGAAGATGAACACGATCGCCGGCAGCAGGTTCTTTCCCTGCAGCATCGCGACGACCTCGGGTCGATCTGCACGCCCATTGCCGCTGCGCGCATCACGGTGGTAGCGACCGCGGTCGCCGCCCCGCTGCCCGCGAGTCGAGCGGCCGGAGATCGATCGCCCGCCCGCTCGCGCGAGCTGCTTGAGCTCGGGATTCACGCGATTCGTCGCCGCCTGCCCCGACGAGTCGAAGAGATCGAGCATCTTCGACTTCACGATCACGTGCTGTTCGAGCGGCACGGGCCGCTCCTCTGAGACGATGACGTCGGTGTCACCGCGAACCGCCTGCAGCCAGTCGCCGAACTCCTCGGCGTTCGAGACGGTGGCCGACAGGGAGACGAGCCGCACCGCCTCGGGGAGGTGGATGATGACCTCTTCCCAGACAGCGCCGCGGAAGCGGTCGGCGAGGTAGTGCACCTCGTCCATCACCACGTACGCGAGACGGTCGAGCAGCGGCGAGTCGGCGTACAGCATGTTGCGGAGCACCTCGGTCGTCATCACGACGATGCGCGCACCCGAGTTGACGTTCGTGTCTCCGGTGAGGAGGCCGACCGATTCGGCCCCCCAGGTGTCGACGAACTCCTGGTACTTCTGGTTCGAGAGCGCCTTGATCGGGGTCGTGTAGAAGACCTTCGCGCCCTGCTCCTGCATGGCGAGGAACACCGCGAACTCGGCGATGATCGTCTTGCCCGCGCCCGTGGGCGCGGCAACGAGCACGCTGCGCCCCTCGTCGAGCGCGCTGCAGGCGGCGAGCTGGAACGGGTCGAGGTCGAAACGCTGGCCCGCGACGAAGTCGGCGAGACGCGGCTGGCGGCGTTGCTGACGGGAGAGCGCGTAACGCTCGGCCGGCGAGAGGCTCATCACCCCTCCAGCCTAGACAGGCTCCCCGAATTCGAGCAGGTTGCGGCGCGCGACACGACGATCGTGCAGGTGAGCGACGAACCATGCCGCGAAGTAGAGCACGATCATCGGAATGGCGAGCATGAACATCGAGATGACATCGGCCGACGGCGTCGCGATCGCGGTGAACAGCACGATCACGAGGATCGCGATGCGCCACGACTTGATGATCGATGCCGCACTGATGACCCCCGCGAAGTTCAGGAGCACGACGAATACGGGAACCACGAACGCGACGCCGATCGCCACGACGAGCTTCAGCACGAAGTCGATGTACTCCTTGGCGGTGAGGAACGACAACGCTCCCTCCGGAACGAATCCCGTCATGAGCTTCACGATGTTGGGCAGGACGAACCAGCCCGCAGCACAGCCCGCGAAGAACAGCGGAATCGCGGTCACGAAGAACACCAGCGTGAAGCGGCGCTCCTTCTTGTTCAGCCCCGGGACCAGGAACGCGAAGACCTGGTAGAGCCAGACCGGGCTCGAGATCACGAGCCCGATGGTGAACGCGATCTGGAGCATCAGGTCGAATCCGCTCGAGATCGTCGGGAAGACGATCGCCGTATCGGAGCCCTGCGCTTCAGCCACCCGCTGTACGGGCTCTTGGATCGCCTGCCAGACGAATGCGTTGGTGAGCCACCAGCCGAGACCGGCACCCACCACAATCGCGATCGCGGAGATGAAGAGGCGCTTGCGGAGCTCGATCAGATGCTGACCGAGCGACATCCGCTTCTCGCGGTCCTTCTCACCGCGATCTTTCACCGCGGTCACCGTGGTCAGGAGTTCTTGCCGGAATCCGGGGCGTCGGCCTTCGGCGTCTCGTCGGTCGCGTCAGGATCGGTCTTGTCGGAGCGGACCTCGGTCTTGAGGATCTTCATCGACTGGCCGAGGCTACGGGCGAGCGCGGGAAGCTTGGGAGCTCCGAAGAGCAAGAGGATGACCACGAGGATGATCAGCGCGTGCCAACCAGTGAAGCCTTGCCACATGGGGGTTCGTCCGTTTCGTCGGTGAGGGTGACGACAGTCTACCTGTCGTCGATGTCAGGCTGATGCCGCCCGGCATCGGAGGGAACAGGTTCAGCGTAGCCTGCCAGACCGGCTGCCGCCCACTCGGCGACCACCGCGCGCGCCTCTGCCGGCGCCACGACGGTCACGAGGCCGGGAAGACCCGCCACGAGGCGCTTGAGCCCGTGCACGTGCGCCAGGCGCAGCGTCACCCGCAGGCGCCCGTCGACCTGTTCGGTACGAGCGTCGGCCAGGTAGTCGGCGAGCAGCGGCAGTGTCTCGGGCGCGACGTCGACGACCACGTCGAGGTCGGAATCCGAGCTCTGGAAGAGCGTGTCGGGCACCGTGCGGTCGGAGTGGTCCTCGATCGGCGCATCGGAGACGAGCAGTTCGCTCATGCGGTCGACCCGGAAGTTCCGCACGTCCTCCCGCGTGTGGCAGTAGGCCTGCAGGTACCAGTCGGCGTCCTGCGACAGGATGCGGAGCGGGTCGACACGTCGGCGCCCCGCCACCCCGAGCGCGTTGCGGTAGTCGAACTCGAGCTGCCGGCCACCCGTCACGGCCTCTCGGATCAGGGCCAGCGAGGCATCCGCTTCGGTCTCTGCCACAGCCAGGCGACTGGGTGCCGCGGATGCCCCGGCCGTGAGCTTGGCCATGAGCGAGGCGAGCGAGGCCCTGCCGGCGTTCTCGGGCGATGCCGAGAGGTACTGCAGGCCGGCGATGAGTGCCGCCGCCTCACGTGCCGACAGTCTCGGCGCATCGTCGATCGCGACGTGGTGCACGATGACGATCACGTCGTCTTCCTCGAAGGCGTCCCAGTCGATGTCGAAGAGGTCGTTCGGCTGGTAGGTGCCGGTCTCGCCGGGCAGCCCCGACGTCGCGATGAGCCGCACGGCGTGGCGGATCTCCTCTTCGGTGAGCCCGAAGTGGGTCGCCGCCTCGTCGACGTCGACGACGCGCTGTTCGAGCAGGTACGGCACGAACGAGAGGAGGAAGACGAGCTTGTCGGGCGCCTTCAACGGCTTCGAGCGCTTGGCCATCATCGTCGACCCTCCTCTGCCGCATCGCCGGCGGCGTCGCGGTGGGCAGCGACGACGGCACGCAGCCGGTCGCGCACCGCGTCGCGCAACTCATCGGGCGCGAGCACGCGGACCTCGGGACCATAGGCGGCGAGCTCGTCGGCGAACACCGCGGCATCCGTGTAGTGCAGGCGGATGACCCCGGCGTCTTCATCGCCCTCGATCGCGCGCTTGCCGAGTCGCACCTCGGCGTCGCTGCCTCCGGTGACCGCGAGGTCGGCGACGTTGCGCTCGTGCAGCTCCTGCAGCTCGGCGATGATGCGGTCCTGAACGCCGAGCGGCGGCGCCTCGAAGCTCGAACCGGGCACGGGCGTCACGTCGCCGATGATGCGCGAGAGCAGGAAGGTGCGGGGGCTCGCCGCGTCGTGGTCGTACGCATGCAGATGCCAGCGGCCGTCGTGGAGCACGACGGCGAGCGGGTCGACCGTGCGCCGACGCGGCTCGGCCTCACCGGGCTTGAAGTAGCGGAACCGCACCGACTGCCGGCGATCGAGCGCCTGTCGCAGCGGCTCGAACGCCGTGTCGCGCACGCGCAGCCGCGGGGCGTAGCCGATCACCGGTTCACGCGGCTCGATGCCGAGCGAACGGAGCTTCGTGAGCGCGCGCTGCGAGTCCGCCGAGAGCGACGCCTCACGCCATACCTCGGCGGCGAGGCCGAGCAGCGCGAGTTCGTCGGGCGTGAACCGCACCTCATCGGGCAGGTCGTACTGGCCCTTGGGGATGCGGTAGCGGAGCGCCTGGTTGTCGCCCGGTCGATCGGGCGATTCCACGGTCTCGAGCGGGATGCCGAGCTCGCGGATGTCGTCTTTGTCGCGCTCGAACTGACGCTCGAGATTCGCATTCTGACCGGCGGAATCGAATCGCTCGGCGTAGCCGCGCACCGTCGACAGGATCTCGGACTTCAGGAGGCCCGTCTCGGTCGCGAGCAACGCCAGCACGAGGCTGAACAAACGGTCTTCGACCGGGATCTTCGACTCGCCCTTGTTCACTCCGCCGCTCGCCACACGTGCGATCTTACTGAACCGCGGTGGCGGCGAGGGCCGCCTCGACGAGCTCAGACCACGCCCAGGATGTCGATCACGTAGAACAGGGTTGCACCCGGCGGGACCGTGGCGTTCCCCTGGTCGCCGAAGCCGGCACTCGGCGGCACGACGACCGCGACCTGCGAGCCGACCTTCTGCCCGATGACCGCTTCCGAGAAGCCCGCGGGCATCTGGCCGCCCTCACCGTCGGTGACGGCCACGATGGTCGGGGCTCCCTTCGGCCAGGTCGAATCTTCCAGCACGTCGCTCTCAGCCCAGGTCAGGCCCGTGTAGTGCACGACGACCGCGTCACCGGATTCCACGACCTCGCCTGAACCCTCTTTCAGGACCTCGACCTCGGTCGTCTCGAACGGGTCGGCCTTCGGTACCGTGATGCCGGGGCGCCCGTCGGGCGCCAGCACCACGGCCGGGAACCCGTCACGGCTGAGGCGCACCGCGCCGTCGGCGCGCGCAGGGAAGGCACGCTGCACGTCGAAGACTGCCACGAGGCTGTCGCCCCCCTCGGCGGCGCTGGGATCGTCCGCAGGCCGGATGGCGTCTTCAGACGGCGCAACCACGACGACGCGAGATCCCTCTCGGGCGCAGCTCAAGCCCTTCGTGAATGCGACCAAGGTGTCGCCGCCGACTGCGAGCGGCGCGGCATCGTCGTCGTAGCCGACGGACTGCACCAACTCACCGGTCGTGCCATTGAAGATCGAAGCGCCGAGCATCACGATCTGGCCCTCTTGAAGACGTTCGCCCTCACCGGCGATGACCTCGGTGCACTGCGTCTCATCGGGCGCGAGCGGCGTCGGGAACGTGACACGCGGCGCGTCGCCGAAGTCGCCCTTCACCGTGACTGCGTTGGAGGAATCACCGGACCCCGCCTCGGGGGCGGGCGCCGAAGCGCAGCCCGACAGCGTCAGGGCGATGATGCCGGCCGTGGCGATGAGCGCGAATGACGAGCGCACTGATCCTCGATTCTTGGGTGATCGGTGAGGGGCGTTGAAAGCCTACCCGCCCTGACCGGCGGGTTCCGTCCCGGGCGAGTCGAGCTCGGCCGAGACGACGGGGTCGCCCACTGAGGCGGCATCGGACCCGTCACCGGCGCGCGAGCGGGTGGCCGCGGCATCCGCCTGCCTGACGCGCTTGCGCAGGCTCTTGTCGCTCACGTTGCGCTCGCCGAGCGCACCGGGGGTCCAGGCCTCGACGTCTTCATCGCTGAACTCGGTCTTCGACGGGCGACGCTTCAGCTCGGGCAGGATCGTGTCGGGAGCGAGGCGCCGGGCGGTGATGAGGAAGCCGGTGTGCGCGATCATGCGGTGGTCGGGGCGCACGGCGAGACCCTGCACGTGCCAGCCGCGCACCATCGTCTCGGACGACTGCGGCTCGGTGTACTCCCCCGTGGCGCGGATCGCCTCGGCGACGCGCGAGAGCTGTGTGGCCGTGGCGATGTAGCAGAGCAGCACTCCGCCGGGCTTCAGCGCCGCCGAGACCGACTCGAGGCACTCCCAGGGCGCGAGCATGTCGAGCACGACTCGGTCGACGGATGCCTCGTCGACCGTCTCGGGCAGCACCTCTGCCAGATCGCCGAGCGTGATCGACCAGTTCTCGGGGTCGGCGCCGTGGAAGGTGGCGACGTTGCCGCGCGCGACGCTCGCGAAGTCGTCGCGTCGCTCGAAGGAATACAGGTGACCCGCCGCCCCGATGGCGCGGAGCAGCCAGAGCGAGAGCGCACCCGAGCCGACGCCGGCCTCGACCACGCGTGCGCCCGGGAATATGTCGGCCTGTGCGAGGATCTGTGCGGCGTCCTTCGGGTAGACGATCGCGGCGCCGCGCGGCATCGACATGACGAAGTCGGTGAGGAGCGGTCGAAGGGCCAGGTACTCGACCCCGGCCTGGTTCGCAACGACGGAACCGTCGGGCCGGCCGATGAGGTCGTCGTGCGCGAGCAGCCCCTTGTGCGAGTGGAAGTGCTGACCCGGCAGGAGCGTGATCGTGTGCAGGCGCCCCTTGGGCCCCGTCAGCTGCACTCGGTCGCCGACGCGGAACGGTCCGCTCTGCTCGCCTCTGCTCTCGATCATGCCGTGACCTCGCGAATCGTCAGGAGTGCGGCCAGGTCGTCGACGGTCGTGCCGTCGAGCGTCGGCCACAGTGCCGCGGCCGGCAGGCCGTCGAGCGGGATGAAGTTCGGCACGGCGAGGGCGAGCGCCCCCGACGCGTGCGCCGAGGCGAGGCCCGTGGGCGAGTCCTCGATGGCGACGCAGTCGACGATGTCGACGCCGAGCTGCGCTGCGGCGGTGAGATAGGGCTCGGGGTGCGGCTTCGCGTTCTCGACGCTGTCGCCGGAGACGATCAGGTCGAACGCCTCGAACGGGATGGCGGCGACGATGTCGTCGGCCATCGAACGGACCGACATGGTCACGAGCGCGGTGGGCACGGATGCCTCGCGCAGCGCCTGCAACAACTCGCGGGCCCCGGGCCGCCACGGCACGCCGTGCTCCTCGAGCTGCTCGCGCACGCGTTCGGTGAGGCGGTTCACGATGGTGTCGGCGTCGAGGTCGACGCCCCTCGCCTGGAAGTACGCCGCACCGTCCCAGAGGCCGCTGCCCACGAGCTCGAGCGCATCGTCGTGACTCCATGGGAGTCCGAAGGCCTCCATGAGCTCCGTCTCTGCGGCCATCCAGTACTGCTCGGTGTCGACAAGGGTGCCGTCCATGTCCCAGAGGACTGCGGCGGGGAGGCGAGTGGTCACAACCGACAAGTCTACGGGCACGGCCTATTGTGGAGGTGAACCCGGAGATCCGGGGCGGAAAGCGGGGCACCAGGAGTGAATCAGCCGGCCGGTTTCGAGGGCGGAAGGCTGCTCGTCGTCGCATTCGAAGGATGGAACGACGCCGGAGAGGCGGCGACCGGGGCGGCCAAGCTCCTCGTCGAGCGCCTGGGCCTCGTCGAGATCGCGGCGGTCGATCCCGAGCTCTACTTCGACTACCAGTTCACTCGCCCCACGATCGTGCTCGGCGACGACGGCACCCGCCGTCTCGAGTGGCCGGGTGCCGCGATCATGGGTCCGGGCGGCCTCCCGGCATCCGACGACGACGACGACCAGGTCACCGGCCCCGGCGCCGAGGCCCTGCACGTGCTGCTCGGCGCCGAGCCCGCCCGCAGCTGGAAGGGCTTCGCGGCCGAACTCATCGACACCGCACTCGCTGCCGACATCGAGGGCATCGTGCTGCTGGGTGCGATGCTCGCCGACGCGCCGCACACCCGGCCGCTGTCGGTCTTCGCCTCGAGCGAGAACCCCGAGGTGCGGACGGCGCTCAACGTCGAACGCTCGACCTACGAGGGCCCCGTGGGCATCCTCAGCGTCATCGCCGACCAGGCCGAGCGCGTCGGCATCCCGACGGTCTCGCTCTGGGCGTCGGTGCCGCACTACGTGCACAACGCGCCGTCGCCGAAGGCGGTGCTGGCCCTCCTCGGCAAGGTCGAGGAGCTCACCGGGCTCTCCATCCCCCGCGGCAGCCTCGAGGTCGACGCGAAGGCCTGGGAGGCGGGCGTCGACGCGCTGGCCGCCGAAGACGACGAGATGGCCGGCTACATCACCCAGCTCGAGCAGGCCCGCGACGCGGTCGACGCCCCCGAGGCGAGCGGCGAGGCCATCGCACAGGAGTTCGAGCGCTACCTCCGGCGCCGTGGCGAGGAGCCCGGAGGCCGCGCCGACGGGCGCGGCGACGGGCCGCGCTGATCGATCAGCGCAGGGCGATCAGGCGCTGATCGCCCCCGTGCCGAGCAGCACGAGGATCGTGGTGCCGAGCAGCACCCGGTAGATCACGAACGGCAGGAAGCTGCGCTTCGAGATGTAGCTCATGAAGAACGCGATCACGAGCAGGCCCACGACGAACGCGACGAGCGTGGCGGCCGCCGTCTCGATCGCCCCATAGACCGAGGGCTCGTCGAGGCTCTTCACGAGCTGGAAGAGTCCGCTGCCGAACACCGCGGGGATCGCGAGCAGGAAGGCGTAACGCGCCGCTGCGGCGCGCTCGTAACCCAGGAAGAGCCCCATCGTGATGGTGCCGCCCGAGCGCGAGACCCCCGGAATGAGGGAGAGCGCCTGGGCGAGGCCGAAGAAGATGCCGTGCGGCACCGTGAGGTCTTCGAGCTTGCGGCGCTTGGCACCCGCCCAGTCGGCGAGTCCGAGGATGAGGCCGAACACGATGAGCATCGTTCCGACGATCCAGAGCGAGCGCAGGCTCGTCTCGATCTGATCCTGGAACAGGATGCCGAGCACGACGATCGGCACCGAGCCGATGATGATGAGCCAGCCCATGCGCGCGTCGGGGTCGTTGCGCGGCACGCGCCCGGTGAACGATCCGAACCAGTGCGAGATGATGCGCACGATGTCGCGCCAGAAGAACACCACGACCGCGGTCTCGGTGCCGAGCTGCGTGATCGCGGTGAACGCGGCTCCCGGGTCCTGCGCTCCGGGCAGGAACTCCCCCAGGATGCGCAGGTGGGCGCTCGAGGAGATCGGCAGGAACTCGGTGAGGCCTTGGACGAGGCCGAGGATGAGCGCTTCGATCACGTGGTGCATCCGCCTTCCGCCCCCGCGGAAGCAGGAGGACTGAGTTCGGTCAAAAGTCGAGGAGGAGGTCGCGCAGTACCCGCCTGCCGAAGACCGACCCGTTCGGTCAGTAGTCGAGGAGGAGGTCGCGCAGAACCTGCCTCCCGAAGACTGACGCGTTCGATCAGTAGTCGAGGAGGAGGTCCCGGAGAACCTGCCTACCGAAGACTAATGCGTCGAGCGGGACCCGCTCGTCAACACCGTGGAACATCGCCGGGAAGTCCAAGCCTTCTGGCAGCTTCAGGGGCGCGAAGCCGTAGCCGGCGATGCCGAGCCGGCTGAGCGCCTTGTTGTCGGTGCCGCCCGAGAGCAGGTACGGGAAGACGGGGGCGCCGGGATCGTGCACGCCGAGCGTGTGCTTCACGGCGTCGACGAGGGCACCGGATGTCGCAGCCTCGAGCCCCACGTCGCGGTGCACGATCTCGACCTCGACCTCGTCGCCGACGAGCGCACGCACCTCGGCGAGCACCGCCTCCTCCTCGCCGGGCAGGGTGCGGATGTCGACGAGCGCCTCGGCGCGGTCGGGGATGACGTTGTGCTTGTAGCCCGCGGTGAGGAGCGTGGGGTTCGTCGTCGTGCGGAGGGTCGCGGTGATGAAGCCCGATGCCGAACCCGTGGCGAGGGCGAGCTCGTCGGGCGAGACCTGCTCGGGGTCGACGCCGAGCACGCCCGCGATCTCGCCGAGGAGCTCGCGGGTGGTGTCGGTGAGCCGCACGGGCCACTCGGTGCGGCCGAGGGTCGCGATGGCCTCGGCGAGCTTCGTGATGGCGTTGTCGCGGATGAGCCGCGACCCGTGGGCTGCGGTGCCCTTCGCGACGAGGCGCACCCAGAGCAGCGACTTCTCACCGGTCTGCAGCAGGTAGGCGCGGCGACCGCCGACCGTGATCGAGTAGCCGCCGACCTCGCTGATCGCCTCGGTGGCGCCCTCGAAGAGCTCGGGGTGGTGGTCGACGAGCCATCCGGAGCCCGCGCCTCCCCCGGCCTCCTCGTCGGCGAAGAAGGCGACCACGAGGTCGCGCGCCGGCTGCGAGCCCGAGCCGATGATGTCGCCGAGGGCGGTCAGCATCATCGCGTCCATGTCCTTCATGTCGACGGCGCCGCGGCCCCACAGCATGCCGTCGCGCACCTCGCCCGCGAACGGGTCGACGCTCCAGTTGCGGGCGTCGGCCGGCACGACGTCGAGGTGGCCGTGCACGACCAGGGCTGGCTTGGACGAATCGCGGCCGGGCACGCGTGCGACGACGCTCGTGCGTCGCGGCTCGGGTTCGAAGAGCTGCGGGGCGAGGCCGAGCGCTGCCAGTCGCGCCTCGACGTACTCGGCGGCCTCGCGCTCGCCGTTGGCCCTGCCCTCGCCGTAGTTCGAGGTGTCGAAGCGGATCAGGTCGCGCGCGACGATCGCCGTCTCGTCGAGTTCTGCATCGGAAGGGGTGCCAGTGGGAGACGGGGCCATGCCCTTCACGGTAGCCGGGGCATCCGTGGTTGGCCACCGTGGTCGAAGGCACCTCTGAAACCGTGCTAATGTCTTCTCTCGGGCCACCGAGTGATCGGAACGGCCTGACACGAGCGCGGGTGGCGGAAATGGCAGACGCGCTAGCTTGAGGTGCTAGTGCCCTAACGGGCGTGGGGGTTCAAGTCCCCCCTCGCGCACGCTTGTGTCGAGAAGGCCGGATCAGTTTACTGATCCGGCCTTTTCGCATTTCCGGGCCTGGTTTCCGAAGTCGGCGCGAATGTTCTTTTTCGCGTTCCTTCACCCTCATCCGATGTCTGTCGCGAGGTCATCCGACGTTCTGGACGGTCGGCACTGCCGACTTGCCGTATTCGAACATGTGTTCGAAACTGTGAGGATGACCATGACCGCTCCCCTCGCTCCGGCCGATGCGCCATCGCGCGTCGAGGAGCTGCAGGCGCGCATCCGGGGCATGCAGGCGACGCGGCTCGAGTCGAAGACGGTGCCCACGCATCCGGCCTTCGAGCAGGTGCTGCCCGGCGGCAGCCTTCGCGAGGGCACGGTCGTCTCGGTCGAGGGGTCGACGACCCTGCTCATGGCCCTGCTCGCCGGCCCCTCGGCGAGCGGCCGTTGGGTCGCGGTGGCCGGCATGCCCGAGTTCGGCGTCGAGGCGGCCTCGCGGTTCGGCATCGACCTCGAACGGCTCGCGCTCGTGCCCGACCCGGGGCGGCAGTGGCTCGCCGTGGTCGCGGCGCTCGCCGACGTCATCCCCGTGGTCGCCGTGCGGCCGGTCGGCCGGGTCTCCCCCGCCGAGGCGTCGCGGTTGACCGCCCGGCTCAGGCAGCGCGGCACCGTGCTGCTCGTGGCCGGCCAGTGGCCGGGCAGCGACGCGAGCCTCGGCGTCGAGACGAGCGACTGGCACGGGCTCGAACTCGGACACGGGCACCTCAGCGACCGCGACGTCGTCGTCTCGGCGGGCGGGCGCGGAGAATTCGGGCGCCGAGGCCGTTCGCGACTCCGGCTGCCTGGGCGCTCACTCGAATTCGGGGTCGCGGCCGATGAGGCGGCACCGTCCGGCGAGCCGGTGCCGTTGGGCGAGCCGGTGCGCCTCGACGAGTACGTTCGGCGGGCGGTCTGATGGCGGTCGACCTCGTGCACGCCGACCCCACCCGCACGATCGTGCTCTGGTGCCCCGACTGGCCCGTGTTCGCGGCCTGCCGCGAATCGGGACTCGATCCCGATGCACCCGTCGCCCTCACCGTGGGCGGGCAGATCTACGCCTGCTCGGCCGCAGCGCGCCGCGACGGCGTGGTGCGGGGGCTGAAGCTCCGCGAGGCGCAGTACCGTTCCCCCGAGCTCGCCCTGCTCGACTACGACGCCTCGCTCGATGTGCGCGTCTTCGAGCCGGTCGTGCGGCGGGTCGAAGAGACGGTGCCCGGGGTGCAGCTCATCCGCCCCGGCACGCTCGCCATGCGGGCCCGCGGCCCGGCGAGGTACTACGGCGGTGAGGATGCCGCGGCGCGGGCCCTGCTCGACACCGTCGCCGCACTCGACGTGGTGGGCGCTCGGGTGGGGGTCGCCGACGGGCCGTTCGCGGCCGAGCAGGCGGCTCGGGCGGCGGGCGCCGGTGGTGCCGTGGGCGGCCCGGGCGAGTCCTCCGTGGGCATCGTCGCGCCCGGGGCATCCGCTGCCTTCATCGCACCGCTGCCGGTGCGCCTCGTCGTGGACGCTCGCATCGGCACCCTGCTGAACCGCCTCGGGGTGCGCACCCTCGGCGAGTTCGCGGCCCTGCCCGAAGCCGACGTGCGTCGCCGGTTCGGCGCGGCGGGTGCCTTCGCTCACGATCGTGCGGCCGGGCGGGAGCAGGCGAGAGTGCTCGCCCGCACGCCGCCGCCCGAGTTCGAGGTCGCGCAGGAGTTCGAGCCGCCGCTCGACCGCATCGACCAGCTCGCCTTCGCCTTCCGGCTGCGGGCCGACGAGTTCATCGACCGCATGCGGGCGAAGCGACTCGTGTGCACCGGCATCCGGGTCGAGATCGACGACGAGGCGGGCGGGCACTCGAGCCGCAGCTGGCTGCACCCCCGCTGGTTCACCCCCGCCGACGTCGTCGACCGCGTGCGCTGGCAACTGCAGGGCGCCGGCACCGCCGACAGCGCGCTCACCCGCCCGATCGTGCGGCTGCGCGTCGTGCCCGAGCGCATCGACTCCACCGGCAACCACGAAGAGGGTCTCTGGGGCGGCGGGCCCGATGAGCGCGTGCACCACGGGCTCACGCGCGTGCAGAGCATGCTCGGCCACGACGCGGTCGTCACGGCCGCGATCGGCGGCGGTCGCATGCTCGCCGACCGGCAGGTGCTCGTGCCCTGGGGCGACCGGGCGCCCGAACGCGCCGGTGGGGGCTCGGCCGCGGCTGCACCGTGGCCCGGCAGCCTGCCCGCGCTGGCGCCGGCGAGCGTGTTCCGCGAGCGGCTGCCGATCGGGCTGCTCGACGGCGGGGGCGCGGCCGTCGAGATCGACGCCCGCGGAGTGATCTCGGCCAAGCCCGAACGCTTCGCGCTCGCCGGGGCGGCACCGGCACCCGTGCGGGCCTGGGCGGGCCCCTGGCCGGTCGTCGAGCGCTGGTGGGACGCCGAGCACGCGCGGCGCGTGCACCGCTTCCAGATCGTCGACGACGACGGGTGCGCGTGGCTGCTCGTGCGCGACGACGAGGGCTGGTGGGCCGAGGCGAGGTACGACTGAACCCCGCGACATCCGCAGCGAGCCAGGCAGATCGAGGGGGTGACTGATGGGGTGGAACAATCCGGGCATTCCGTGGTCGGAGCTCGAACGCAAGCTCTCCGACGAGCGCCGGCCGGGTGCGCCTGGCGCGCCGAAGACCATCGGCGACGGCGGCGACTCGCCCGCGTGGAGTCGCAAGCGGCACCCGTACCGTCCGTCGGAGGGGCTCGCGGCCCCGACCGGGCCGGTCGTGCCCTACGCCGAGCTGCACGCGCACTCGAACTTCAGCTTCCTCGACGGCGCCTCGTCGCCCGAGCAGCTCGTCGAGGAGGCGCAGCGCCTGGGGCTCACCGGGCTCGCCATGACCGACCACGACGGCTTCTACGGCATCGTGCACTTCGCCGAAGCCGCCGAGAGCTTCCCCGAGCTGCAGACGGTCTTCGGCGCCGAGCTCTCGCTCGGGCTGCAGGGGCCGCAGAACGGCTTCGCCGACCCCGAGGGCGAGCACCTGCTCGTGCTCGCCCGGCGTGAGACGGGCTATCACCGGCTCGCCGGTGCGATCACCGACGCCCAGCTCGCCGGCGGCGAGAAGGGGCGACCGGTGTACTCGCTCGAAGCGCTCGCCGAACGCGCTGACGGCGAGTGGGTCGTGCCGACCGGGTGCCGCAAGGGCGCCGTGCGCCGTGCGCTCGCCGAGGGCGGGGCGCATGCGGCGGCGCGCGAGCTCGACCGCCTCACCGCGCTCTTCGGGCGCGACAACGTCGTCGTCGAGCTCTTCGACCACGGGCACCCCTTCGATCAGGAGGCGAACGACGCGCTCGCCGGCCTCGCCGAGCAGGCCGGCCTGCCGCTGCTCGCGACGAACGCCGTGCACTACGCGACGCCGCCGGAGCACCGCCTCGCGGCCGCCCTCGCCGCGGTGCGGGCCCGCCGCAGCCTCGACGAGCTCGACGGATGGCTGCCGGCCTCCGATCAGCTGCACCTGCGCAGCGGCGCCGAGATGGCCGCCAGGTTCGCCCGCTACCCCGGCGCCGTCGCGCGCTCGGTGACGCTCGCCGACGACCTCGCCTTCACGCTGCGCAGCGCCCGCCCGAAGCTGCCGAAGCAGGAGGTGCCCGAGGGGCACACGCCGATGAGCTGGCTGCGAGTACTCGTCTGGCAGGGCGCCGAAGAGCTCTACCCCGGCGTGCCGCAGCACGTGCGCGAGCGGCTCGAACGCGAGCTCGACGTCATCGAGTTGAAGGACTTCTCGGGCTACTTCCTGATCGTGCACGACATCGTGGCCGAGGCGCGGCGCCGCGGCATCCTCTGCCAGGGTCGTGGCTCGGCGGCGAACTCGGCGGTCTGCTACGCCCTGCGCATCACCGCGGTCGACTCGATCGGGTACCGGCTGCCCTTCGAGCGCTTCCTCTCAGCGCTCCGCGACGAGGAGCCCGACATCGACGTCGACTTCGACTCCGACCGGCGCGAGGAGATCATCCAGTACGTCTACGCGAAGTACGGCAGGCAGAACGCGGCGCAGGTGGCGAACGTCATCAGCTACCGGCCGAAGGTCGCGGTGCGCGACATGGCGAAAGCGCTCGGTTACTCCACCGGGCAGCAGGATGCCTGGTCGCGGCAGGTCGAGCGCTGGGGCGCCGTGGTCGAGACCGATGACCACGACATCCCCGACGCCGTCGTCGAGCTCGCCGGGCAGGTACTCACCTTTCCGCGCCACCTCGGCATCCACTCGGGCGGCATGGTGCTGACCGACCGGCCCGTCGGCGAGGTGGTGCCGATCGAGCACGCCCGCAAAGAGCACCGCACCGTGGTGCAGTGGGACAAGGACGACTGCGCGTGGATGGGCCTCGTGAAGTTCGACCTGCTCGGCCTCGGCATGCTCGCGGCCCTGCAGTACACCTTCGACCTCGTGCGCGAGTCGACGGGCGAGGTGTGGGAGCTCGCGAGCCTGCCGAAAGAAGAGGCGGCGGTCTACGACATGCTCTGCCGCGCCGACTCGATCGGCGTGTTCCAGGTCGAGAGCCGGGCTCAGATGGGCACGCTCCCCCGGCTGAAGCCCCGGTGCTTCTACGATCTCGTGGTCGAGATCGCGCTCATCCGTCCCGGTCCGGTGCAGGGCGGTGCGGTGCATCCGTACATCCGTCGGCGCACCGGCGAAGAGACCGTCACCTACCTGCATCCGAAGCTCGAGCCCGTGCTCGAGCGCACGCTGGGCGTGCCGCTCTTCCAGGAGCAGCTCATGCAGATGGCCGTCGCGGTCGGCAACTGCAGCGCCGCGGATGCCGACCTGCTGCGGCGCGCCATGGGCTCCAAGCGCGGGGTCGAGAAGATCGAGCGGCTGAAGGCGAAGCTCTACGCCGGCATGGCCGAGAACGGCATCGAGCCCGAGGTGGCCGACTCGATCTACGAGAAGATCGAGGCCTTCGCGAACTTCGGCTTCGCCGAGAGCCATGCGCTGAGCTTCGGGCTGCTCGTCTACGCGAGCTCGTGGTTGAAGCTGCACTACCCGGCGGCGTTCCTCGCGGCGCTGCTCCGCGCCCAGCCCATGGGGTTCTACTCGCCGCAGACGCTCACCGCCGACGCGCGGCGGCACGGGGTGGCGGTGCTGCGCCCCGACATCCTGCGGTCGGGGGTGCACGCGGGGCTCGAGGCCGCAGACGGTGCGGTCTCAGGTCGCGGCGACGGATGCCGCGCGCCCACCGGTCTCGACGCGTGCGCCGAGCCCGCGCAGCCGCCCGTCGGCCCCTTCGAACGTCGCGCCCCCGATCGCAGCGCAGAGCACCGGCGCGACGGCGCGTTCGCGGTGCGGCTCGGACTCGCCGACGTCTCCTCGATCGGGCAGGCCGTCGCCGAACGGCTCGTCGCCGAACGCGAGGCCCGCGGACCGTACCGCGACATGGCCGACGTCTCGCGCCGCGGCGGGCTCGATGCCGCTCAACTCGAGGCGCTCGCCGCGGCGGGAGCATTCGACGGGTTCGGACTCGAGCGGCGCGAGGCGCTCTGGATGGCAGGCGAGGCGGCCCTCGACCGTGAGGAGTACCTCGCGGGCTCCGTCGTCGTCGTGCAACCACCGCTGCTGCCGATGCTGAGCCCGGCCGAACAGGTGGTCTACGACCTCTGGGCCACGGGCATCTCCCCCGACGATCACCCCATCAGGCACGTGCGCGAGCGGCTCGACGAGCGGGGGGTCATCCGCATCGACCTGCTGCAGCAGGCGGAGTCGGGTCGGCGCATCGAGGTGGGCGGGGTCGTCACGCACCGGCAGCGGCCCGCGACGGCGAGCGGCATCACCTTCCTCAACCTCGAAGACGAGTCGGGCACGCTGAACGTCATCGCGGGCGTCGGGGTGTGGAACCGCTATCGGCGCATCGCCCGCGAGGCGCCGGCCATGATCGTGCGCGGCATGCTCGAACGCTCGCACGAGGGCGTCACCAATCTCATCGCCGATCGATTCGAGCCACTCACCGTGTCGGCGCCGCACCGATCGCGCGACTTCCGCTGAACCTCGCGGCTGTCCGTGCGCGGCTGTCCGTGCGCGGCTGTCCGTGCGCGGCTGCGCGGAATACCCTGAGGTCGTGGACAGCTGCGTTCCACGAGATTCGACGCGAGGTGGCGGAAGGTGACCCGCCGGCCGGCGGGTCACCGACTGTTCACGCGCGCATTCATCGCGTTGGGGATCGCGGAACTCTGCTACTTCACAGCCGCAGGCATCGCGATCTTCGCACTTCCGCTCTACGTCACCGGACCGATCGGCGGCGACGAGGCGTGGGCGGGGCTGGCATTCGGCGCATTCGCCCTGACGGCGCTCATCCTGCGGCCGCTCGCCGGACGACTCGCGGACACCCTCGGGCGACTCCCACTGCTCGTGGGCGGTGCGCTCATCGCGGCGACGAGCCTCGGACTGATCTCGCTGGCCGACGACCTCGTCACGGTCATCGCCCTGCGGCTCCTCGCAGGTGTCGCCGAGGCGGCGTTCTTCGTGGCGGGGTTCGCCGCGCTCGCCGACCTCGCGCCCGAGGAACGCCTCGGCGAGGCCCTGTCGTACAACTCGCTCGGACTCTACCTCGGCATCGCGCTCGGACCGCCGCTCGGGCAGGCGCTCGTCTCGCTCGGCGGCTACCCGTTCGCGTGGGCGGGCGGCGCAGCACTCGCAGCGCTCGCGGCCGGGCTCTCGCTTCTCGTGGGCGAGACCAGGGAGGCCGCTCCGCCCGCAGAACCCGACCGTCGGTTGATCCATCGCCCCGCCTTGCCGATCGCACTCGGGTTCCTCGCCTCGCTCGTCGCGATGGGCGGCTTCCTGGCCTTCGCCTCACTCCACGCCGTGCAGGTGGGGCTCGCGAACCCGAGTCTCGCGTTGTTCAGCTACGGCGGCGTCGTGGTGGTGTGTCGCATCGCCTTCGCGCGGGTTCCCGACCGGCTCCCGCCGCTCGCACTCGGCGCGGCGGCGCTCGTCACGATCGGTCTGGGTCTCGCCGTCGCGGCCTCGTGGCCATCGCCTGCAGGGCTCATCGTCGGCGCGGGAGTCGTGGCGGTCGGGGTCGCGTTCAGCACCCCGGCGTTCTTCGCCGCGATCTTCGCGACGGCGTCGCCGTCGCAGCGCGGCGTGGCATCGGGCACCGCGAGCGCGGCGATCGACCTGGGCCTCGGAATCGGACCGATCGTTCTGGGCCTCGTCGCCGACGCGGTCGGAATCCCGTGGGCGTTCGGTGCCGGCGCGGTCGTGGCCATCGCCGGGGCGGCCTGGACGCTCGCGCTCCGGCGTCGCGGGGCCGAGTCCGTTCGGGCGGAGGCATCCTGACGCGGTCGCCGATTCGCACGGCGGACCGATCGCGGCCCGGTTCGCAGCGACGCCGTGTGTCGACGCCGGGCTCGCCCCGCGGCATCCGCTAGCCTCGACCGGTGCCTGCAACGCCCCCTGGATCCTTCTCCGACGACCCCCATGACCGGTACGGCGGCGATGTGCTCTCCGGCGACTGGAAGGCGCGCGGGCGCAAGGTGATCCCGACGGTCGAGGCCGAACGCGACCTCGTGGTCGAGCTCGCCGAGAACGGCTTCTGCGGCGCCGTGATCGGCATCGAGAAGAACATCGTCGTGCTCGAGGACCGCTTGGGCGGGAAGCGCATGTTCCCGCTCGGCCCCGGCTTCCTCGTCGACGGCGAGGCGGTGCAGCTCGTCGCGCCGAAGCCGAAGGCACCCGCCGGGCGGCTGCGCACGGCCTCGGGATCGTTCGCCGTGGAGTCCTCGCCTGCTCGGGTCGCGCTGCCGAGCCGCATCTTCGTCGAGGGGCGTCACGACGCCGAACTCGTCGAGAAGGTCTGGGGCGCCGACCTCCGCATCGAGGGCGTCGTCGTCGAGTACCTCGAGGGCGTCGACGTGCTCGCCGACGTGCTCGCCGAATTCCGCCCGGGCCCGGGCCGCAAGGCCGGTGTGCTCGTCGACCACCTGGTGCCCGGCTCGAAGGAGCAGCGCATCGCCGACGCCGTCATGCGCGGCCCGTACGGTGCGAACGTGCTCGTGGTGGGGCATCCGTTCATCGACATCTGGCAGGGCGTGAAGCCGGCCCGCCTCGGCAAGGAGGCGTGGCCCGTGATCCCGCGGGGCACCGAATGGAAGCACGGCGTCTGCGACGCGTTCGGCTGGCCGCACGCCGAGCAGGCCGACATCGCGCGGGCCTGGCAGCACATCCTCGGCCGGGTGCGCGGCTACGGCGACCTCGAGCCCGCCCTGCTCGGCCGGGTCGAAGAGCTCATCGACTTCGTGACCGCACCCGCCGGCTGACCAGCCGCCGGCGCGCGAGTACCCGATGCGTGCACGAGTACCCCGCATGCTGCGCAGCTCGGGGCCTCCGCCGCCGATCAGGTCCTCCCGCGGCAGGACCCGAGTCGGTCAGATCGAGAAGCCGCCGTCGCTCATGATCAGCTGGCCCGTCACCCAGCGGGCCTCGTCGGAGACGAGGAAGCGCACGAGGCGTGCGGCGTCGTCGGGCGTGCCGAGCCGGCCGCTCGGCTGCATGGTGGTGAGCGCCGTGCGCGTCTCGTCGTCCATCCAGCCGGTGTCGACTGGCCCCGGGTTCACGAGGTTCACGGTGATGCCGAGCGACGCGAGTTCTCGGCCCGCCGCGATCATGATGCGGTCGAGTGCGCCCTTGCTCGCGCCGTAGGGCACGTTGCCGACGACGTGGTCGCTCGTGAGCGCGACGACGCGGCCTCCCTCGCTCGGCACCTGGGCGGCGAAGGCCCGCAGCAGCAGCCATGACGCGCGGGAATTGACCGCGAAGTGCCGGTCGAAGCTCTCGATGGTGGTGTCGAGGATTCCGGAGTCCACACTCTCGGCATGCGAGAGCACGAGGGCGCTGATCGGCCCCAGAGCAGCGGATGCCTCGGCCACGAGCCGTGCGGGCACCGACGGGTCGGCGAGGTCGGCGTCGAGGGCGATGGTGCGCGCACCGAGACCCTGGAGCTCGGCCACGAGTGCTGCAGGATCGCGATCGGGGTCGCCGCCCAGCGGCATCCGACGGTCGTAGTCGCCGAAGTGGCTGAACGCGACGTCCCAGCCGTCGGCGGCGAGCGTGGTGGCGATCGCCCAGGCGATGCCGTTGCTGCGGCCGGCGCCGGTGAGCAGCGCGACGGGTCTGGTCATGACGCTCCTAGACGATCGTGGTGCCGAAGGCGAGGCCGAGGACGTACGTGACCGCCGCGGCGCCGAGGCCGATGCCGAGCTGGCGGAGCGCACGCTTCAGCGGCGATGCGCCCGAGAGCAGGCCGACGATCGCGCCGGTCGCGAGCAGGGCGATGCTCACGAGTACCGTCGCCGTCAGGATCGCCGGGAGCCCCGTCATGCCGAAGAGGTACGGCAGCACGGGGATCAGCGCGCCCGAGGCGAAGAAGCAGAAGCTCGAGATCGCGGCGGAGAGGCCGGTGCCGACGGCCTCGTCGTCGTGCTCGACGACGCTGAGCGCGTCAGTCGGCGCCTGCAGCTGCTCGGCGGCGTGCACGCGGGCGACGACGAGCGCCGCGTGATCGACGGCCTCCTGCTGCTCCATGCCGCGCGCACGGTAGACGAGCGCGAGCTCGTTGGCGTCGATGTCGAGGTCGGGCAGCGCCTCGCGGGCTGAGGGGTCGGGGGCGGATGCCTCAAGCAGCTCGCGTTGCGACCGCACCGACACGTACTCCCCCGCACCCATCGACAGGGCGCCGGCGAGGAGGCCCGCGATGCCGGTGAAGAGCACGACCGCCGCGGGCACGCCCGTCGCGCCGATGCCGAGCACGAGCGCGAGATTCGAGACGAGTCCGTCGTTGGCGCCGAACACGGCGGCGCGGAAGGTACCGGCGAGGCGGCGGCGACCGCGGGAGGCAAGCCCGCGCACGACCTCGCCGTGGATGCGCTCGTCGGCCGCCATCGCCGGGGTGGCGTCGGGGTCGGTGGCGTACGGGGAACGGGCCTCGGCGCGCTGCGCGAGCGCGAGCACGAAGATCGAGCCGAATCGGCGGGCGAGCGCCCCGAGCAGGCGGGTGCGCACATCGGCGCGAGGCATGCCGCTGTCGTCGCCGCCGAGCAGGGCGAGCCAGTGCGCTTCATGACGGCCCTCGGCTGCGGCAAGCGCGAGCAGGATGTCGCGCTCCTCGCCGTCACGGCGGGCTGCGAGCTCACGGTAGACGGCGGCCTCTGCCCGTTCGTCGGCGAGGTAGCGCCGCCATCTCGCGCGGTCGGCGGCCGTGCCCGCCGGCTGTACGTGGTTCATCGTGCTCCCGTCCATCGCGGGCGCTCGTCTGCCTGCGATCCGAGCTGGTCCCGCGTCATCGCATGCGGCCGTTCGAACGGCCTCAGCCACGCTATCGGGCGGGGTCGGCGCGACCGCCGGTTTCGCCCGGATTGGCAGGATTTCGGATCGCCGAACCGGGCTCAGCCGACGAGCTTGTTCCAGCCGTCGCCGTCGGCGTGCTCGAAGATCAGGTTCGTCTCGGTGTGGGCGACGGCGGGGTGCCCGGTGAGGTAGTTGAGCACGAACTCGCGCAGCTCTTCCGCGTCGCGCGCCGCGACGTGGATCAGGTAGTCCTCGGCGCCGGCCATGTGGAAGACGCCGATCACGCCGGGCAGATGCGGCACGGCCTGGCGGAACGCGTCGATCTCGCTGCGATCGTGCTTGACGAGACGGATAGCGATGAGGGCCTGCAACGAGACGCCGAGCGAGGCGAGATCGACATCGACCCGGTACCCGCGCACGGTGCCGAGCGTCTGCAGGCGCCGGAGTCGGAGCGATACGGTGGACTCGGCGACCCCGACCTCGGCGGCGAGGGCGGCGCCCGAGGCGCGGGCATTCGTCGAGAGCGCCTGGAGCAGTGCCCGGTCGACGCGGTCGAGTTCCGGCTTCTGCGCCACGGTGGTCTCCTCAGAGGTCAAAATTGCAGAACATTCGAGATTTCGAGCGTATCGCATCGAACCTTCACGTTGGTTTGCTGTTCGTCACAGATTCTGCTTGATTCGAGCCATGCAGACATCGTCGTCGCACCTCGAGACCCGCGCCGTCCACGGCGGAATGACGGGCGTTCGAGAGAGCGGATCCCATGTGCCAGTGATCGACTTCTCCACCACGAATCCGCTCGGCGACGTCGAGACCGGCGGCGCCTCCTACGAAGAGCTCGCGACGGGCCACGACCTCGGCGAGGGCCGTTCGGCGGTGTACCAGCGACTCTGGCAGCCGGGCGTCGCCCGCTTCGAGGAGTCGCTCGCCGGACTCGAGGGCACCGAGGGCGCCGTGGCCTTCGCGAGCGGCATGGCCGCGCTCGCCGCGACGCTCATCGCCACGGCGTCCGCTGGACGACCCCACATCGTCGCGGTGCGCCCGCTCTACGGCGGCACCGACCACGTGCTTGCGAGCGGCCTGCTCGGCACCGAGCTGACCTGGACGGATGCGGCCGGCATCGCCGGTGCCATCCGGCCCGACACCGGGCTCGTCGTCATCGAGACGCCTGCGAACCCGACGCTCGAGCTCCTCGACATCCGGGCGGTGGCGGATGCCGCGGGCGACGTTCCGGTGCTCGTCGACAACACCTTCGCCACCCCGGTGCTGCAGCGCCCGGCCGAACACGGCGCGACCCTCGTGCTGCACAGTGCGACCAAGTACCTCGGCGGCCACGGCGACGTGATGGGCGGCGTCGTGGCCGCCGACGCAGCCTGGGTCGAACGGCTGCGACAGGTTCGCGCGCTGACCGGCGGCCTGCTGCACCCGATGGGCGCGTACCTCCTGCACCGCGGGCTCCGCACCCTGCCGCTGCGGGTTCGCGCGCAGCAGGAGACCGCCGCCGAGCTCGCCGAGCGCCTGCTCGCCCACCCGGCAGTGGCGCGAGTGCACTACCCAGGGCTGCCCGGCCAGGATCCTGCGGGCCTCATCGGCCGTCAGCTCGAGGGGCCGGGGTCGATCATCGCGCTCGACCTCGTCGGCGGGTACGACGCCGCCGCGAGGTTCACCGAGTCCTGCGAGCTCGTGACCCACGCCGTCTCGCTGGGCGGCGTCGACTCGCTCGTGCAGCACCCGGCGTCGCTGACCCACCGGCCCGTCGCCGGCGAGGCGAAGCCCGGCGCGGGCATCGTGCGCCTCGCGATCGGGCTCGAGCACGTGGACGACCTCACGGACGACCTCATGGCGGCACTCGACCGGGCAACGGAACTCGGCGGCCTCGACGGCGCCGTCACCGGCGACGCGTCCTCCGGTCGGGAACCGGTGGACGCGCGCTGAGCGGCGCACGTTCCGGCGTGCGCTGAGCGAGTCCCGGCTCAGTCGCGCGCCGGCTCGCGTGCCGTCGTCGCGGCCGTGTGCACGGGGTTCCTGATGCCGATCCACGACACGATGCCGCCGATCACGAGGAAGCCCGCGGTCGCGATCGCGGCTCGGTGGAACCCCGTGACGTCGAGCTGCGTGCCGACGATGACGCCGATCGAGGCGATCGCGACGAGCCCGGCGATGCGTGCGACGGCGTTGTTGACGGCGGAGCCGATGCCGGCCCGGGCCGGATCGACCGCGCCCAGGATCGCCGCGGTGAGCGGTGCGACGGTCATCGCCATGCCGAGCCCCATCACGATGATGCCCGGCAGGAGCTGCGTCCAGTACGACACCTCGGTCGTGACCGTGAGGGTGAGCAGGTACCCGAGCGCCGCGGTGATCGGCCCGAGCGTCATGAAGATGCGCGGCCCGAATCGGGTGGACAGCCCGCCGAACCAGGAGCCCAGGAGGACGATCATGATCGTCGGCGGCAACGTGGCGAGCCCGGCGGCCGTGGCCGAGAACCCCGCGAACTCCTGCAGGAAGATCGTGATCGCGAACGGTCCGAGCGAGAACGCGGCGTAGATGAAGAGCGTGGCGAGGTTGCCCGCTGCGAAGTTCCGCGCTCGGAAGAGGCTGAGCGGCAGCATCGGCTGCGGCGCCCGATGCTCCCACCAGACGAACGCGATCAATGCGACCAGACCCACGACGAGCGGAATGTAGACGACCGGCGATGACCAGCCGAACCTGCCCTGCTCGATGAGCGCGAAGACCGTGCCACCGAGGCCGACGACGCCGAGCGAGGCACCCAGCCAGTCGATGCGCTCCTTCGCGGGGTTCGGGGCGTCGCGACCGAGTGCGTGCATGAAGACGAGCGCGAAGGCGATCGGCAGCAGATTGATCCAGAAGACGAGCCGCCACGAGACGAGGTCGACGAGCAGGCCGCCGAGGAGCGGTCCGACGAGGAAGGCAACGGTGGTCCACGCCGTCCAGCGCCCGATCGCCTTGCCCTGCTGCGCAGCCGGGAACGTCGCGATGATGAGGGCGAGCGAGCTCGGCACGAGGAGCGCGCCCGCGGCGCCCTGCAGTCCGCGACCGATGACGAAGACGAGCCCGTCGGGTGCCATGGCGCAGAGCGCCGAGGTGGCGGCGAAGCCGTAGAGACCGATGCGGATGATGCGCAGCCGCCCGTAGGAATCCGACAGGGAGCCCGCGAGGAGGATGAGCGACCCGAGGGTCAGCAGGTAGGCGTCGACCGCCCACTGCTGCAGGGCGAGTCCTCCGCCGAGTTCGGCCTCGATCGCGGGGAGTGCGACGTTGATGACCGCACCGTCGAGGAACGCGATGAAGGCGACGACGATGGCGACGACGAGCACCCGGGAGCGGCGTTCCATACTCGTCATGCTAGACCTGCGTCGGAGCGCGGCGGCGGCCCGCGTTCGGCCGCCACCGCGCTCCGTGGGGCCTCGTCAGGCGGCCAGCCAGACGTCCGGTCCGAACACCTCGTAGTGGATGTCGGTTGCCGGGATGCCTGCACTGATCGCCTGCGACCGGATGGAGCGCATGAAGGGCAGCGGCCCGCAGAGGTACACCTTCGCGCCGGCCGGCAGCTCGACGCCGTTCAGGTCCATGAAGCCGGTCTCGGCGTCCACGCCCGTCGCGGCCTCTTCCAGCCAGAGCTGCAGCTCCGCGTTCGGAAGCCGATCCACGGCCGAGCGCATCTGCCCTTCGAGGGCCCAGTTCTCGGCGCGCTGCTCGGCGTGCAGCACGAGCACCCGGCGGCCGGAGACCTGCTGCGCGAGCGACTGCAGGATGGACGCGCTCGGGGTGCAGCCGATGCCCGCGGTGGCGAGCACGATCGGGGCATCGGAGTCGTCGAGCTCGATGTCGCCGTACGGGTTGGAGAGCTCGACGACGTCGCCGACGTCCACGGAGCCGTGCAGGTGCGGCGAGACCTCACCGCCCTCGTCGAGCTTGGTCGTGAAGACCCGCTCGCTGAGCGAGTCCACGTTGTCCGACAGCGAGTACTGGCGCGCCTGACGGAGGCCGTCGGCGAGGCGCACACGCACGGAGACGTACTGGCCGGGGGTGGCGCGAGTGACGGGGGTGCTGTCGGCCGGCGTCAGCCGGAACGTGACGGATCCCACGCCGGCGGCCTCCTTCGCCGTGACGCGCCACATCGTCCACATCTCATCGTTCGCCTGCTGGGCGTAGAGACCTTTCTCGAGCTTGATCAGCGCATCGGCCATGAGCCAGTAGACCTCGGTCCAGGCTTCGGCCACCTCGGGCGTGACGGCCTCGCCCAGATCTTCGGCGATGGCGGCGAAGAGGTGCTCGTAGACGATCGGGTAGCCCGACTCGGGGATGCCGAGCGAGGTGTGCTTGTTCGCGATGCGCGCGAGCACGGCCTCCGGCAGCGTGCCCGGGTGGGCCAGGAGGTGCGTGGCGAAGGCGGCGATGCTGCCGGCGAGTGCTCGCTGCTGCG
The DNA here is from genome assembly GCF_016907835.1 of Agromyces cerinus. Taxonomy (NCBI): domain Bacteria; kingdom Bacillati; phylum Actinomycetota; class Actinomycetes; order Micrococcales; family Microbacteriaceae; genus Agromyces; species Agromyces cerinus. Next base: position 1,379,506 of record NZ_JAFBCT010000001.1, on the reverse strand, counting down.
TGCCGTTCTGCTGGTTGGCGCGGCTGAACATGCCGTCCATCAGTTCGGGATGGGCGGCGAACAGTCGGCGGTAGAACTTCGGCGTGATCTCGTCGATGCGTCCCGCGATGACGGGCAGTGTGGCCTCGATGACGGGGCGGGACTTCTCAGACAGCATCGTTTCTCCTTCGAGCGTCGAACCGGTACGTGACGACCGGATTCCGCTCTATTTCTACACGCTGTAGAAAACATGTCCAAATCGCCTCCGCCCTCCCGTGGCGGGCCGGCTCAGCGACTGCCGAGGCGCTTGCGCAGGAACTCGATGCGCGCCTGCAACTGCGTCACGGTGGCCTGCGCGACCGCAGGGCCGCCGCAGACGCGGCGGAGCTCGCCGTGCACCTGCGAGTGCGCCTCGCCCGTATGCCGCGCCCACAGCCCGACGAGGCTGTTGAGCAGCGACCGCTGCTCTTTGAGCGTGCGGAAGAGCGCGACCGGTTCGGGGGTCTCGTCGGCGACGACGTGCTTGCGACGCTCCCCCGCACGCCGCGCCTGCCGCGCCTGACGGTGCCGCAGCAGCTCGGAGACCTGCTCCGGCTCGAGGATGCCGGGGATGCCGATGAAGTCGTACTCCTCATCGCTGCCGGGCTCGGCGAGCGTGCCGAACTCGGTGCCGTCGAAGAGCACTCGGTCGAACGAGGCATCCGACCCGAGCGCCTCCCAGGTGCCGAGCCCCATCTCTTCTTCGGAGGCCCGCTCTTCGCGGTTGGCCGACTCGAGCAGGCTGTCGTCGAGGCCGTCGTCGTCATCGTCGCCGCCTCGGCGGTCGAGGGCGTGATCGCGTTCGAGCTCCATCTGCGACGCGAGATTCATGAGGGTGGGCACGTTGGGCAGGAAGACCGAGGCCGTCTCACCGCGGCGACGGGCCCGCACGAAGCGGCCGATCGCCTGGGCGAAGAAGAGGGGCGTCGAGGCGCTCGTGGCGTAGACGCCCACCGCGAGGCGCGGCACGTCGACACCCTCGGACACCATGCGCACGGCGACCATCCACCGGCTGGTGTTCGCCGAGAACTCCTCGATGCGCGAGCTCGCCTCCTTCTCGTCGGAGAGCACGATCGTCACCTTCTCGCCGCAGATCTGTTCGAGGATCTGCGCGTAGGCGCGGGCGACGGTCTGGTCGGTCGCGATGACGAGGCCGCCCGCGTCGGGGATGCCGTGGCGCACCTCGGTGAGGCGCCGGTCGGCGGCGGCGAGCACCGCGGGGATCCACTCGCCGCTCGGTTCGAGCGCCGTGCGCCAGGCCGACGAGGTGATGTCCTTCGTGTTGTCTTCGCCGAGCTTCGCCTCCATCTCGTCGCCGGCCTTCGTGCGCCAGCGCATGTGGCCCGCGTAGACCATGAAGAGCACCGGGCGCACGACGCCGTCGGCGAGGGCGCGGCCGTATCCGTAGTTGTAGTCGGACCTCGAGAGACGCACCCCCTGCGCGTCGGGAACGTAGTCAACGAAAGGAATGGGAGCGGTGTCGGAGCGGAACGGCGTACCGGTCAGCGACAGCCGCTTCTCGGCGCGCTCGAACGCCTCGCGGATCGCGTCGCCCCACGAGAGCGTGTCGCCGCCGTGGTGGACCTCGTCGAGGATGACAAGGGTCTTGCCCGACATCGTCACCTCGCGATGGAGGCCAGGCCGCATCGCGACCTGCGCGTAGGTGACGGCGACCCCGTGGTAGTGGCGGGCGGTGCGACCGTGGGCGTTGCGGAAGTCCGGGTCGAGCCGGATACCGGCACGCGCCGCGGCATCCGCCCACTGCCGTTTCAGGTGGTCGGTCGGCGCCACCACGGTGATGCGGTCGATGATGCGCCGCGCCCGGAGTTCTGCCGCGAGACGCAGGGCGAACGTCGTCTTGCCGGCGCCCGGCGTCGCGGCAGCGAGGAAGTCCCGCGGCAGCTCGGTGAGGTACTGCTCGAGGGCCTCGGCCTGCCAGGCCCGGAGCTTCGATGCCGTTCCCCACGCTGCGCGTTCGGGGAACGAGGGTGAGAGGTGCTCGGCGGCTGACGTGCCCGGTTGGGGGCCGAAAGGGATCGCAGTACTCACTGGATCCGAGCGTAGCGGAGGCACCCGACATCCCCGAACCGGGATCGAGTTGGCACAATGGAGGAATGGTCACGCAGCAGCATCCCTGGTCGCGCTACGTCGCCCTCGGCGACTCGTTCACGGAAGGCATCGGCGACCCCGAACCGGGTGCGCCCGGCGGTCACCGCGGCTGGGCCGACCGTGTCGCCGAGGAACTGGCCCAGGGCACCGAGGACTTCGCGTACGCGAACCTCGCCGTGCGCGGCAAGCTCATCCAGCAGATCATCGACGAGCAGATCGAGCCCGCCCTCGCGCTGCGCCCCGACCTCATCACGATCTCCGCCGGCGGCAACGACGTCATCCGCCCGCGCACCGACCCCGACGAGATCGCGGCGCGCTTCGAGTACGCGATCGAGCGCCTCTCCCGCGATCACGCGACGATCGTCATCTTCACCGGCGTCGACGTCGGCTTCTCTCCCGTGTTCCGCGGCATCCGCGGCAAGGTCGCGATCTACAACGAGAACCTGCGCACGATCGCCGCGAAGTACGACTGCATCGTGGCCGACCAGTGGGCGCTCACCGCCATTCAGGACCAGCGCATGTGGGCGCCCGACCGCCTGCACCTGAACTCGCTCGGCCACCACACCGTCGCACGCATGGTCGTCGACGCGTTGAACGTCGAGCACGACCTCGAGCCGCTGCGACCCGAGCCGCTGCCGTCGAGCACGTGGCGTCAGGCGCGCGTCGACGACATCTCCTGGGCGCGCGAGTACCTCGTGCCCTGGGTCGTGCGACGCATCCGTCACCAGTCGTCGGGCGATCTCATCAGCGCCAAGCGACCGGATGCCGCGCCGTACGCGTCACCCGAATAGGCCGACGACGCTCGGCGAGCGGTCTCGAGGGGCGGTGCTCAGCCGAGCGCGCCCGGATTCGAGAGGCGCCACCACGCCCCGGGGTCGTCGATCCCGGCATCGAGCACGAGCGGCACGCTGATCTCCTGGGTGCCGGCGCGAACGATCGCGGTGCCGACCTCCTCGCCACGCTGCGCCAGCGTGATGGGATCGGCCTGCACCTCGACGTCGACGGGCGTGTCGCTCCACACGACGACGGTGGCGCCGTCGGCGGTGCGAGCCCGAGCGGTCTCGCCCCACGGCGTCGTGTACTCGGCGAGCACCTGATTCGCCTCGAGCGGCACGACCTCGTGGAAGCCCGGGGCGACGGAGTCGAGCAGCGCGGCGATGGCCTCGTCGAGCACGGAGTGGTTCTCGCCTCCGAGGAGCACGCCGACCACGGTCACCGTCGAGGCGCCGACCGCGTAGTCGGCTGTGAAGAGCAGGTTCGCCGCGTCATCCGTCGTGCCGGTCTTCATGCCGTCGACGCCATGCGTTCCGAGCAGCTTGTTCGAGTTCTCGAGGGTGCCGAGCTCGGGGATCTCGACGCTCTTCGACGCGACGATGGCCGCGATGGTCGGGTCGCGGAGCGCGATCTCGCCGAGGAGGACCATGTCGGATGCGGTGCCGAGGTTGTCGTCGGAGATGCCGCTGGAGTCGACCACGTGGGTGTTCGCGAGTCCGTTGGCGGCGAGCCAGGCATTGGCCTTCTCGACGAGCGCCTGCTCGGAGCCGAAGGCCCAGTTCGCGATGGAGATGCCGTAGTTGTTGCCCGACGGGATGAGCAGCGCCTCGAGGCTCTCCTTGAGGCTCAGGGTCGCACCCGCCTCGACGGGGGCCACCGAGCCGTTCTGCTCCACCATGTCCCAGTAGATGTCGACGTCGGCGTCGGTGTACTCGATGTCGGGCCCGCTCTCGCCTGCGGAGATCGGATGCTCGGCGAGCACCGTGAGCGCGGTGATGACCTTGGTGATGCTCGCCATCGGCATGAGGGTCGTCTCGTTGCCCGCGGCCATGAGTCCCTCGAATCCGACGGCGCCGACGGCGTAGCCCCCGAACCCGGGCAGCGCCAGCGCCTGCGGCGCCGCGGCGACCGGCTCGGGATCGGTGACCTGCGGGGCGGCAGCGGGCACCGCGGCACCGAGCGCATTGGCCGTGTAGACGCCGCCCGTCGTGATGAGCGCGATGACGACCGCGAGCGCGCTGAAGACGACGATGCGACGGCGTCGGTACACCCTCGCCTTGGCAGTCGCGTCTTGGGCGTCGGTCATGATGGGACCTCCGCCGGCAGCCCGACCTCGGGCAGCGCGACCGCGTACAGCACGACCGCGGCGGCGGCTGCGACGTTCAGCGAGTCGACGCCGTGCCGCATGGGGATCGTCACGACCCGATCAGCCGACTCGAGCGCCGTGCGACTGAGACCGTCGCCCTCGGCGCCGAACACGAGTGCGAGGCGCTCGGGAGCATCGGCGGCGAGATCGGGCAGCGAGACCGCGTCGTCCGCGAGGGCGAGCGCCGCGATCGTGAAGCCGTGCGCATGCAGCAGCTCGGCCGCTTCCGGCCATTCGGGCAGCCGGGTCCACGGCACCTGGAACACGGTGCCCATGCTCACCCGCACGCTCCGGCGGTAGAGCGGATCGGCGCAGCGCGGGCTGACGAGCACCGCGTCGGCGCCGAGCGCGGCGACGCTCCGGAAGATGGCGCCGACGTTCGTGTGGTCGACGATGTCCTCGAGCACGACGACGCGGCGGGCGCCCGCGAGGAGCTCGGCCGGATCGGCGAGCACCGGCCGCTCGAACGCCGCCAGCGCACCGCGGTGCACGCGGTACCCGGTGATCACCTCGAGCTGGTCGGGGTCGGCGAGGTGCACGGGGATGTCGAACGGCGCGAGCACCGGTTCGAGGCCTGCGAGCCACTTCTCCTCCATGAGCACCGAGCGCGGGCGGTGGCCGGCACCGATTGCCCGGCGGATGACCTTCGCCGATTCGGCGATGTACAGGCCCTGTTCGGGCTCGTGGGCGCTGCGCAGCGCGACGTCGGTCAGCCGTGCGTAATCGGCCACCGCATCGGATGCCGCGTCGCGGACTCGTTCGATGTGCATGCGTCTCCTCACCCTCCAGCCTGCCAGTGCACGAAACATTCCGGAAAACGGACGCGTCTAGACTCGAGAACATCGCCGAAGGGAGAGTCGCGTGAGCACTGGTATCGAGGCTCCGGTCGGGGTCGAGGCGCACGTCGCCGAGGCGATCGAGCTGCTCCGCGGGGCGCGCGTCGCGGTGCTCACCGGGGCGGGCGTCAGCACCGACTCGGGCATCCCCGACTATCGCGGCGAGGGCGCTCCCGTGCGCACACCGATGACCGTGCAGACCTTCCTCGCCTCCGAGCAGGCGCGCAAGCGCTACTGGGCGGGCAGCCACCTCGGATGGCGCAGCTTCGGCAGCGCGGTGCCGAACCGCGGTCACCTCGCCCTCGCCGAACTCGAGGCTCGCGGCGTCGTCAGCGGCGTGATCACCCAGAACGTCGACGGCCTGCACCGCCGTGCGGGCAGCCGTCACGTGATCGAGCTGCACGGCAGCATGGACCGCGTGCTGTGCCTCACCTGCGGCCAGCACTACGCTCGGCAGGCGGTCGCTGCACGGCTCGAGGAGCTGAATCCCGAGATCGACCTCGAGACCGCGATCCGTCCGGCCCCCGACGGAGACGTCGAGGTCGACGACGTCGACGCGATGGTGATCCCCGCGTGCACCGTGTGCGGCGGCATCCTGAAACCCGATGTGGTCTTCTTCGGCGAGTTCGTGCCGTCCGACCGGTTCCAGGCGGCGGCCTCCCTCGTGCAGGGCGCCGACGTGCTGCTCGTCGCAGGCTCGTCTCTCGTCGTGAACTCGGGCATGCGGCTCATCGAGCAGGCCCGGCGCAAGCGTCTTCCGATCGTCATCGTCAACCGAGGGCTCACGAAGGGCGACGGCCGCGCAGCGGTCAAGGTCAATGCCGGCGCGAGCGAGACCCTCGTCGCGATCGCGGCCGCCCTCGATTCGTGACGTCCCGGTCAATCTGCGAGAGTTCTGCCATGACGGATGCCTCCACCGACCCCACCCGCACCGACTCGGTGCTCATCGCACTCGTGCGTCACGGCGAGACGGAGTGGAACCGGCAGCGGCGCATCCAGGGCACGACCGACATCCCGTTGAACGACACCGGTCGGCTCCAGGCTGCGCAGACCGGCGAGCAGCTCGCGAGCGAGCAATGGGATGCCGTCTACGGCACGACGCTCTCGCGCGCCGCGGAGACGGCTCAGATCATCGCTCGACGACTCGAGCTGCCCGAGCCCGAGCTCCTGGCCGATCTCGCCGAACGCGCCCACGGCGTGCTCGAAGGACTCGACCATGCAGGGCGGGCAGCGGTCGAGGCGCAGGCGGCGACCATCGAGGGCCTCGAGCCGCGCTCGACCGTGATCGCCCGATCGACCGCGGCGCTCGCCGGGATCGCCGCGGCGCACCCCGGCGGCTCGGTCGTCGTCGTCTCGCACGGCGGCGTCATCCACTCGCTGATGCTGCACCTCAGCGACTGGACCCTGCCCGGCGCCGGCTACGCGGTCGCCAACGGCTCGGTGCACCTCGTGCGCTTCGAGGCGGGCGAGCTGGCGCTCGTCGAGCCCGAGGCCCTCACGGGCACCGACGCGTAACCAGACGCCGCGCTGCGCCTGCACGGCCCCCTTCGGGCCGCGCATGACCGCTCTCGGTTCAGCCGACCCGTCGGCGCCGGCGCCGGCGATTGCCCGCCACCGTCGACAGCATGAGCGCGAGTAGGCGGTCGGCCGACGCCGCCCAGTTGTAGCGGGCGGCCACGCCCACGCCCGCCTCGGATCGCCGCTCCCACTCCCCCTCGCGTTCGAGCGACCAGAGCGCCGCGACGAGCGACTCGGGGTTCTCGGGGTCGAAGTAGACGGCGGCGTCGCCGCCGATCTCGCGGAAGATCGGGATGTCGCTGACGACGACTGGCGTGCCGAGCCGCATCGCCTCGACGAGCGGGATGCCGAAGCCCTCGGCCTTCGACGCGTGCACGAGCGCGGTCGCGCCCGAGAGCAACTCGGCGTACGCGGAATCGCTCACGCCGTCGTGGAAGACGAGCCGAGCCTGCGGTGCGAGTCGCGTGAGCCGCGAACGCTCATCGGCGCTGATGCGGCTGAGCAGGTGCAGTTCGTGGTCGGGCAGCGCGGCGACGGCGCGCACGAGCGTGTCGACGTTCTTGTAGGGCATGTAGGAGCCCATGTAGACGAGCCGGTGCCCCTCTGGCCGCGTGCGCGGCAGCTCCGGAGCGCCGAGGTCGTCGGCCGCGTTCGGCACGACGGTGACGGGCCGGTCGGTGAGGTGGTGCTCGTGGATGAGCCCCGCCGTGGTCTCGGAGACGGTGACGACTTGGTCGGCGCGGTTCAGCAGCATGCGCTGCGGCCACCAGGCGAGGTGGTACAGGCGCCAGAGCAGGCGCAAGGGTGCCGGCAGGTCGCGCGGCGGCGTGCGGTTCTCGTAGTAGATCAGGTCGTGCAGGGTCAGCAGCAGTTTGTAGTCGCGCCCCCACGAGCCCATCGTCTGCATCGGCGTGAAGACGACGTCGGGCCGCAACCTCTTGACCTGCAGGGCGACGAGCGGCTCGCGGATGCTCGTGGGCGAGCTCACGAGTTGCCACGGCAGCTCGGGCAGCATGGCGAGCTGGCGGTGGTCGCTCACGAGCATGGTGAGCGGATGCCGCTTGCCGAGCTCGGTCACGATGCCCGCCGTGAACCGGCTGATGCCGTCGTGCTGCCCGATGCGGGTGTAGCGGCAGTCGACGACGATCCTCACGCGCGCGCCCCGGCGCCGAGGAACGTCAGGATGCGGGACGCGGCGTCGCCGGGCGTCTCGTAGTGGATGAGGTGGCCGACCTCGGGGATCACCTCGAGCGTCGCGTCGGGGAAGAGGGTGACGAGTCGGTGCTGCGCCGCGATCGGGGTGACGTCGTCACGCTCGGCGGCGACGAGGAGCGTCGGCACCGCGATGTCGGCGGCGTACTCGCTGACGTCGTTGCTGACGGAGGCCTGGAACGCCTCGAGCACGGCGTCGCGGTCGGCGAACGCCGAGAAGTACTGGTCGTGCTGGTCGTGGATGAAGCGGCGGAGCGACTTCGACCGGGTCTTGGCCATCGTCACGCTCATGACCCGCACGACGACACCGTTGCGCAGCAGTGCGAACCCGGCGCGCTCGGGCAGCGCGGCGGCGGTGCGGTAGTAGAGGACCGCGAGCCGGGTCATGATGCCTCGGGGGCCCTCGAGCGCCGGCGCGCCGATGGGATTGACGAGCACGAGGCGCTCGGGGGCGAGTCCGGCGGCGACCGCGGCCGACGACACGATCGAGCCGAACGAGTGGCCGAGCAGGGCGTAGGGACCTGTGATGCCGATGGCGTCGATGAAGGCGCCGAGCCAGTCGGCATAGGCCTCGATGTCGTGCGGGCGACCGGCGAAGGTCGCCGACTCGCCGAAGCCGGGCAGGTCGGGCGAGATGATGCGGAAGCCGGGCAGCTGTGCGACGACGGGTTCGAGGCCGTGGTGATCGCCGCGGAAGCCGTGCACGAGCACGAGCACGGGGGCGTCGGCTTCGCCGTACTCCCACCAGGCCGTCTCGGTGCCGTCGACGTCGACGCGGTGCGCTCGCACGGGGATGCGAGCGAGTTGCTCGGCGTACGGAGAGGTGATCATCCTTTCCATTCTATGGCGAGGTGCTGGGCGACTCCCGTTCACTGTGGAGAGGCGAGGCCGTGCGGATGCCGCCGACACGCGCCCCCGCACGGCCTCGATGACGGTGGCCGACCATAGCCTGACGGCATGGATCTTCTGGGTGGCCACTGGGCCGACACTCTCGCCGTCTTCGATCTCGAGACGACGGGCATCGACGTCGACACCTGTCGCATCGTCACGGCCCATGTCGGCGTCATCGGCGCCTCGGGCGAGGTCCTCGAGCAGCGTGAGTGGCTCGTCGACCCCGGGGTCGAGATCCCCACCGCGGCGTCGCTCATCCACGGCGTCAGCACCGAACGCGCCCGGCTCGAGGGGCAGCCGGCTCCCGGCGCGGTCGCCGAGATCATCGGCGCATTGACGGATGCCGCGGCGCGGGGCCTGCCGATCGTCGCGTACAACGCCGCCTACGACCTCACGATCCTCGACCGCGAGGCATCGCGGTACGGCGTCACTCCCCTGCCCACGCCAGGTGCCGTCATCGACCCCCTCGTCATCGACAAGGCCGTCGACAAGTACCGCCGAGGCAAGCGCACGCTCTCCGCGACCGCCGAGCACTACGGCGTCGTGCTCGACGACGCCCACGACGCCGGTGCCGACGCCGTGGCCGCCGGCCGCGTCGCCCAGGCCATCGCCCGCACCTTCCCCGAACTCGCCGCGACCGCCGTCGCCGAGCTGCACGCTCGCCAGGTCGACTGGAGCCGCGAGCAGGCAGAGAGCTACCAGGCGTGGCGCCGCAAGAACGGCGAGCCCGAGTTCACCACCTCAGGCGCCTGGCCGGTGCGCTGAGCCGGCATTCGGCTCCCCCGGCACGCGAATCCGCGAGTAGACGAAGAGGTCCCGTCGCTCGGAGCGGATCACGCGCCACGATCTGAGCAGCCCCTCGCGCTCGAACCCGGCCGTCTCCGCGGCCTTCCAGGAGCCCGTGTTCCAGGGCTCGACGAACAGCTCGAGACGCTCGAGCGATGGCAGGCTCCACGCCCACTCGCCGAGCGCACGAAGCGCCGCGGATGCATGGCCGTGGCCGCGCTCCGACTCGACGATCCAGTAGCCGATGCTGGCGCGCCCCGGGTCGTCGCGCACGGGCCAGAGCCCGATCTGGCCGATGGCGCGATCGTCGGCGTCGGCGATCGCGAACGAGTAGCCCGCGCCCGACCTCAGGCGCCGATGCTGGCGTGCGATGTAGGCGAGGGCGCCGCGGCGGTCGGCGTTCCGCGGCACGGTCGTGACATCGGGGATCAGCGGGTCTCGTGAGGCCTCGCGCACCGTCTCGACGTCATCGTCGCGGAACGCGCGGAGCACGATGCCGTCACCGGTCACTGCGGCGGGCAGCGTGAGCGCAGGTGGCGTGCTCCTGCGCTTGCGCTTGCGCTTGCGCGATGGTCCCGGCATCCGGTGACGCTAACACGACGCGTGTCGCGGCCGCTCGACGACAGCCGAGCGTACGACGAAGGCCCCGCCGACGGCGGGGCCTTCGTGGTACGACAGTGCTTACGCGCCGAAGTTCTTGAAGCGCTGGTTGAACTTCTCGACGCGACCGGCCGAGTCCATGATGCGCTGCTTGCCCGTGTAGAACGGGTGCGACTCCGACGAGATCTCGACGTCGATGACGGGGTAGGTCTCGCCGTCGAGCTCGATCGTCTTGTCGCTCTTCGCCGTCGAGCGGGTGAGGAACGTGGCGCCCGAAGCGAGGTCGCGGAAGACGATCGCGTTGTACTCGGGGTGGATGTCGGTCTTCATGGAGACTTCCTTGGATTTCAGCTGGTGAAGCATTCGGACGGTGGATACGAAACCTGCGCGCACGCAGGGAAGAAAGGTGGCCCACGGGCCAGCTATCGATCTTAGCAGAATCGACGGCGAGGTGCGGTCACACGGCGCGAGCCGCGTATCGACCGTCGGTTTCGGTCAGTTCGATCGTCATGTCGAAGGTCTTCGAGAGATTCTCGGCCGTGAGCGACTCCGCGAGCGGACCCGCGGTGACGATGCCGCCCTTCTGCAGCAGCAGGGCGTGCGTGAAGCCGACGGGGATCTCTTCGACGTGGTGGGTGACCATCACGATCGCGGGCGACGCCGACGACGCGGCATAGCCGCCGAGGAGCGAGACGAGCTCTTCGCGGGCACCGAGGTCGAGGCTCGCGGCCGGCTCGTCGAGCAGCAGCAGCTCGGGGTCGGTCATGACCGATCGGGCGATCTGCACGCGCTTCTGCTCGCCGTCGGAGAGGCTGCCGAAGCGGCGGTCGGCGAAGCCCTCGAGGCCCCACTCCGAGAGCACGCGCTGCGCACGACGCAGGTCGATCGCCTCGTACTCCTCGTTCCAGCGACCGGTGACCGAGTACGCCGCGGTGAGCACGACGTCGATCACGGTCTCGTTGCGCGGGATCTTGCGGGCCATCGCCGTCGAAGCGAAGCCGATCATGGGGCGCAGTTCGAACACGTCGACCTTGCCGAGCGCCTCCTGCAGCACGTCGGCCGTGCCCGACGTCGGGTGCATCGCCGCGGCTGCGATCTGCAGCAGCGTCGTCTTGCCCGCGCCGTTCGGCCCGAGGATGACCCAGCGCTCGTCGGAGTCCACGCTCCAGTTGACGGAGTCGAGGATCGTGTTGCCATCGCGGACCACCGACACATCGTGGAACTGCAGAACCGTGCTCGCCATGCGTCCCATGCTATCGGCAGCGCGAGGGTCGCTCGGCGCACCCGGCACGCCGAGCCCGTCGACCGGGGGTCATCGAGCGAGCACGCGCCCGTAGAGCTCGAGCGTGCGTTCGGCGATCGCCGCCCAGCCGAAATCGGTCTCGGCGCGGCGGCGGCCGGCCGCGCCCATCTCGGCCGCGCGGGCGGGATCGCTCACCACAGCGGTGAGCGCCGCGGCGAGATCGGCGACGAACCGTTCGGGGTCGACCGGCGTGCCGGTGCCGTCGTCGAGCTGCTCGATCGGCACGAGCACCCCGGTGACACCGTCGGCGACGACCTCGGGGATGCCGCCCGTCGCGGTGCCGACGACCGGAGCACCGCAGGCCATCGCCTCGAGGTTCACGATGCCGAGGGGTTCGTAGACCGAGGGGCAGACGAAGGTCGTGGCGGCCGTGAGGAGGGCGGAGAGCTCGCCGCGCGGCAGGTGCCGGTCGATCCAGACGACGCCGTCGCGTTCGGTGCGCAGCTCGTCGACGAGGGACGTCACCTCCGCCATGATCTCCTCGGTGTCGGGCGCCCCGGCGCACAGCACGAGCTGCACGTCGTCGGGCAGCAGACGCGCCGCCCGCAGCAGGTAGGGCAGCCCCTTCTGCCGCGTGATGCGGCCGACGAAGATGACCGACGGCCGATCGGGGTCGACCCCCAGCGACCGAACGACATCGGGGTCGTGGTGCGGAGCCCAGTCGTCGAGATCGATGCCGTTGTAGACCACCTCGACCCGACTCGGGTCGATCGAGGGGTAGGAACGCAGGATGTCGCGGCGCATGCCCTCGCTGACTGCGATGACCGCATCGGCGTCTTCGAAGGCGGCGCGCTCGACCCAGGATGAGAGCCGGTACCCGCCGCCGAGTTGCTCGGCCTTCCACGGCCGCAGCGGCTCGAGGCTGTGCGCCGTCACGACGTGCGGCACACCGTGCAGGCGCTTCGCCGTGAATCCCGCGAAGTTCGCGTACCAGGTGTGCGAGTGCACGAGATCGGCACCGACGGTGTCCCCTGCCATGAGCAGGTCGACGCCCATCGTGCCGAGCGCCGCGTTCGCCGCCGCGAATTCGGGCGGCGTCGGATAGCCGAAGGTTCCCGCTTCGTCACGCGGCGCACCGAAGCACCGCACCTGCACGTCGATGCTTGAACGCAGCGCTCGAACGAGCTCCGCGACGTGCACACCGGCACCGCCGTAGACCTCGGGTGGGTACTCGCGGGTGAGCAGGTCGACGCGCATGCTGCAAACGTAGCGCAGCGGCATCCGTCACGCTCCGACTCGACGGCCCACCGGCGGCTCGCGCTGACTACAGTTGTGGCATGGCGACGCGCAAGGTATTCGGCATCGTCCTCGCCGGCGGCGAGGGCAAACGACTCATGCCCCTGACGGAAGACCGCGCGAAGCCTGCGGTGCCGTTCGGCGGGCAGTACCGATTGATCGATTTCGCGCTCTCGAACCTGCTGAACTCGGGGCTCCGGCAGATCGTCGTGCTCACCCAGTACAAGTCGCACAGCCTCGACCGGCACGTGTCGCAGACCTGGCGCATGAGCGGGCTCCTGAACTCCTACGTCGCGTCGGTGCCCGCGCAGCAGCGCCTCGGCAAGCGCTGGTTCTCGGGGTCGGCCGACGCGATCCTGCAGAGCCTCAACCTCATCTACGACGAGCAGCCCGACATCATCGTCGTCGTCGGTGCCGACCACGTGTACCGCATGGACTTCAGCCAGATGATCGACGCGCACATCGAGTCGGGCGCCGCGGCGACCGTCGCCGCGATCCGGCAGCCGATCGGCCTCGCCGACCAGTTCGGCGTCATCGAGGTCGATGCAGCCAATCCCGGCCGTATCCACCGGTTCCTCGAGAAGCCCGCCGATCCGGTCGGCCTCCCCGACTCCCCCGGTGAGGTGCTCGCCTCGATGGGCAACTACGTGTTCGACGCCGATGCGCTCATCGACGCCGTGCTGCGCGACGGCGAACGCACCGACTCGAGCCACGACATGGGCGGCGACATCATCCCGGCCTTCGTCGCGCAGGGTGCCGCGGGCGTCTACGACCTGCAGCGCAACGAGGTGCCCGGGTCGACCGATCGCGACCGGTACTACTGGCGCGACGTCGGAACCATCGACTCGTTCTTCGAGGCGCATCAAGACCTCATCTCGGTGCTGCCCGTCTTCAACCTCTACAACCGGGAGTGGCCCATCTTCAGCCAGCAGCTGAACTCGCCGCCGGCGAAGTTCACCCGCGACGCCCGAGGCACCCTCGGCACGGTCATCGACTCGATCGTCTCGCTCGGCTCCGTGATCTCGGGTGCCCACGTCGAACGCAGCGTCATCGGGCCGTGGGCGAAGGTCGGCTCCGGCGCGCACGTCTCCGACTCGATCCTCTTCGACCGGGCGCGCATCGACGCCCGAGCGACCGTGCAACGGGCGATCCTCGACAAGGAGGTCATCGTCGAGGCGGGCGCGCGCATCGGCGTCGACCGGGCCGAAGACGTCGCCAGGGGGTTCATCGTGACCGACAGCGGAATCACCGTCGTGGGCAAGGGCTCGCGCGTCCGGGCCACCGCGTGAGCGCCGGCACCATCGGCCGCGCGAGCGGCCCCCTCGTCGTGCTCGACGCCGACTCGACCCTCATCCGCGAGGAGGCGATCGAACTGCTGGCCGAGGCCGCAGGCACCCTCGAACACGTCGCCGCCGTCACCGAGCGGGCCATGCGCGGCGAGCTCGACTTCGCCGAGAGCCTGCGCGAGCGGGTCGCGACCCTCGCCGGCCTCGACGTCTCGGTGCTCGCCGCCGCACGCGAGCGGATGACCCCCACCCCAGGTGTGCGGCAGCTCATCGACGGCGTGCACGCGGCCGGCGGACGCATCGGCGTCGTCTCCGGCGGGTTCCACGAGTTGCTCGACCCGCTCGCCGAGCGTCTCGGGCTCGACTTCTGCCGGGCGAACCGCCTCGAGATCGCGGGCGGCCGGCTCACCGGTCGCGTCGACGGCCCGATCATCGACGCCGCCGCGAAGGCGACGGCGCTCGCCGAGTGGGCGGCTGTCAGCGACATCCCGATCCGACGCACCGTCGCGGTCGGTGACGGCGCGAACGACCTGCAGATGCTCGACCGAGCCGCGCTCGGCGTCGCCTTCTGCGCGAAGCCGATCGTGCGAGCGCAGGCCGACGTCGCGATCGATCTCCCCGACCTCTCACCGGTGCTCGCTGCGCTCGGAATTCGTGGGTGAACCGCCGAGTGTCGCTCGTTGACCCCTGTGCGCGCCGCGGCGTAGCATCGCGGCATGGCTGAGGTCGAGGGTGCGCGCTCGGCGCAGCCGGTGATCGTCGGCGTGGTGCCCGGTCAGCCCGCCCAGGTGGTGCAGCAGGCCGCCCTCTTCGCGAGTCGGTTCGGAACCGAGCTGGTCTGCGCATACGTCAACCCCGCTCGCTATCCGGTCGAGGAGGCCGCCGACGGATCGGTCGAGAGCGCCTCGCTCGATCCCGACTTCGCCGACGACCGTGAGACGGTGTTCGACGAGACGCTCGCCCGTGCGCTGCGAGACCGCCTCGCGACGACCGCCGTGCCCTGGCGCACGCTCGCGCTCGCCGGCGATGTCGCCGAGGCACTCGGGCACCTCGCCGAGACGCTCGATGCCGTCATGATCGTCGTGGGCGCACACGAACACTCGCTCGGCGGGAGTATGCGCGAGTTCTTCAGTCGTTCGGTCGGCGCGCAACTGGCGCACCGGCAACTGCGACCGATCGTCATCGTTCCCGCATCGCAGCGCGCATCGTCCGAGCCCCGCCGCGGATCCGACTCGTGACGGATGCACGGCCGCCCCACCTCCGGTGGAGTGCCATCGCGCTCGTCGTCGCAGGAGGCATGGCCGGGTCCGCAGCCCGCGCCGGGCTCGCCTTGGCGATCCCCACGATCGCCGGAGTGCCGATCGCCATCGCGCTCGTCAACATCGTCGGTGCGTTCGTGCTCGGCGGCCTGTACTCCATGCTCGCGCACCGGGGCCCGGCGGACGCGTCGGCCGCGCAGCTCCGCCTCCTCATCGGCACGGGCTTCTGCGGCGGGTTCACCACGTACAGCGCACTCGCCAACGACACCGTCGTGCTCGCGGTGAACGGCGGGGTCGGCGCGGCCATGCTCTACGCGCTCGGCACCCTGCTGGTCGGCGGGCTCGCCACCTGGGCCGGGATCGTCGTCGGAATCGGACTCGGCGGACGCCGGCGCCCCGGTCGGGTCGGTGAATCCGCATGACGCTTCCGCTCTTCCTCCTGATCGTCGTCGCGGGCGGACTCGGTGCCGGCGTGCGCTTCGTGCTCGACGGTCTCATCCGATCACGGGTTCGCACCGCGTTCCCTTGGGCGACGACGCTCATCAACGTGTCGGGTTCCTTCGCGCTCGGCATCATCATCGGCGCAACGCTCTCGAACCTGCTGTCCCCCGAGCTCGCCCTCGTGCTCGGCACCGGGTTCCTCGGCGGTTACACGACCTTCAGCACCGCGAGCTACGAGACGGTGCAGCTCATCCGACAGCGGCGATTCGCCGCGTCGTTCGTCAGCGGGGTGCTGATGCTCGTGTTCTCGCTCACGGCCGCCGGACTCGGGCTCTGGCTCGGCAGCGCGTTCTGACCGCGCCGGAGCGTTGAGTGGTTCGGTGCGAGCCGACGAACGTGTCGGACGCCGCGAACAGGACCTTCTCCGCGAACAGCGGGTTGTCGGCGGGCTTGACTCGTGAGGAACCGGCCCATGTATTCTTGTCCGCACATAGTTGTCTAGCAAAGGAGCGAGACGAAGATATGCGGCAAATGCAGAGCACGTGGAAGGTGATCATCGGCGCAGCTGCGGGCGCGTTGATGATCGGAACGACGACGATATCGGCGCAGGCGGCACCGCCAGATGGCGCGCACATGCCCCCGCAGGTGCAAACCCAGTCTGAGAGCTCTCGTCATCACGCCGCGGCGGCGGTGGCTGCGCTGGTGGACTTCTACAACCCGGAGAACGGACGGTTCGATCCGGGCCCCTCTTGGTGGCAGACCGGAAACTCGCTGCAGGTGGTGCTGGACTTCGAGCAGCGAGCGAACGACACGTCCTACCTTCCTCTGGTCGAAGAGGCCGTGACGATGCTGCGAGCTCCGCAGGACTGGTGGCCGCAGGGCGGAGGTGAGTTCCGGACCGACTCCACCGACGACACGGGATGGTACGCGTTGGCGATGGTGCGCCTGTACGAACTCACGGGGAAGACCGAGTACCTCGACATCGCCAAGCTCGATGAGGCCTACATGCGCGACTACTGGGACGACCGTTGCGGTGGCGGGATCGTCTGGGACATCCCGTCGAACAGCTACAAGAACGCCATCAGCAACTCGCTGTACCTCAAGTTGACGGCTTCACTCCACAACGCCATCCCCGGGGACACCTTCTACCTCTCCCGTGCGCTCGAGGAATGGGAGTGGTTCAAGGCGAGCGGCATGATCAATTCGGACCACCTGGTCAACGATGGGCTCCGAGACGACTGCACGAGCAACGGCGGGACGACCTGGACCTACAACCAGGGCTCGCTCATCGGCGGCCTGGTCGAGCTCGCTGAGGCGACGGGTGACCGAAGTCTGCTCACCGAGGCGAGGGCGATCGCAGATGCCACGCTCTCGAGCCCCACGTTGGCGCCGGGAGGCGTGTTGACGGAGCCGTGCGAACCGACCCGGTGCAACACGGACCAGTCGGCGTTCAAGGGGATCTTCGCGCGAAACCTCGCAGAACTGGACGACGTGTTGCCGGGCCATCCGTACAAGAAGTGGCTGAAGAACCAGGCCGAGCTCGCCTACTCCGTCGACCGGAATGCTGCGAACCAGTTCGGTCTGTTGTGGGGCGGACCGTTCGATCGTGCCGATATCGGCCGGCAGGACTCCGGGACCTCGCTGATGGTCGCCGCGCTCTGACGGACGGGATGGGCGGCCGGTTCGCGATGACCGGTCGCCCATTCAGGCGTACGACACTAGTGCCCCATGCCGAGTCCGCCGTCGACGGGGATGACGGCGCCCGAGATGTAGCCCGCGTCGTCGCCCGCGAGCCAGGCCACGACCTTCGCGACCTCGTCGGGCGATGCGAAGCGACCGAGCGGAATGTTCTTCTTGTACTCGGCCTGCTGGGCCTCGGGCAACTCGTCGGTCATGTCGGTCTCGATGAACCCGGGTGCGACGACGTTGGCGGTGATATTGCGCGCGCCGAGCTCGCGGGTGAGCGAGCGGGCCATGCCGACGAGGCCGGCCTTCGACGCCGAGTAGTTGACCTGACCGGGCGAGCCGTACAGGCCGACGACGCTCGAGATCATCACGATGCGACCGAAACGGGCCTTCAGCATGCCCTTGGATGCGCGCTTGACGACGCGGAAGGCACCCGTCAGGTTGGTGTCGATGACGCTCGTGAAGTCGTCTTCGCTCATGCGGAGCAGCAGCATGTCCCGCGTGATGCCGGCGTTCGCGACGACGACCTCGACCGGGCCGAGTGCCGCTTCGATCTCGGTGAAGGCCGCATCGACGGATGCCGCGTCGGTGACGTCGGCCCGAACGGTGAGCGAGCCTTCAGGCCCTTCGCCCGAACGTGCGGTCACGGCCACGCGGTGGCCTTGGGCGATGAACTCGCGGGCGATCGCGAAACCGATTCCCCGGTTGCCACCGGTCACGAGAACGGTGCGGCTCGTCGTCATGCGTTGCTTCTCCTTCTGGCATCGGGCCGATCGACCCGTTTCAGCTTAGATGCTCGCGTATTCGAGGCATCCGTCGCCCGCCGACAGACGTAGGCTTGAAGCAAGAGGAGTGCCGCAGGACCACGGCGACCATCATGAAGCAGCAGCAGTCGATCACCACGCTGCCGCCCTCGCCCGAAGCGGAGCGGCGGGCGCGCATGATCAAGTACTCGATCGCGATGTCGATCCGCGTGCTCTGCGTCATCGGCCTGCTCTTCGCACGTGGCTGGTGGCTCGCCGTGTTCGCCGCAGGCGCGATCTTCCTCCCGTATTTCGCGGTGGTGATCGCGAACGTGCAGGGCTCGGGACGGCAGCGCGCGGTGCTTCGCCCCGGTGGCCTGCTGCGTCGCACTCCCCCGCCTGCAGCCTCATCTGCGGCCGGTTCATCGAGTGCCGCCGATCCGGCGCACCACGACGACGCGGCACCGCACGACGACGACGCTCGCCACGATGAACGCGGCGCCGCATGATCGGTGGACTGGGCGCATCGCCCGACCACGGCACCTGCTCGCGCGCGCAATGCGGGCAACCCGCGCTGTGGCGCATCGACTGGCGCAACCCGCGCATCCACACCGGCGACCGCGGCAAGACCTGGCTCGCGTGCGACGAGCACGTCGACTACCTGCGCGGGTTCCTCGAGGCTCGCTCGTTCCCGGTCGCGGTCGCCGCCTTCGCAGACATCCACGAGCCGCGGCCCGACGCCGCAGACGGAGACGACGAGTGAACGACTGGCGATTCCTGTTGCATCGGCGATGGGCGGGCTACCTGCTGCTCACCGTCGTCTTCGCGATCGTCTGCTCGGCGCTCGGCGCCTGGCAGTTCAACCGGCGCACCGAGGCGCTCGCCGAAGTCGCGCGCATCGACGCCAACTACGACGCGGCGGCCGTGCCGGTCGCCGAGGCGCTTCCCGACCCCGAGGCGTTCGGCATCGATCAACGCTGGCAGGTGGTCGCGCTGTCCGGCGAGTACCTCGCCGACGAGGAGGTCGTCGTGCGGAACCGCCCGTTCGAGGGCAGCTCGGGCTTCCAGGTGATCACGCCGTTCCGCCTCGACGACGGCACGGTGTTCATGGTCGATCGCGGATGGATCGCACAGAACTCCGAGGGACGGCCGAGCGAGGTGCCGTCGCCGCCGAGCGGGAACGTCGAGATCGAGGCGCGCCTGAAGGCCGGCGAGGGGCGCATCGACGGGCGCACGTCGACGGGCGACGAGTTCGCGACGATCGACCTCGAGGAGCTCTCCGAGCGGGTCGGCGAGCCCAGCTATACGGCGGCCTACGGCGTGCTCGTGCAGACGGGGGCCGACGCCGACGAGCCGCCACTGGCCGCCGCACGCCCCGAACGCGACGAGGGCCCGCACCTCTCCTACGCGCTGCAGTGGTACGTCTTCGCCCTCATGGGCTTCGTCGGCCTCGCCTGGGCGGCGAACCAGGAGCGCAAGGCGCTCGCAGAGACATCCGGTTCGACGGATGCCGCCGCTCGCGCGGCTCGCAAGCCGAAGCAGAAACGGCGCGACGCCGACGCCGATCTCGAGGACGGCGTGCTCGACCGGCACTGACCGAGCCGAGCACGCGGCCTCACGCCAGCTCGATGAGCTCCTGGTACTCGCGGCTCCAGTGGTCTTCGGTGCCGTCGGGCATGATGAGCACGCGCTCGGGGTTCAGCGCCTCGACGGCGCCGGGGTCGTGCGAGACGAGCACGACCGAGCCCTCGTAGTGCGCGAGGGCGTCGAGGATCTCGGCACGGCTCGCGGGGTCGAGGTTGTTCGTCGGCTCGTCGAGGAGCAGCACGTTCGCACCCGAGACGACGATCATCGCGAGCGCGAGACGGGTCTTCTCGCCGCCGGAGAGCACGCCGGCCGCCTTGTGCACGTCATCGCCGGTGAAGAGGAATGAGCCGAGCACCTTGCGTGCCTCGGTCTCGGTGAGGTTCGGCGATGCGCTGACCATGTTCTGGAGCACCGAGCGCTTGACGTCGATCGTCTCGTGCTCCTGCGCGTAGTAGCCGACGCGCAGGCCGTGGCCCGCATCGACGACGCCGGTGTCGGGCTTGTCGACACCCGCGAGGATGCGGAGGAGCGTCGTCTTGCCCGCACCGTTCAGGCCGATGATGACGACCTTCGAGCCGCGGTCGATCGCGAGGTCGACGGCAGTGAAGATCTCGAGCGAGCCGTAGCTCTTCGACAGGTCCGATGCCGTGATGGGCGTGCGGCCGCACGGCGCCGGGGTCGGGAAGCGGAGCTTCGCGACGCGGTCGACGGTGCGCACCTCTTCGAGGCCGGCGAGCAGCTTCTCGGCACGGGCGACCATCTGGTGGGCCGCGGCGGCCTTCGAGGCCTTCGCCCCGAACTTCGCAGCCTGGAGCTGCAGCACTCCGGCCTTCTTCTCGGCGTTCATCCGCTCTTTCTTGCGACGCTCCTCGTCGGCGGCACGCTGACGCTGGTAGTGCTTCCAGCCCATGTTGTAGATGTCGATCGCGGAGCGGTTCGCGTCGAGGTAGAACACCCGGTTCACGACCTCGCCGACGAGCACGACATCGTGGGAGATCACGATGACGCCGCCCCGGTAGTTCTTCAGGAACTCGCGGAGCCAGACGACGGAGTCGGCGTCGAGGTGGTTCGTCGGTTCGTCGAGGATCATCGTCTCGGCGTCGGAGAAGAGGATGCGAGCGAGCTCGATACGGCGTCGCTGACCGCCCGAGAGGGTCTTCAGCGGCTGGTCGAGGATTCGGTCGGGCAGGTTCAGGTTCGAGGCGATCGAGGCCGCCTCGGCCTCGGCTGCGTACCCCCCGAGTGCGTTGAAGCGGTCGGTGAGGTTGCCGTACTTCTTCATGGCGCGCTCGGCGACTGCCGGGTCCGCGTCGCCCATGCTCAGGGACGCCTCGTGCATGCCGAGCGCGATCTGGCCGAGTCCGCGGGCATCGAGGATGCGGGTGCGAGCGAGCATCTCGGGATCGCCGGATCGCGGATCCTGCGGCAGGTAGCCGATCTCGCCGCTGCGCTCGATCCGGCCGCCGGTGGGCAGCGTCTCGCCCGCGAGGGTCTTCGTGAGGGTGGTCTTTCCGGCGCCGTTCCGACCGACGAGGCCGATCTTGTCGCCGTCGGAGACGCGGAAGTCGACGTGCTCCATCAGCACGCGCGCACCGATGCGGATCTCGAGATCATGAACGGCGAGCACGGGGGTTCCTCCGAAACGAAAGGGGTGGGATTGCGTGCCGAGCGGCACAGCCTCCCAGTCTATCCCGCCGGGCGCGGCTCCGTGGCGGCGTGGCCGCAGCACAGCGGATGTCTCAGGCTTCCGCCAGACTCGGAGCATGCCGAATCTCGCCAGCGACGCGCGCGTTCGCGCTGCCCGACTCGACTCGCACGGGCTCGCATCGGGCCTGCCATCGATCGCCGCAGCGGTGCGACACCTCGGCGCGGTGCAGGCGCAGGACTTCGCCGCCTCGAAGTGGGTGCTCGGCGCGCGGGTGCGCGGCTCGGTCGCCGCCGACGTCGATGCCGCCATCGAGAGGCGCGAGGTGCTCCGGTCGTGGCCGATGCGCGGCACCCTCCACCTGGTGCCCGCCGAGTCGCTGCGGGACATCCTCGCGATCACGGGCCCGCGCATCCTGCAGAAGGCAACGACGACCCACCGGGAGCTCGGGCTCGACGCCGAGGTGTACTCCGCCGCGCGCGGCATCGCGGAGCGCGAGCTCGCGGGCGGCCGATCGCTCTCGCGCGATGAACTGCAGTCCGCCTGGCAGACGGCGGGCATCTCGACGGCCGGGCAGCGCGGCTACCACCTGATCTGGTGGCTCGCTCACGACGGTGTGCTCTGCTGCGGGCCCGTCGAGGGTCGCGCTCAGCGATTCGTGCTGCTCGACGAATGGTCGCCTCGCGTCGCGCCGGCGCGGGCGCGCGAAGAGACGCTGACGGCGCTGTTCGTCTCCTACCTCACCGGGCACGGGCCGGCGACGATTCAGGACTTCGCCTGGTGGAGCGGGCTGACACTGACCGATGCCCGCGCCGCCCTCGCCGACGCGGGTGATCGGGTCGTCGCGTTCGACGACGAGCGCTTCATCGTCTCAGTGCCCTCGTCGAGCGAGAGTCCTCGGGCCTCGCGTGCCACCGGACGCCACGCGCTCGCGGCGTTCGACGAGTACTACCTCGGCTATCGCGATCGCGGCCCGGTCTGCGACCCCGCGCATGCGCCGCGGGTGGTGCCCGGCGGCAACGGCGTCTTCCAGCCGACGCTCGTGCAGAACGGCCGGGTCGTCGGGCTGTGGCGAAAGGCGGAGCGGGCGCGAGCGACCTCCGTGACCCTCGACGGGTTCGACGGCCCGCTCGATCCCGCGGCGTTCACCCCGCGCCTGCGCGAGTGGGCGCGGTTCTGGGGCAGGGAACTCGGCGAGGTGTCCGCGCTCGACTGAGACGGATGCCGCGGCATCCGCCGTTCCGGCGCGGGCTGCCGCGCCCGCTCACTCGCCGGAGCGCACGAACGGCGGCCGTGCAGAATGCACGACCGCCGTTCAGTGGAGCGTCGGGACTACTGCGCGAGCGCGGCCTGGAGCTCGAGGGTGATCGTCACCTGGTCGCCGAGCAGCACGCCGCCGGTCTCGAGCGCTGCGTTGTACTGCAGGCCGAAGTCCTCGCGGTTGATGACGGTCTTCGCCGTGGCGCCGCCCTTGTAGTTGCCGTAGGGGTCGCCGCCGAAGCCGCCGAAGTCGAAGTCGAAGGTGACCGGCTTCGTGATGCCGCGGATCGTGAGGTCGCCGTCGACCTTGAAGTCGCCCTTCTCGACACGCACGCCGGTCGACACGAAGTCGATCGTCGGGTAGGTCTCGGCCTCGAAGAAGTCGCCGGTGCGCAGGTGCGCGTCGCGGTTCGGCTCGTTCGTGGTGACCGAGGCGACCTCGGCCGACGCGGTGACGCTCGAGTCGAGCGGGTTCTCGGCGGTGACGAACGTCGCGGTGAAGCGCTCGAACTTGCCCTTGACCTTGCTGATCATGATGTGGCGGATGCTGAAGCCGACCTCGCTGTGAGTGGGGTCGATGTTCCAGGTGCCAGCGCGGTAGCCGGGGATCTCGATCGTCGGTGCAGTCGTCGTCATGTTGGGCGGTCTCCCGTGTTCGGTGTCGTGGCGGCCGTTCGGCCACGCCTATGCAAACGCATGGAGAGCGTGCGTATTCCCGACCGACCGAGAAGTTTCAGGAATCTCTCGGGTTCAGCTCGCGAGCGTCCGGCGCAGGGTCAGCACCCGTTCGACGGCGTCGTCGAGCTGGGCCTCGGTGATGCGCCCCGATTGCACGCCGCCGACGATCGCGCCGACGAGGCCGTCGACCGAGATGCCCATCGAAGCGGGATCGGCGGGAAGCACGTAGAGGAGCAGGTCTGCGCCCGCGGCCACCGCGCGAACCGCGTTCTCTCCGGGATCCGCGTACTCGGGCAGGCCGTTGTGCTGCAGCATGAGCATGTCGTCGGTCACGACCACGCCGTCGAAGCCGAGTTCGTCACGCAGCACGCGGTGCCACTCGGGCGAGAGCGACGCCGGGGCCGCATCGACGGCGGGGTAGGCGAGGTGGCCGGTCATGACGAGTTCGGCGCCCGCGTCGATGCCGCTCGCGAACGGCAGGGCGGGACCGGCGCGCCATTCGTCGATCGTGAGCGGCGCGGTCGGCACGCTCGAGTGCGAGTCGCCCGGTGCCGCTCCGTGCCCGGGAAAGTGCTTGAGGGTGCTCGCGACGACGCCCTGCTCCCCCGTGACGGCCCCGGCCACCCGATCGGCCGCGCCGACGGGGTCGGTGCCGAGCACCCGACCGAAGATGAACGAGTCGGGGTCGGCGGTGACGTCGGCGACGATGCCGAAGTTCACGTTGACGCCGCTCTGGGCGAGCACCGCTGCCCGGGCTGCGAAGGCCGCCTGAGCGGCCGCGGGCGCCTCGGCGCGCAGGGTGTCGGCGGCAGCGGCGCCGTCCCAGGGCAGTCGCTGCACCTCGCCGCCCTCCTCGTCGATGCCGATCAGCACGGGAGCCTCGGCATCGGCCTGTACGGCAGCGGTGAGCGCACCGAGCTCGGCGGGGCCGGCCGGCACGTTGTCGCCCATGAGGATGAGTCCGGAGACCCCAGCGTCGACGTACGCGCGGAGCGGTGCCGGGTCGGTGCCCGGTGCGTGCACCATGAGCAGTGCCGCCGCCTTCTGCTCCATCGTGAGCTGCGACATCCGCTCGTCGACCCACTCGGCGATCGGATCGATCGGAGTCGGCGTCGGGGTCGGAGTCGACGTCGGTTCCGACGGGGCCGTCGTCGCTCCACTGCCGGCAGTGCCGGCGCATGCCGTCAGCGCGAACAGCGCCGCCGTCATGAGGAGCGGCAGTCGTGCAGTTCGGATGGCGCGCATTCGAACGACTCTACGGTGCGTGTCCGAACGAGCGCCGAGAGCCGCCATGGGTAGAATCGCCGCCTCGAAGGGGGTCTCGTGCGAACTGGACCGAGGTACGCGGCAACCGGGGCGATACTCGTCGCCGCGGCCCTGATGCTGCCCGCCGCCCCCGCATTCGGCGAGGACTACCCCAGCTGGGACGAGGTCACCGCCGCCAAGCAGAACGTGGCGTCCCGCGAGGCCGAGGCGACGCGCATCAGCGGGCTCGTCGCCTCGCTCGAGACGACCGCCGCTGCGCTCGGCGACGCAGCAGTGCAGGCGGCCGGCGTCTCCGCCGCGGCAGCAGCGGCACTCGCCGACGCCGAGCAGCGGGCCGCGACGCTCGCGACGCAGTCGGCCGCAGCGGAGGCCGAGGCCGAGGCATCGGGCGAGCGACTCGGGCGGGTCGGAGCCGTACTCGCCCGTTCGGGCGGGGCGGACGTCACGCTGCGACTGCTGTTCGACGACGACGCCTCGACCGAGCTGCCGCAGGGGCTCTCCCGCGCGGCCCAGCTCACGAATGTCTATGGCGGCATCGCCGACCGCGCCGAGGCGGCGAAGGCGGAGTCGGCCTCGCTCTCCGCCCAGGCCGACGTCGCCGAGCAGGAGCGATCGCGCCGTGCGGAGGCGGCAGCCCTGGCCGCTGCCGAAGCCGAATCCGCCCACGCGACCGCCGAGGCCGAACTCGCCGAGCAGCGAGTCGTCGTCGACACGCTCTTCGCACAGCTCGCGAGCCTGCGCGACAGCACCGCGGCACTCGAACGGCAGTATCGGGCCGGCGAACAGGTGCGGCGAGAGGCGGAGGCCCGGCAGCGCGCCGCCGAGGAGGCCAGCGGCAACGCCGTCGACGTCGGCAGCGCACCGCCGCCCGGCGTCGTCGTCGACACCGCCGGCGCGAAGGCGTACGCGGCAGGCACCGTCGCACGCTACGGCTGGGGTCCGGGCGAGTACCAGTGCCTCCTGAACCTGTGGACACGGGAGTCGAGCTGGCGGGCCGACGCCTACAACGCCTCGAGCGGCGCATACGGCATTCCGCAGTCGCTGCCGGGCAGCAAGATGGCCAGCGCGGGTGCCGACTGGCGCACCAATGCCGCCACGCAGATCGAGTGGGGTCTCTCGTACATCGCCGACCGCTACGGCGCGCCGTGCGGCGCCTGGGCGCACTCGGAGCGGTTCAACTGGTACTAGCGCTACAACTGGTACTGATGCATGCCGACTCGAACGACCACGAACTCGCAGTGTTCCGGCGCCACGGCGCCGAGGGCGTGCTGCTGCTCGGCGGCGGCGCCGCGATCCTGCTGCAGCTCGCCGACCCTCGCGTCGCCCGCGGTGTGGCCCGGCACAGCGGGTTCCGCGAGCGCCCGCTCGAGCGTCTGATCGGCACCCTCGACTACGTCTACGCGATCGGCTTCGGCGACGAACAGCTCGCCGCCGAAGCAGTGCGCAGCGTGAACCGTCGCCACGCCCCCGTGCGCGGCGACGCCGAGGGCGGTCAGCCCGCGTACAACGCGTTCGACGCCCACGCCCAGCGGTGGGTCGCCTCGACCCTGTTGGCCGTCGCGCTCGAACTGCACGAGCGGCTCGAGGGACCGCTGCCCGCAGCGACCGCCGACGTCATCGTGAGAGGCTATGCGCCGCTGGGGACCCGACTCCAGGCCGCCGACGAGGGGTGGCCCGAGACCCGCGCCGAGTTCGACGCCTGGTGGGCCGAGCAGCTCGGCGCCCTCGAGGTCGGCGGCGACGCCCGAGCCGTCGCGAGGGGCCTGCTCGGCGGGACATCCGCCCTGCCGTTCGGCGCCGGTCTGCTGCTGCCGCTCGTGCGCCTCATGACCGCGGCGCTGCTCCCGGCGCCGATCCGGGCGGCCTACGGGTTCCGCTGGACGCCGCGGGTCGAACGCGTCGCGAACGGATGGCTCGACGCGATCGCCGCCGTCTGGCCCCTGCTGCCCACGGCCATCAGGCACGCACCGCTGCGCGCATCCCTTCGTCGCGCGAAGCGTCGCAGCCGGTACTCTGGAACCGAGCAACGAGGACGAGGATGACCCAGTCAGTACCGCACCGCAATGATGCGCTCGACAGCATCGACCGCAGCATCGTCGCCGAGCTGAGCCGCGACGGCCGGCTCTCGGTGCGCACCCTCGCGGAGCGCGTGCACATCTCCCGCACGGCGGCGCACAACCGCGTGCAGCAGTTGCAGCAGCGCGGCGTCATCACCGGCTTCGGCGCCCACATCGACCGCAAGGCGATCGGGCTGAACATCTCGGCGCTCGTCGTGGTACGCATCGGCGAGGTCTCGTGGGAGGAGATCGCGGCGAAGCTCGCGACGCTTCCCTTCGTCGAGAAGGTGCAGGCCGTCTCGGGTGACATCGACATCATCCTGACGGTGAGCGCGCCCGACCACGAACAGCTGAGCCAGGCGATCCTCCGCGACATCCACGACATGCCGGGCGTCGTGTCGACGCGCTCGCACCTGATCCTCGCCGAGATCGAGGGTCATCCCCCGGCGCAGACCCTGGACATCTGGCGCACCTGACGCCGTCCGCAGTGGACGAATGGCCGCGCTTTCGAGTCCGCCGTGCCGTTCGTTCACGGTTGATCGAGACCACCGTCGCGGCGCGCCACAGTGTCCGACGATGAGGTCATGAGCCTCAATGTCGAGCACGCATCCGTCCGCACCCTGCCGAGCGAGAAACCCCTGCGCCTCCTCGACAACGCCGGCCATGCGGTCACCGGTTCGGCGACCGGCGGGTTCGGTCTGCCCGACACCCAGACGCTGCTCGAGCTCTACCGCAAGATGGTCGTCGCCCGGCGCTTCGACGTGCAGGTCACCGCGCTCACCAAGCAGGGCCGCCTCGCCACCTATCCCTCCGCGTACGGCCAGGAGGCGTGCGAGATCGGCGCCGTGGCCGCGCTCACCGCCGAGGACTGGCTGTTCCCGACCTACCGCGACAGCATCGCCCTGCTCACCCGCGGCATCGAGCCCGCCGACATCCTGCAGTCGTTCCGCGGCGACTGGCACAACGGCTACGACCAGCACGCGCACCGCACCGCCGCCCAGGCGACGCCCCTCGCGACGCAGGCGCTGCACGCCGTCGGCCTCTCGCACGCAGCACGCCTGCGGCACGATCCGATCGTCGCGCTGACCTTCCTCGGCGACGGCGCCACGAGCGAGGGCGATGCGCACGAGGCCTTCAACTTCGCGGCGGTCTGGCAGACGCCGACCGTCTTCGTCGTACAGAACAACCAGTTCGCGATCAGCGTGCCGCTCGAGCGGCAGACCCGCGCGGCGACGCTCGCCGACAAGGCGGTCGGCTACGGCATGCCCGGCTACCACGTCGACGGCAACGACATCGCGGCGATGTACGCGGTGACGAGCGCCGCCGTCGAGCGCGCCCGGAGCGGCGGCGGCCCCACGCTCATCGAGGGCGTGACCTACCGTATCGAGGCGCACACGAACTCCGACGACCCCACCCGCTACCGCGCCGCGCGCGACGTCGAGCACTGGAAGCGTCGCGACCCGATCGAACGCCTCGAGAAGTTCCTCGTCTCCGAGGGCGTGCTCACCGAGTCCATGCGCACCGAGATCACGGATGCCGCCGAGGCCCTCGCCGCACGCACGCGCGACGTCATGACGATCGAGGCCGAGCTCGACCCGCTCGAGCTCTTCGACCACGTCTACGGGCGCGAGCGCGCCGCGCTCCTCGAGCAGCGTGCGTCGCTCGAGGCCGAGATCGCCGCCGGTGCGTTCGCGAGCCACGAGGGGGCAGCACGATGACCGCGACCGCGACGAGCACCCCCCGCCGCCGAGGCATCCGCCGCTCCGACGCAGCTGACCATGGCAGGTGCGCTGAACGCGGCGCTTCGCGACGCCATGGCGGCCGACGATCGCGTCATCGTCTACGGCGAGGACGTTGGACCGCTCGGCGGTGTGTTCCGCGTCACCGACGGGTTGCAGGCCGAGTTCGGCGAGGATCGCATCTGGGATTCGCCGCTCGCCGAGTCGGGCATCATCGGCACCGCGGTGGGCATGGCGATGTACGGCATGCGCCCGGTCGTCGAGATGCAGTTCGACGCCTTCAGCTACCCGGCGTTCGAGCAGATGGTCTCGCATGTCGCGAAGATGCGGAACCGCACGAAGGGGCGCGTCACCCTGCCCATGGTCGTCCGCATCCCGTGCGCCGGCGCGATCGGCGGCGTCGAGCACCACTCCGACTCCTCCGAGGCGTACTGGGCGTCGACGCCCGGCCTCACCGTGGTGATGCCCTCGAACCCCGCCGATGCGTACTCGATGCTGCGCGAGGCGATCGAGAGCGACGACCCGGTCGTCTTCATGGAGCCGAAGAGCCGCTACTGGTCGAAGGCACCGCTCGCCCTGCCCGTCACGACTGCGCCGATGGATCGCGCCGAGGTCGTGCGCGAGGGCACCGACGTGACGCTCATCGGCTACGGCCCGACCGTGCGCACCGCGCTCGAGGCCGCCGAGGCGGCTGCCGCTGAAGGCCTCTCGATCGAGGTCGTCGACCTTCGCAGCCTCTCCCCCTTCGACGACGAGACCGTCAGCGCCTCCGTGCGCAAGACCTCGCGTGCCGCCGTCATCCACGAGGCCGCGCAATTCGGCGGCTACGGAGCCGAGGTCGCCGCGCGGGTGACCGAGCGCAACTTCCACCACCTCGCCGCGCCGGTGCTGCGCATCGCGGGGTTCGACATCCCGTTCCCCTCGCCGAAGCTCGAGGAGTACCACCTGCCGACCGCCGACCGCGTGCTCGCCGCCCTCGACACCTGGGAGTGGGACGCATGAGCCGCGAGTTCATCCTCCCCGACCTCGGCGAAGGGCTCACCGAGGCCGAGATCGTCGCGTGGCTCGTCGCCCCCGGCGACGAGGTCGCGATCGACCAGGTCGTCGTCGAACTCGAGTCGGCGAAGTCGGTCGTGCAGCTGCCGACGCCGTTCGCCGGCGTCGTCGAGTCCCTCGGCGGCGAAGTCGGCCAGGTGCTGCACGCGGGCGCCGTGCTGCTGACGCTCGACGGGGAAGCGCAGGTTCCGGATGTCGCGGCGCCCGCCGAACCCGGCATCGTGACGAGCGAGACCGCGCTCGCCGAGGAGTCGGGCGCCGTGCTGATCGGCTACGGCACCCGGCAGTCGACCGTGACGAAGCGGACGGCCTCCGCGCCGGCGCGCTTCGGTCGCCGCAGTGGCGCCGGAGTCGGTGCCGGCGGTGGCGGTGGCGGTGCGTCCACCGCGCCACGCTCGAACGGTGCTGCACGACTCGACGCCGCTCGCCGCTCCCCTGTCGTCTCCCCGATCGTGCGCCGCCTCGCCCGCGAGCACGGCTTCGACGCGAGCCAGTTGCTCGGCTCGGGTCACGATCATCTCGTGATGCGACGCGATGTCGAGTCGTTCATCGCCGAGCAGGAGGCGCCGACGACGACAGCGGCCGCCGCGGCATCCGCCGCCCCGTCGACGGCGACGCCTGCTGCCGCACCCGTCGCCGACCGCGAGGGCGACCGGCGCGTGCCGCTCGACCGCATGGCACGCGCCGCCGCCGCGCACTTCTCGCGCTCGCGACGGGAGATTCCCGAGGCGACCGTCTGGATGGACGTCGACGCGACCGGCCTGCTGGCCGCGCGCCGGCAGCTGCAGGAGGCGACGGGTGAGCGGTTCGGCATCACCGCCCTCATCGCCCGATTCGTCGTCGCGGGTCTCGCGAAGCACCCCGCTCTCAACGCGAGCTTCGATGCCGAGCGCGACGAGCTCGTCCTGCACTCGGCCGTGAACCTCGGCCTCGCCGCGCAGACCCCGAGGGGGCTCCTCGTGCCCGTCGTGCACGGCGCCGAGCGGATGCCGCTGCGCACGCTGCGCGACGCGATCACGGCCCGCACCGAGGAGGCCGCCACGGGCGTCTTCCCACCATCGGCGCTGACGGGCGGCACCTTCACGCTCAACAACTACGGCACGCTCGGCGTCGACGGTTCGGCGGCGATCATCAATCACCCGGAAGCGGCGATGCTCGGCGTCGGCCGGTTCATCGAACGCCCGTGGGTCGTCGACGGCGCTCTCGCCGTGCGCACGGTGACGGAGTTGACGCTCTCGTTCGACCACCGGGTGTGCGACGGCGCCGAGGCCGCGGCCTTCCTCACCTTCGTGGCGCGATGCATCGAGCGCCCCGTGTCCGTGCTCGCCGAACTCTGAGTTCGACGCGGTGTCGCCGGATGCGACGTCGGGATCGGCTCGGGATCAGAAGAAGTCGTTGGGAGTGCCTGCTGCGCGCTCGACGTCGCGGGTGTCCTGCGCCCCGGCTTTGAGCTTCGCGACCGCGACACGCAGCCCGGACTCCATCTGCGCAGCCCATGCGTCGGACTCCCGCGCGGTCTGCTCGGCGGCACGGGCGCGAGCCTCGCTCGCCTCGGCGGCGTTGCGCGCGTCCTTCACCTGTCGGAGTGCGAGCGAGATGCCGTAGTACGCCGCGACCATGGTGGCGATCGGCGCGGCGATGATCGCCAGCGCACTGATCGCGGCACCGGTGGGGCTGAATGCGATCAGCAGTGCGAATGCGAGGAAGAGCGCGACGATCGCCGCGAGCACGACGAGCATGAACCGAAGGTCACCGCTCCACGTGCGTCGTTCGGCCGGCTCCGTCAGCGACGGCTCGTCGCCTGCAGCCGGCGCGAAGTTCGGCAGCGCCGCAGTGGCTGCCGCCTCGTCGTTGGTCGGACGTGTGTACGCGTCGGACATTCGTGCTCCGCTCCCCTAGGCATTCGGATCAACCCCCCAATTGTGGGCCGGGTCAGTCGACGGGTCAAGGTGCCGCGCGGCATGCCTCCGAAGCCGGCGACCCTCGACCTCAGGCGGCCTGCGCTTCAGCGAGCCCCGCCTCGATCGCGGCGATCACCGCGGGGTCGTCGGGCTGCGTGGTGGGGCGGAAGCGCTGCACCTGCCCGCCCGGCTGCACGACGAACTTCTCGAAGTTCCATTTCACGCGACCCGACTTGCCGTTGTCGTCGGCCACCGAGGTCAGTTCGGCGTACAACGGATGCCGGTTCCGTCCGTTGACCTTGACCTTCTCCATCAGCGGGAAGCTGACGCCGTACGTCATGGAGCAGAACTCCTTGATGTCGTCGCCGTTGCCCGGCTCCTGCCCGGCGAACTGGTTGCACGGGAAGCCGAGCACCGTGAACCCTCGATCGCCGTACTCGCGCTGCAGCGCCTCGAGCTTCTCGTACTGCGGTGTGAGTCCGCATTTCGATGCGACGTTGACGATCATCACGACCTGGTCGGCGTACTCGGCGAGGGAGGTCGAGGCTCCGTCGATCGTCGTGAGGGGGATGTCTCTGATGTCCACGATCCGAGCCTACGTCGCGCAGCGGCATCCGAGGCCACTTTCACATCCAATGCGAAGTCACGGTTCCGCGCAGCATCGAAGCGCGGCAGACTCGGTCTGTGGGCATCACCGACGAAGACCTGGCATTCCTCGAGCGTGCCGTCGTACTCGCCCGAGAGGCTGCGGCCGACGGCGACGGCGCCTTCGGTTCGGTACTCGTCGATGCGGCCGGTGTCGAGCGCTTCGCCGACCGCAATCGCGAGACCACCCTCGGCGACGAGACCCGGCATCCCGAGTTCGAGATCGCACGATGGGCCGCCGCGAACCTGACGGGCGCAGAGCGCGCATCGGCCACGGTCTACACCTCGGGTGAGCACTGCCCGATGTGCTCCGCGGCCCATGCCTGGGTCGGTCTCGGGCGCATCGTCTACGCGGCCTCGGCGGCGCAGGTCGCCGAGTGGCGCGCGGAGGTCGGCATGACGCCGTCTCCGGTCGCCGCCCTCGCGATCACGACCGTCGCGCCGGGCCTCGTCGTCGATGGCCCCGTCGCGCAGTTCGCCGACGAACTCCGGTCGCTGATCGTCGGCGAGGCATCCGCGTCCTGACCGGTCGCATCCGTCGAAGCCGATCGCTCGCCGGTCTCGAGACCCGGTGTCGGCGCGGCGCGATACGGTCGGTGGAGGCGGCCTCGGGCCGCGGAATGACGAGCGGTTGTGCGCACGTCGAGTACCCGCATCGGGTGACGATGCACGCCCTCGAGAGGACCACCCCACCACGATGCTGGGCGTCAACCATGCCACCAGCGGCGCCGCCGCCTGGATCGCCGTCACCGGGGCGATGCCGTACCTCACGAGCGGCGTGTACCCGCTCGACCCCGTCGGCGTCGTCGCCGGGTCCTTCATCTGCGCCGGTGCGGCGCTGCTGCCCGATGCCGACCATCACAGTGCGACCATCGCGCAATCCGTGCCGATCCTCGGACGGCTCACGGCGGGTGCGGTCGGCTCGGTCGCCGGCGGCCATCGGTATGGCGCGCACTCCCTCATCGCCGCCGTCATCGTCGGACTCGGCGCCTGGGCGCTGACCCTCCTGACGCTCACGACCGGGCGGCTCGGCACCTTCTCGCTCGGCATGATGCTCGGCTCCGCCGCCCTCATGTGCTTCGCCGTGAAGGCCCGCGACCTGGTGAACTCGTGGCTGACGGCCTGGGCCATCGGTGCCGCGTTCGGACTGGTGCTCGTGGTGCTCGCCCCCGACAGCGTCGATTGGTTCCCGTTCGCGGTCGTCGTGGGCTTCGTCGCCCACCTCGCCGGGGACTTCCTCACCACCGGCGGCCTGCCCGGACTGCTCTGGCCGATCATGCCGCGTCCGCCCAGGTTCCTGAGACGGGCTCCGATCATCAGCCGCATCTGGCGCCCGAGCGGGCACGTCGCCCTGCCCGTACTCGGCGCCACAGGGTCGGTACGAGAGGTGGCGCTCGGAACGGGCCTCGCGCTCTACGTGTTGATCGGGGTCGCCCACGAGACCTTCCGCTGGTTCGGCATCCACCCTGCGTCACTGCTCTGACGGGCGCTGCGCCGACGCGGACGCGATCACGCATCGACCTCATCGCCCGTTTGCAGCAGCACCGCCAGATGGCAGTCCGATCTCCGAGCTGAGCGATACGGTACCGATCATGCAGATCGACGGACTCTACAACTTTCGCGACACCGGTGGAGTGCCGCTCACGAACGGGGGCACGACCCGTAGCGGCGTGCTCTTCCGCTCCGACGCACTCTCGGGCCTGACCGACACCGGGCTCGCCGAGCTCGCCGCCACCGACATCGGCGTCATCGTCGACTTCCGCACTCCCGATGAGCGACAGGCCGCGGCGGACCGCGTTCCGACGTCACGGCCGTTCGCGGTCGTGGAGCTCGGGCTGCTCGAGGGCGCCATGGCCGACATGGCACAGCGGTTCTTCGCAGACGGCGCATCGCCGTCGGCCGAGGCGCTCGCCGACGCTGCGGCATCGGTGCCCACGCTCGGCGACCTGTATATCGGCATGCTGCAGCACGGAGCCGCCCAGTTCGCCGAGGTCGCGCGCCTCATCGCCACGTCGACCGATGACTCCCCCTCCGCGGTGCTCGTGCATTGCACCGCCGGGAAGGATCGCACCGGCGTGGCGACGGCGCTCATGCTCGACGCGGCCGGCGCCGAGCGCGCCGCCGTCGTCGCGGACTATGCGGCATCCGAGGAGAATCTCGCCGGCCCTTGGGCCGACGGGATGCTGCAGATGATCGCGTCGTTCGGACTCCCCCTCACTCCCGAACTGCACACGCTCGTGACGGGCACGCCGCCCGAGGCGATCGAGCGCGCCCTCGCCTGGGTCGACGGCGAGCACGGCGGCAGTGCGGCCTACCTCGCCTCGGGCGGGCTGACGACCGAGGAGCTGGCCGGCCTCCGGGTGCGCCTCGCCGGCTGACGGCCACCGGGTATCCGTCTGGTCGCATCTCGACGTCGAGCGAAGTCGGCGATCTCGGCCGAGCCCGGGCTGGCCCTGACCCGCCCTTTACCCTCGGCCGCGTTAGATGGGTCACCATGGACGCACCATCTCGCTCGAGCAACATGATCGACGCCACGCCGCGGATGAGCCGCCTGCAGAGCGGCATCCTCTGGTTCGTCCTCGTGGCGGGTACGTTCGGCGGCCTGCTCATCGCCGCGAACGTCGCGTTCGGATCGCAACCGGTCGGCGACCGAACGGAATATGCGTACCACCTGGCAGCACTCGACCCCGACGTTCGGGCGTTGCCCGTCGTGGCGCACATCCCGGAGTCGGCTCTCGACATCCGGCTCGTGTGGAATCCGGCGACGGGCGCCGCGGCAGCAGCCTGGAACACCCCAGCGGATGCAGTCCCGCCCGAGGGGTGCGCAGCCGTTGCAGCTCCGGCACCCCCGGTCTTCGCCGAACGCATCGTCCGTCTCGGCGCCGAGCCGCCCGACGGCCTCGACTGCAGCGGCGTGATCGTCGTCGAGCACGGCGGCGCGACGTACGCGTGGACGGCCCCTCACTGACCGGCTCGGACTTCAGCGCGAGGTCGCCTTCCGGGGAGCTTCGTCGAGGTCCAGCGCGGGTATCGACCCGGTCACCACCGCGTCGACGTTCATTGAACCGTCGACCGGGCCGACGATCGGAATGGGCGTGGTCGGCGTCGGCGCCAGCGGCTCGACCCGCATCCTGCCGAGCCGTCGGTGCTCGATCACGTAGGCGGGAACGAGCAGCGCGATCGCACCGAGCCACGCAAGCGGGTTGCTCCACACCACCCCGACGAAGCCGAACGCCGATCCGAGCACGATCGCCGCACCGACGCGCATGACGAGCTCGACCACGCCGGTCACGGTCGGCGCCACCGTTCGGCCGAGACCCTGCAGCACTCCGCGCAGCACGAACAGCACGCCGAGTGCGGAATAGGTGAAGCCGTCGACGACGAGCATGTACGCCGCGGCATCCACGACCGCTTCGGATCCGTCGCCGACGAACACCCGCACCAGCTGTTCGCTGAAGATGATGAGCGGGGCGCCGATGACGATCGCGGCGCCGATCGACATCCAGGTCGCCTGCACCACACCACGCCGGATGCGGTCGGGGCGCTGCCCGCCGAGGTTCTGGGCGGCGAACATCGACGCCGCGAGGCCGAGCGACGACAGGAGCGCCACCGCGATCGAATCCACTCGCGATGCCGTCGTGTACGCCGCGACCGCGTCGGCGCCGAGCTCGTTCAGGGCCACCTGCACCGTGAGCGTGCCGATCGCGATGATCGAGGTCTGGAAGCCCATCGGCATGCCTAAGCGCAGATGCTCGAGCATCTCGGCGC
This sequence comes from Agromyces cerinus, assembly GCF_016907835.1. Taxonomy (NCBI): domain Bacteria; kingdom Bacillati; phylum Actinomycetota; class Actinomycetes; order Micrococcales; family Microbacteriaceae; genus Agromyces; species Agromyces cerinus. The sequence continues at coordinate 1,343,840 of NZ_JAFBCT010000001.1, read as the reverse complement.
GCGACACCCGCCAGTCGGCGCGGCGCACGTGCAGCACCGGAATCCGGCGGCGGATGAAGTCGAGGCAGAGCACGACCGACACGGCCTGCGAGACGACCGTTGCGAGGGCTGCCCCGGCGACGCCCCAGTCGAGCGGACCCACCATGAGCACCACCAGACCGATGTTCAGCAGGCACGAGAGCGTCAGGAAGACGAGGGGGGTGCGCGAGTCGCCGATCGCGCGGATGACCGCGGACAGGTAGTTGAAGAACATCACGGCGGATGCCCCGACGAAGCTGATCTGCGCGAACACCGTCGCCTCGGCGAGCAGTTCCTCGGGTGTCTGCAGCAGTTGCAGCGCCGGGCCTGCGATGAGCGGCGCGCCGATCGTGAGCACGACGCTCATGGCGCCGGTCAGGAGTGTGCCCGCCGCGACCGAACGGCGCACGGCATCGAGGTCACCCGAGCCGAATGCCTGCGCGGTCGGGATCGCGAAGCCCGAGGTGACGCCCCATGCGAATCCCAACAGCAGGAACAGCAGTGACCCGGTCGCTCCGACCGCCGCGAGCGAGTCGATGCCGAGCTGCCTGCCGACGACGATCGCGTCGACCACCTGGTAGAGCTGCTGCACCACGTTGCCGATGAGCAACGGAACCGCGAATACGAGGATGACCCGCCACGGGGCGCCGGTGGTCAGGTTTCTTGCCATGCGGATCTCAACGGGTTCGGGGCGGAAGACGATGCGCGATGTTTGCGTCGCCATGGGAGTATATCCGGTCGCCTCCTCGGTCATGCGACGGCTGTCCCGATCCGCTCGGCGCAGTCGGACACGGCGAAGGCCGAGGTTCGGAGCGATGGTCGGGAACGGTGCCGGCGGCGTATCGTGTGGCCAGGAGGTCGAGAGAGATGACTGACAGGAGTTCGAACGCCGGATGCTTCGCCGGCGGCGGTGCGATCTACGGCCTCGGCATCATCGGTGCCTGGGTGTTCTTCTTCCAGCAGGCCGATGCGTTCTGGGCCTTCGTCTGGGCGTTCTTCCAGGGCATCTTCTGGCCGGCGTTCATGGTGTACGAGGTGTTCCGGACCCTCGTCGAGTAGCGCGGCTATTCCGGGTGGTCAGTCGAGCGGCGGACGACGGAGCTGCTTGACGTAGGTGCGCCGCTTCTTCGCCGCCAAGCGCCGTTCCTTGGCACCGCGGCTCGGCTTGGTCCGACGTCGCGACGGTGACGATGGCCGCAGAGCATCGGCTACGACATCGGCCAACCGAGCGCGCGCGGCATCCCGGTTGCGCAATTGTGCCCGATGTTCGGATGCTGCGATCGTCAGCACCCCGCCGACGAGGCGACTGCTCAGACGCTCGAGGAGTCGCTCCCGTTGGAGCGGAGAGAGAACGGTCGAGCCTGCCACATCCCAGATGAGCTCGACTCGGGAATCGGCAGTGTTCACGCCTTGCCCGCCGGGCCCCGACGACCGCGAGAACCGCCAGGACAGCTCGGACTCGGGGATCGTGAGTCCGGCGTCGATCCGAAGACCGGGGCGATGGGCAGCGGGCATGGTTCCATCATCCTCGTGTGCGCGAGAGATGAGCGCGCATACGGATCGGCCTTCGTTCGTCGGAAGATTCCGGGCTGCCGCTGCGTTGTCGGTTGCATGGGTTGGAATGACGATGTCGTAGAGACGTTCCGCAGCAGCAAGGGCACCGAGAACCACTGGGGCCCGAAGCTGATCATCCTGCATTCAATCGGGGCGAAGTCGGGCGAGACGCACCTGAATCCCGTCGTCGGCTTCCGCAACGAGCACGGATGGCGCGTGGTGGCGTCGAAGGGCGGCTCGCCGGAGAATCCCGCCTGGTACCACAACCTGCGAGCGAACCCGTCATTCGAGATCGAGGCCCTCGTGGACGGCGAGATCGTGACGGTGCCGGTGACGGCGACCGAGATCGCCGGCGACTCGTGGCAGGAGGCGTACGGAGCCATCGTGGCCGAGGAGCCGCAGTTCGGGGGCTACCTCGAGAAGACCGATCGCCGGATCCCGGTGCTGCAGCTCACCCCTCGCACGGATTGACGAGACGCTTCTCGCGGAGAGCGCTCGCGATCGGCTGACCTTCGTGGCGGGCAGGGACAGCCGGTGACAGCCAGCTCGACGACTGCATCGTAGGCAGAGCCGTGCTGCCCGGGTGTCGCGGGCGGACGTGCATCCGAGCTGTGGTCCTCCAGCACAAGACAGCCCAAGCACTCACGGGACGATCGTGGCTGCCGTCGCGGGCGACTAAACTGCCCCCGTGTCGAAGACACGGGGGCGACCACCGAGTGTTCCGCCTCGCTGGTTCGTCCGCCTCGCTTGGGTTGTGCACCGGGGCATGTACCGAATCACGGGTGGACGAGTCGGGTTGTGGCGCCCGAAACCCCGAGGGTGGGGCACGCTGCACTTGACGACCATCGGGCGGCGCACCGGCCATGAGCGAGCGGTGATTCTCGGCTACTTCGAGGACGGTCCGAACCTCGTCACGATGGCGATGAACGGTTGGGCAGATCCGGAGCCGTCGTGGTGGCTCAACCTTCAGGCCCAACCTGATGCGGTGGTGGTCGTTCGAGATGGCCTGCGGCTCGTGCACGCTCGGGCCGCGCATGGGGACGAACGCTCGCGTCTCTGGTCCAAGTGGCGCGAGATCGACGCGGGGCTCGACGACCTCGCGGCGCTTCGGTCATCCGAGACCGCAGTCGTGGTCCTGGAGCCACGCTCAGCTCAGATTCCCTGACGTGTGCCGGAGCTCCTGCGGGCCATGGCTGCCGTAGCGGATGTCCAGGCTCAGATCGATCGAGGCCGCGGCGGCGCTTTCTGAGCCGCTGATGCGATTTCAGGGCGGCGTTCACCCCCGGCCGTCGACGAGCCCGCCGACGGCCCAGACTCGGCGTGCCGCTTCACGGTGCCGAGAAAGGCCCGAAGGTTGCCCCGATCGCGCCCTGAAACCAGAAAACCCCCGAAGAACTCAGGTTCTTCGGGGGTGTTTGGTGGATCTGAGGGGACTCGAACCCCTGACCCCCTGCATGCCATGCAGGTGCGCTACCAGCTGCGCCACAGACCCGTTCTGCCTCGCTTGAGGCAACGAATTGAGCTTACACCAGCCTCCGCCCGCAGACGAAATCGAGGGACCCTCGACCGGTGCGGCCCGCTCCGATCAGCTGCTCGCGGCGAGCAACGGCGCCACGGGAAGCGCCGGGCAGTCGGCCCAGAGGCGCTCGAGGCCGTAGTACAGGCGCTCCTCCTGGTGGAACACGTGCACCACGACGTCGCCGAAGTCGAGCAGGATCCAGCGCCCGACGTTGTGGCCCTCGCGGCGCTTCGTCGGCGTGCCGGCACGGCCGAGCACGTCTTCGATCTCGTCGGCGATCGCAATGACGTTGCGCTCGGAGTTGCCGGTGACGATGAGGAATACGTCGGCGAACGGGATCTGGCGCGACACGTCGAGTGCGACGAGATCGTCGCCGCCCTTCGAGTCAGCCGCACGCGCTGCCAGCGCGAGCGTCTCGAGGGCCTGGTCGGATGCAGTCATGCGCTCACTTCCGGTGCGTGGTGGTTGTCTCGGATCAGAACAGCCCCGCGACGGCGCCGATGACGAGGGTGGCGACGACGCCGAGTGCGAGCACTCCGGCGGTCACGGCGAGCACGAGCGGAACGTTCATGCCCTCCTTCTTCGGCGGGGCGATCATGGCGCGGGCTGCGCCCTGGGTGCTGATGGCGCGCGTCGCGGCGACGGGCGCTGCGCCGGTGCCAACCTCTTCGATCTGGTCGAAGAGCCGGTCGACGTCGGAGGAGTCGATGCGGCTGGGGTGCACGCCCGTCGCGCCGTACGAACGCGGCAGGTCGATCGACCCGGTGGCGATGATCTCGCCGCTCGAGGCGAGCGGCGAGCCGCCGAGCGAACCGTGGTCGGGCAGGGTCGGCAGGATCAGGGCGTTGGTGGTCGTCGGAACGCCGTGGCTCACGCCACCGCGCGACAGCAGCTGGTCGAACGGCTCGGCCGACTCGACCGGGGCGTTCAGCTGCGAGGTCCAGTGGCCGACCGCCGGCGACGGCGAGGCGATCTCCTCGTCGGGACGAATCGGATGCACCGGGTTCGCCCCAACCGGGAACGACACGGCGACCCCGGGCTGCTGCGGCGCCTGCTGCTGCGGAGCCGGGTCGTCGATCTCGTCGTCTTCGAGGTCGAACTCGTCGAGTTGGTTGGCGTCGAGCATCGCGCGAAGCTCACGGCGGGTGAGCGTGCGCTCGGGCGTGGTCGCCTCGTTCAGGCCGTACTGCGGCGGCTGCTGCTCGGCGACCGGGTGCGGGTACGGCGCGGCGTCGGCCGGCGGCTGAACGGGTGCGGCCGGGGCCGGCGCGGGGATGACCGGACGCGGCGCGAAGGGGCTCTGCTGCGACACCGGAGCCGGCGGCGCTACGGGGAACGAAGCGGGCTCGCCGAAGCCACCGGCCGGGCGAGGCGCCGCGAATGCCGGGCTCGTCGCCGCGACCGGCATCGAGGGAACCGGCGCCGGCTGAACGGGCGCGGGGACCGCCTGCACGGGGGCGGGCTGCACGGGCGCGGGCGGCTGCGACTGCTGCGGTGCGACCGGCGCGCCGGGAACGGGAAGCGTCTGGCCCGAGGCATCCGGGGTCGCCGAAGGCTCCTGCTGCTCCAGCAGTCGCTCGCGTTCGCGCATTTCGCGGCGCGTCAGCGGCGGATCCTGCGACGACGTCATACGACACTCCGGTAGAGATGGTGCTTGGAGATGTACTGGACGACCCCATCGGGCACCAAGTACCACACCGGGAAACCCCGGCGCACCCTGCTCCGGCAATCGGTCGACGAAATCGCCAGAGCCGGAACTTCCAGCAAGCTTACGTCTTGCTCCGGCAATCCCGAAACGGACAGCACATGTCCCGGACGACTCACAGCAACGAAGTGCGCGAGATCCCAGAGTTCCTGCACGTCTTTCCAGGAGAGGATCTGGGCGATGGCGTCGGCGCCGGTGATGAAGTAGAGGTCGGCATCGGGGCGTTCACGGCGGATGTCGCGCAGTGTGTCGATCGTGAACGTCGGCTTCTCGCGATCGATGTCGACCCGGCTCACGGTGAACCGCGGGTTCGACGCCGTCGCGATCACCGTCATCAGGTAGCGATGCTCCGCCTGGGTGACGTTCGACTTGTAGCTCGGCTGGCCGGTCGGCACGAAGACGACCTCGTCGAGGTCGAGCGACTGCGCGACCTCACTCGCCGCGACCAGGTGGCCGTGGTGAATGGGATCGAACGTTCCGCCCATGACTCCGATGCGAGGCCGGCGCTCCGCGACCGTCATCGCGCGCTCGCCAGCCTCAGTGGCCGCCGTGCTCGTCTCCGGCGTGGCGTGCGGCGTATGCCGCGGCCTTGGCGGCGTGGCGGTTCGCCACGTCACGGTACGAGGCGACGACGAACCCGAGGGCGGCGAAGATCGCGAGCGCGATGAGACCGTAGACCCAGGACTCCATCGGCAGCTCTCTCGCGTGCACCGTCTCGGTCAACACCGTCGCGGTCTGCACTGCGGTGACAAGGCTCATTCGCCGTTCCTTTCGAATCCTGCGGGTCGTGCTCCAGACAGTCTAGCGAGGTCAGCCGCGCACATGTCCGGCACCACGCACGATCCACTTCGTGCTGGTCAGTTCGGGCAGGCCCATGGGACCGCGTGCGTGCAGCTTCTGCGTCGAGATGCCCACCTCAGCACCGAAGCCGAACTCGGCGCCATCGGTGAACCTGGTCGAGGCGTTCACCATGACGGCGGCTGCGTCGACCTCGTTGAGGAAGCGCTCGGCGTTCGCGAGGTCGTTCGTGACGATCGACTCCGTGTGCTTCGTCGAGTACCGGCGGATGTGCGCCATCGCATCGTCGATCGTGTCCACGACGCCGACGGAGATGTCGAGCGACATGTGCTCGGTGGCCCAGTCCTCGTCGGTGACGGGCTGCACCTCGGGCCGGATCGCGCGGACCCGCTCGTCGCCGTGCACGGTGACTCCGGATGCCTCGAGGCGCGCGAGCACCGGCGGCAGCAGTCGTTCGGCCGCATCGACGTGCACGAGCAGCGTCTCGAGCGCGTTGCACACGCTCGGCCGTTGGGTCTTCGCGTTGTGCACGAGGTCGACCGCCCAGTCTTCGCGGGCGCTCTCGTCGAGGAACATGTGCACGACACCGGCGCCCGTCTCGATGACGGGCACCTTCGCCTCGTCGACGACGGCGCGGATGAGGCCGGCGCTGCCGCGAGGGATCAGCACGTCGACGTAGTCGCGGGCCTGCATGAGGTGCCGGGCACCGGCACGGCCGAAGTCGTCGACGGTCTGCACGGCGTCGGCGGGGAGGCCGGCCGCATCGAGCGCGTCGCGGAGCACGCCGAGCAGCACCCGGTTCGTCTGCTCGGCAGCGGTGCCGCCGCGCAGCACCACGGCGTTGCCGCTCTTCAGCGCGAGCACGGCGATGTCGATCGTGACGTTCGGCCGGGCCTCGTAGATCGCTCCGATGACGCCGAGGGGCACTCGGATCTGGTCGATGCGCACGCCGTTCGGCAGCGAGCGGCCGCTCACGGTGTCGCCGACGGGGTCGGTGAGTCCGATGACCTCGCGAACCGCGTCGGACAGCGCGGCCACTCGCCGCTCGTCGAGGGTGAGGCGATCGAGCAGGCCGGTACCGAGCCCTGCGGCGCGACCGGCCTCGAGGTCGAGGGCGTTCGCCCCGATGATCTCTGCCGAGCGCTCGGCGAGCAGCACCGCCACCTGTTCGAGTGCGGCGTCCTTCTCAGCGGTCGACGCGCGAGCGAGGCGCCGTGAGGCGTCCTTCGCCGCGGCGAGACGGGTATCGATCACCGAGACGTCGAGGTCGGGCTGCTCCATGCCCCAAGCCTAGGCGAGCGGACTGTCGCGCTCCGCAGTGTGACGCGGCGGCGCCGGGTCGAACCAGGTGCCGACATCGTCGCCCGCGAGCGCCTCGGCGACGAGCGGCGTCGCCGTGATCAGCACCGACGTTCCGGCCTCGGCCGCGATGCGGGCTGCCGAGACCTTGGTCTCCGCTCCCCCGGTGCCGACTCCAGCACGACCGACGGAGCCGATCTCGACGCCGGCGAGCTCGTCGCCGTACGGCACGTGCTCGATGCGACGCGCGCCCTCGAGGTGCGGCGGCTTCGTGTACAGCGCATCGACATCGGAGAGCAGCACGAGCAGGTCGGCGCCGATGAGCTCGGCCACGAGCGCCGCGAGCCGGTCGTTGTCGCCGAAGCGGATCTCGTGCGTTGCGACCGTGTCGTTCTCGTTGACGATCGGCAGGATGCGGAGGGCGAGCAGCCGGTCCATCGCGCGCTGCGCGTTCGAACGAGGGGTCGAGTTCTCGAGGTCGCCCGCCGTGAGCAGCACCTGGCCGGCGAGCACGTCGTAGCGGTCGAGGCTGGTCTGGTACCGCCACATGAGCACGTTCTGCCCGACGGCGGCGGCCGCCTGCTGCGTCGCGAGGTCGGTCGGCCTGCCGTCGAGGCTGAGCAGCGGCAGCGCCGTCGCGATCGCTCCGGAGGAGACGAGCACGATCTCGGCGCCCCGCACGTGCGCAGCGGCCAGCGCATCGACCAGCGGTCCGATCTGGTCGGAGTTCTCACCGCTGACCGACGAGGAGCCGACCTTGACGACGATGCGCGACGCTGTGGGGATCTCTGCGCGGTTGGCGGGGGTCATTCCCGCTCCTCGCCGCTCGAGTCCTTCCCGGCTTCGGGACCCACGGCTGGTGCAGCGCCGGCAGCGGCCTCGGCGTCGGTCTGCTCGTCGAGCTCGTTCCACATGCCGGCCGTGCGCTCGCGCTCGAGCTCGGCACGGGCCGCGGCCTTGGCGTCCATGCGCTCGTAGTACTCGCTACGACGCTCCGCACGTGTGGCGCGACGGTTCTCGTCGAGCCGGGTGTCGGTGCCGCGCGGTGCGGTGATGAGCTCGGCCGTCGACGTGAGCGTGGGCTCCCAGTCGAACACGACACCCGCGCCCTTGCCGATCACGACGGTCGAACCGGCGTCGGCGCCGGCGCGCACGAGCGCGTCTTCGACGCCGAGCTTCGCCAGGCGGTCGGCGAGGAAGCCGATGGCCTCGTCATTCGTGAAGTCGGTCTGCTGCACCCAGCGCTCGGGCTTCTGGCCGAGCACGCGGTACATGGTGCCGTAGCTGCCGCCCTCGGCACGCACGACGAAGCCGGGGTCGTTGGAGGCCTTCGGCCGCATCACGATGCGCTCGGGTGCCGGCGGCGTCGCGGCTTCGGCTTCTGCACGGGCCGTGTCGACGAGCTCGCCCAGGGCGAATCCGAGCTGACGCAGACCCTCGTGGCTGACGGTCGAGATCTCGAACACGCGGTATCCGCGCGACTCGAGCTCGGGGCGCACGAACTCGGCGAGTTCGCGTGCCTCGGGCACGTCGATCTTGTTGAGTGCGATGATCTGCGGGCGCTCGAGCAGCGGCAACTGGCCCTCGGGCACGGGGTACGCGGCGAGCTCGGCGAGGATGACCTCGAGGTCGGTGATCGGGTCGCGACCCGGTTCGAGTGTCGCGCAGTCGAGCACGTGCAGCAGGGCTGCGCAACGCTCGACGTGGCGCAGGAACTCGAGCCCGAGGCCCTTGCCCTCGCTGGCGCCCTCGATGAGACCGGGCACGTCGGCCACCGTGAAGCGGTGGTCGCCGGCCTGGACGACGCCGAGATTCGGGTGCAGCGTGGTGAAGGGGTAGTCGGCGATCTTCGGTCGAGCAGCCGACATCGCGGCGATGAGGCTCGACTTGCCGGCCGACGGGTAGCCGACGAGCGCGACGTCGGCGATGCTCTTGAGCTCGAGCGTGATCTCGACCTCGTCGCCGAGGGTGCCGAGCAGTGCGAAGCCGGGGGCCTTGCGCTTCGTGGTCGCGAGCGACGCGTTGCCGAGACCGCCGAGGCCACCGGCCGCCGCGACGAAGCGCGTGCCCGGCTCGGTGAGGTCGGCGAGTTCGAGGCCGTCGGTGTTCTTGACGACGGTGCCGACGGGCACCGGGAGTTCGAGGGTCTCGCCGACGGCGCCCGCGCGGTGGTCGCCCATGCCGGGCTGACCGTTCGCGGAGGAGCGGTGCGGACGCCCGTGGTAGCCGAGCAGCGTCGTCACCTGCGGGTCGGCGATGAGCACGATGTCGCCGCCGTTGCCGCCGTTGCCGCCGTCGGGGCCGGCGAGCGGCTTGAACTTCTCACGGCGAACGGAGACGCAGCCGTTCCCGCCATGACCGGCACGCAGGAACAGCGTCACCTCGTCGACGAAGCTGACCATGCTGCATCCTCCAAACCGAGTAAAACACGTGAGGGCGGGCCGAAGCCCGCCCTCACGATGAACGTCGATCGACTATTCGCCGACCGCCACGATGTTGACGACCTTGCGGCCGCCCTTGTTGCCGAACTGCACTGCACCGGCCTCGAGCGCGAACAGGGTGTCGTCGCCACCGCGACCGACGCCCGCGCCCGGGTGGAAGTGCGTGCCGCGCTGGCGGACGATGATCTCGCCTGCGCCGACAACCTGGCCGCCGAAGCGCTTCACGCCGAGGCGCTGCGCGTTGGAGTCACGACCGTTGCGAGTGGAGCTAGCTCCCTTTTTGTGTGCCATTTCGCTTCTCCCGGGCCCTTACTTGATTCCAGTGACCTTGACGCGCGTGAGGTCCTGACGGTGCCCCTGGCGCTTCTTGTAGCCGGTCTTGTTCTTGAACTTCTGGATCACGATCTTCGGACCGCGGAGGTCGTTGAGGACCTCGGCCGTGACCGTGACCTTCTCGAGCGCCTTGGCGTCGGAGGTGATCTTGTCGCCGTCGACGAGGAGCACCGCGGCGAGCTTGACGTTGCCGTCCTTGTCTGCCTTGATGCGGTCCATCGTCACGATGGTGCCGACTTCGACCTTCTCCTGCCGACCGCCGGCGCGCACTACTGCGTAAACCACTACTCGTACCTATCTCTGGGGAGCCCGGGGGCCCCGACTGTCTGATGGGATGTCACTGCGCGGTCGCCCCAGCGGGAAGAAGGGTGGTGACTGGCAGAAAACTGTTGTGCAGGCGATTCTGGAGTTCGGAGAACCGGACCCCGGAGACCTGCGGACGGGCGCACCGTGATAAGCGGCGGCACCAACGGTCGAGTTTACCGGATGTCGCGGGGCCGGTCAAACCACTGCCACCGGCGCGTCGCGGGCTCGACGCGTAGGATCGGCCCATGACCGTGCTCATCGACACGCCGCTCTGGCCGAAGCACGGCACAGTCTGGGCTCACCTCGTCAGCGACGAGTCCATCGACGAACTCCGGGAGTTCGCTGAGAGAACCGGGTTGCCGCCGAGATCGTTCGATCTCGACCACTACGACGTGCCCGTGGAGCGCTACGACGATCTCGTCGCCGCGGGCGCCGTGCCGGTCTCGCCGCGGGAGCTCGTCGAGCGCCTTCGGAGGAGCGGACTGCGCGTCACGCCGCGTGAACGGCGTGAGCGCGCAGCCCGGTCATCACTCGGCTGAGTCGGATGCCGCGGAGTCGCCCGAGCCGTCGGCCCGGGTGATCACGGGCTGGCCGCCGGCGGTCGTGCTGAGTGCGGCGGTGGAGACGCGACGACTACGCGTGCGCCCCTCGCCCGCCTTCTTCGGAGCGGGAAGCGCGTCGAGCACCGAATCGAGGAGCACCTCGGTCTCGGCGACCCTGACGGGGCGCTTGCGGGCCACCGGAGGCACGGGCAGGTCGAGGATCTGCGCGACCTCGGGAACCGCCGGCGCCGTGGGCGCCTCGACGACCGACGCTGCCGCAGCCGGCGCTGCGGCGACGGGCTCGGAGGCGACCGGCGCCGCACCCTGGTCCTGCGACACCCGGCGGTGACGACCGCGACGACGACCGCCGCCCGAGGTCTCTGCCGGCTTCTCGTCGGCGTCGGCCTTCGGCGCGCGGCCCGCGTCGGCGGTCGAGGCAGCAGGCTGCTCCCCCGCGACATCCGCGGCCGGCTCTTCGGCCTTGTGCTCGGTGTGCGGAATCGTCGAGGCCGCGATCTGCGCGAGCGCGTTCTTCACGTCGTCGGTGATCGCGTGGGTGCCGGTGTGAGCCTTGGGCTCGGCGGGCGCCTGAGCGGGCTGCTGCTGGTTGCCACCGCGACCGCGACCACGACGCTCGGGCTGCGACTGCTGGGCGCTGCGGTGCTTCACGACGGGCTCGTGATGCACGATGATGCCGCGACCGGCGCAGATCTCGCAGGGCTCGCTGAACGACTCGAGGAGGCCCAGGCCGAGCTTCTTGCGCGTCATCTGCACGAGGCCGAGCGAGGTGACCTCGGCGACCTGGTGCTTCGTGCGGTCACGCGAGAGGCACTCGACGAGACGACGCAGCACGAGGTCGCGGTTGGACTCGAGGACCATGTCGATGAAGTCGACGACGATGATGCCGCCGATGTCGCGGAGGCGCAGCTGACGCACGATCTCCTCGGCCGCTTCGAGGTTGTTCTTCGTGACGGTCTCTTCGAGGTTGCCGCCGGAACCGACGAACTTGCCCGTGTTGACGTCGACGACGGTCATCGCCTCGGTGCGGTCGATGACGAGCGAGCCGCCAGAGGGCAGCCAGACCTTGCGGTCGAGCGCCTTCTCGATCTGCTCGCTGATGCGGAACTCGTCGAAGGAGTCGCGCTCACCGGCGTACGCCTCGACGCGCTCGAGCAGGTCGGGTGCGACCGCGCGGAGGTACCGCTCGATCGTCTGGCGCGCTTCATCGCCCTCGATGACCATCTTCTGGAAGTCCTCGTTGAAGACGTCGCGCACGATCTTGATCAACAGGTCGGGCTCGGAGTGCAGGAGCGCGGGCGCCTGCACCTTCTCGAGCTGGGTCGAGATGTCGGCCCACTGCGCGATGAGGCGGTTCACGTCGAGCGTGAGCTGCTCTTCGGTGGCGCCTTCGGCCGCGGTGCGCACGATGACGCCCTGGTTGTCGGGCAGCACCTCTTTGAGGATCTTCTTCAGGCGGGCACGCTCGGTGTCGGGGAGCTTGCGGCTGATGCCGTTCATCGAGCCGTTGGGCACGTACACGAGGTAGCGGCCGGGCAGCGAGACCTGGCTCGTGAGGCGGGCGCCCTTGTGGCCCACCGGGTCCTTCGTGACCTGAACGAGCACCCGGTCGCCGGGCTTCAGCGCGAGCTCGATGCGGCGGGGCTGGTTCTTCTCGCCGTTCTCGGCGGCGGCCTCCCAGTCGACCTCGCCCGAGTACAGCACGGCGTTGCGGCCGCGGCCGATGTCGACGAACGCGGCCTCCATGCTCGGCAGCACGTTCTGCACGCGGCCGAGGTAGACGTTGCCGATGAGCGATGCGTCCTGATTGCGCGCGACGTAGTGCTCGACGAGCACGCCGTCTTCGAGCACGCCGATCTGGATGCGGCCGCCCTTCTCGCGCACGACCATCGAACGGTCGACCGACTCGCGGCGCGCGAGGAACTCGGCCTCGGTGATCACCGCGCGGCGGCGGCCGGCGTCACGGCCATCGCGCCGGCGCTGCTTCTTCGCCTCGAGCCGGGTCGAGCCCTTGACCTTCTGCGGCTCGGTGATGAGCTCGACCTCGCGGGGCTTGCGCACCTTGACGACCGTGTTGGCGGGCTCGTCGGTGTTCGCACGCCCCTCTTCGCCGCTGCGACGGCGGGTGCGCCGGCGGACGGTCGACGACTCGTCGTCGTCGCGCTCGCGACCGGTGCGGTCGTCACGGGCCTGCTCGCGACCTCCGCGGTCGGCGCGGTCGTCACGGCCGCCGCGCTCGTCGCGCTCGGGCCGGTCGAAGCCCACGAGCACCGGCGGCGCGTGGAAGATCAGCGACGTGGTGGTGAGGGTCGCGGGGATCGGCGAGACCTCGACGGCCTCGACCGCCGCTTCGACGACGACCTCGACGGTCGCAGCGGATACCTCGGCACCCGTCGCCGCGATCGGTTCGATGTCGGCCGTCGCGGTCGCTGCAGCGGCGTCGACCGTCTCGGGAGCGACCGGGGCCGCGGCATCCGTCGGTGCGGTCTCGACCGCCGGCGTGGCCGGCGTCTCGACTGCGGGCGTCACCTGGGTGTCGACCGCCTTCGCGCGGCTCGCTCGCCGAGCGCCGAACAGTCCGCCGCGACGTCGGGTCGAGCCGTTGCCGGTCTCGGGTTCGTTCGTGTTCTTCTCGTTGCCTTCCACCATCTCTGGTGCACTCCTACGCCGGTTCCGACAGCCGCGCCGTCGTCCCGTACTCGTCTGGAGCGGCTCCGCGCTTGCGCCGAACCGCTGAATCCTTCATTACTGCGACCGGCAGGTTGCCTGTGTCGCCACGTCTTGCGGTGCGTTCACCGCCCACTGGATGCGCTGCATCCTCAAAGCCCTCATTGGCGTCGTGCCGGGCGCGGCCCGGACGACTCCTTCGATTATCGCATGCTCTCGCAGCTGAGGGCGGAATCGGCATGCCATAATCCGAGCATGCCGGACTCGCCCACCCGTTCCCGACCCGTCGGCCTCGCCGTATTCCTCCTGATCGCCGGGGGCCTCGGGCTCCTCGCGGCGTTCGAGCTCTCCATCGAGAAGGTGCTCTCGCTCAGCGACTCGTCGCACATCCCGTCGTGCAACGTCGGCGTGCTCGTGGGCTGCAGCACGAACCTGGCCTCGTGGCAGGGCGGGGTCTTCGGCTTCCCGAACCCGTTCATCGGCCTGATGGCGTGGCCCGTGGTCATCACGATCGCCGTGGCGATCCTCGCCGGGGCGACGTTCTCGCGCTGGTTCTGGGCGGCGTTCAACGTCGGTGTCGCCGGTGCGCTCGTCTTCGTGGGCTGGCTCATCTACCAGAGCATCTACGTGCTCGACGTGCTGTGCCCCTGGTGCATGCTCACGTGGGCGGTCACGATCCCGACGTTCTGGGCCCTGACGCTCTACAACCTCCGCGAGGGGCATATTCCGGCATCGGCACGCGTTCGCCGCCTCGCGGGCACCTGGTTCGGCTGGGTGCCGCTCATCACGGTCGTCTGCTACGCCGTGGTCGTGCTGCTCGCTCAGGCGCAGATGGACGCGATCCCGCGCGTGATCCTCGACCTGAAGAACGCCTTCAGCTGAGACACGGATGTCGCGGCGCCCGGGTGACCCGGGCGCCGCGACATCCGTTCAGCGCTGCGAAGCGCGACGCCTCGTCGAAGCGCGACGCCTCAGAACCAGAGGGCGAGCTCGCGCTCGGCCGACTCGACCGAGTCGGAGCCGTGCACGAGGTTCTGCTGCACCTTGAGGCCCCAGTCGCGACCGAAGTCGCCGCGGATCGTGCCGGGCGCCGCCGTCGTGGGGTCGGTCGTGCCGGCGAGCACGCGGAAGCCCTCGATGACCCGGTTGCCGGCGATGCGCATGGCCACGATCGCGCCGGACTCCATGAACTCGATGAGCGGCTCGTAGAAGGGCTTGCCCTCGTGCTCCGCGTAGTGGCGGGCGAGCAACTCGCGGTCGGGCTGCACGAGGCGGAGGTCGACGAGGGAGTAGCCCTTGGCCTCGATGCGGCGGAGGATCTCGCCGGTGAGGTTGCGTGCGACACCGTCGGGCTTGACGAGCACGAGGGTCTCTTCGATGGGGCTGGTCATTGCTGTTCCTTCCATTGCGCGGCCGCTGCCGCTCGTTCTCGGTCGATACGTGCGCCGGTCACCATGCAGTACCACCACATGCCGCCGAAGAGCGCGCCCACGACGAACATCGCGGGGTTGAGGAATCCCGATGCGAGGATGAGCACCTGGATGACCCAGCCGAGCGTGTACGCCCAGCTGTATCGCAGGAGCCCGATCGTCGCGATCAGGGCGAGGATGATGACGCCGCCGGCCGCGAGGGCGACCCATGACGGCAGGGAGCCCTCGACGCCGCCCTGGGAGAGGCCCCAGATGACGAGCGCGGCGAGGAACACCACGATGACCTCGAAGCCGAGCACGATGGCGGCGAGGCTCTGACGGATCGAGCGCAGCGGCGCGACGGGCGCGTCGGCGGTGGGGTCGCCGGATGCCGCGGTCTCATCGGATGCCGCGGGCGCGGTGTCGTCGGGTTCGGGCATGGACGTCGAGTCGCTCACGAGCGCCCCCATTCACGGTCAGCGGCGATGGCGATGGCCTCGCCCACGAGCACGATCGAGCCGGTGACCACGACGGCGCGCTTCGGCGCATCTGCCGCCCACTTCCGTGCATCGTCGAGTGCGTCGAGCAGGTCGTCGTACTGGAACACCTTGTCTTCGTTGCTCCAGCCGACGGCGGCGAGGGCGAGCTCGTCGACGGGGATCGAGCGCTCCGACGACGAGGTGGTGATGTTGAACCGCTCGACGGCGCCGTCGAGCGCCGTGATGATGCCCTGCGCGTCCTTGTCACGAAGGACGCCGACGACCGCCACGACCTCGTCGAAGTCGAAGTACTCGTCGAGGGCCGCGACGAGCGCGCGCGCTCCATGCGGGTTGTGCGCGGCATCGACGAGCACGGGCGGCTCGGTGCCCACCATCTGCAGGCGCCCGGGCGAGGTCACCGCGCCGAGTCCCTGCTGCAGCACCTCGTCGGCCATGCGCATCGTGCCGGCGCCGAGGAACGACTCGACCGCGGCGATGGCCACGGCGGCGTTCTCGGCCTGATGGCGTCCGAAGAGCGGCAGCGCGAGGTCGCGGTACTCCCCCGCAAGTCCCTTGACCGAGATGAGCTGACCTCCGACGGCGACGCGCGAGTCGAGCACGGCGAAGGCGCCGCCCTCGACGGCGAACGTGCCGCCCTGCTCGGCCGTGGCGTCGCGCAGCACCGTCAGCGCCTCTGGCGACTGGAACGCCGTGACGACGGCCGCGTCGGGCTTGATGATGCCGGCCTTCGTGCGCGCGATCTGCTCGATCGTGGTGCCGAGCGCCGACTCGTGATCGAGGTCGATCGGCGTGAACACGGCGACCTGGCCGTCGGCCACGTTCGTCGAGTCCCACTCGCCGCCCATGCCGACCTCGAGCACGACGACGTCGACCGGAGCATCGGCGAAGCATGCGAACGCGAGCGCCGTGAGCGTCTCGAAGAAGGTCAGCCGGGGCTTGCCGGCCGCTTCGAGCTCGGCGTCGACGATGGCGACGAACGGCTCGATCTCCTCCCAGTTGCGAGCGACCGCCTCGTCGGAGACCGGCTCGCCGTCGATGAGGATGCGTTCGGTGAACCGTTCGAGGTGCGGGCTCGTCATGAGACCGGTGCGAAGCCCCCCAGCGCGCAGGATCGACTCGATCATGCGGCTCGTCGAGGTCTTGCCGTTCGTGCCGGTGATGTGGATCACGGGAGCGGCGCGATGCGGGTCGCCGAGGATCTCCACCGCGCGTCGCGTCGCGTCGAGCCGTCGCTCGGGGGCGGCTTCGCCGACCCGTTCGAGCAGGCTCCGGTACACGGCGTCCGCCGCGTCGGCGTAGTCGAGTTCTTCGGTCATGCCTTCGCCACCTCCACGGCCAGTCGCGAGGATTCGCCGACCGTCTTCGCCTCGTCGCCGGGGTCCCCGGCGATCACGGTCAGTTCGGTCGCGAGCGTCTCGCCCGCGATGAGCTCGCGATGCCGCTCGGCGGCCGCCGCTCCGGTCTCGTCGAGCGTCAGCGTCAGACGGATGCGGTCGCCGACCTCGAGGCCGGCCGCCTTGCGCGACTCCTGCACGGCGCGGACGACGTCGCGCGCGAGACCCTCGGCCTCGAGCTCGGGGGTCGTCGCCGTGTCGAGGATCACGAAGCCACCGTCGGCGAGCAGCGCGAGCGCGCTCGATCCGTCGCCCGAACCGCCGGCTTCGAGCACGAGGTCGTACTCCCCCGCCTCGAGTGCGATGCCGCCCGCGACGACCGTGTCGCCCTCGACGCTCCAATCACCCGAGCGGGCGGCCTGGATCGCCTGCTGCACGGTCTTGCCGAGCCGCGGGCCTGCGGCACGGGCGTTGACCGTGAGCCGCTTCGTGACCCCGAAGTGCTCTGCGCTCGAGGCGTCGAGCGTCACGAGGTCGACGGCCTTGACGTTGAGCTCGTCGCGCAGGATCGCCTCGAACGGCGCGAGCGCCGCGGCATCCGTCGCGACGACCGTGAGGCGCGCGAGCGGAAGCCGAACGCGACGACCCGACTGCTTGCGCAGCGAGAGCGCGGCGGAGCTGATCTCGCGCACCGAGTCCATCGCGGCGACGAGGTCGTGGTCGACCGGGAAGGCCGCGGCGTCGGGCCAGTCGGCCAGGTGCACGCTGCGCCCGCCGGTAAGGCCGCGCCAGATCTGCTCGGAGACGAGCGGCAGCAGCGGAGCCGAGAGCCGCGTGAGCGTCTCGAGCACCGTGGAGAGGGTGTCGAACGCCTCGCTGCCCGAGCCGTCTTCGCCGACGCCCGCCCAGAACCGGTCGCGCGAGCGGCGCACGTACCAGTTCGTCAGCACGTCGCCGAAGTCGCGCAGCTTCGCCGCGGCGAGCGGCGAGTCGAAGGCCTCGAAGTCGGCGGTCACCCCGGTGACGAGCTCGCCGAGCTTGGCGAGCAGGTAGCGGTCGAGCACGTCGGTCGAATCCGTGCGAGCGGATGCCTCGTAGCCGCCCTCGCGAGCAGAGTTGGCGTAGAGCGAGAAGAAGTACCAGGTGCTCCAGAGCGGCAGCATGAACTGCCGCACGCCCTCGCGGATGCCCTCCTCGGTGACGATGAGGTTGCCGCCGCGCAGCACCGAGCTCGACATCAGGAACCAGCGCATCGCGTCGGAGCCGTCGCGCTCGAAGACCTCGGAGACGTCGGGGTAGTTGCGCAGCGACTTCGACATCTTCTGCCCGTCGCTGCCGAGCACGATGCCGTGGCTGACGACGTTCGAGAAGGCGCGCCGGTCGAACAGCGCCGTCGAGAGCACGTGCATCACGTAGAACCAGCCGCGCGTCTGGCCGATGTACTCGACGATGAAGTCGGCGGGGTTGTGGCTGTCGAACCACTCCTGGTTCTCGAACGGGTAGTGCACCTGCGCGAAGGGCATCGAGCCCGAGTCGAACCAGACGTCGAAGATGTCGGGGATGCGCCGCATCATCGACGTGCCGGTGGGGTCGTCGGGGTTCGGGCGCACGAGGTCGTCGATGTAGGGGCGGTGCAGGTCGGGCTCGCCGTCGGGGTTCACGGGCACGCGGCCGAAGTCGCGCTGCAGCTCCTCGAGCGAGCCGTACACGTCGACGCGCGGGTACTCGGGGTCGTCGCTCTTCCACACCGGGATCGGCGAGCCCCAGTAGCGGTTGCGGCTGATCGACCAGTCGCGGGCACCGGCGACCCACTTGCCGAACTGGCCGTCCTTCACGTTGTCGGGCACCCAGTTGATGTCGTGATTGAGCTCGCCCATGCGGTCGCGGAACTCGGGCACGCGGATGAACCAGCTCGAGACGGCCTTGTAGATCAACGGGTTGCGGCAGCGCCAGCAGTGCGGGTACGAGTGCTCGTAGCTCGCCTGGCGGAGCAGACGCCCCTCGGCCTTCAGCAGCTGGGTGAGCGGCTTGTTCGCGTCGCTCCAGAGCAGCCCCGCGACATCCGTCACCGCCGGCAGGAACCGGCCGCCCTCGTCGAGCGAGATGATGACCGGGATGCCCGCGGCCTCGGAGATCTTCTGGTCCTCTTCACCGTAGGCGGGCGCCTGGTGCACGATGCCGGTACCGTCTTCAGTCGTGACGTAGTCGGCGACGAGGATGCGCCAGGCGTTCTGCAGGCCGTACTCCTCGACGTCGGCGTAGTAGTCGAAGAGCCGGTCGTAGGCCACGCCCTCGAGCTCGCTGCCGCGCACCGTGCGCGAGACCGCGGCGCGCGCGTCGTCGGCCGACTCGTAGCCGAGCTCCTTGGCGTAGTTGGCGACGAGGTCGATCGCGAGCAGGTACTCGCCGCCGAGCACCTCGGTGTCGGATGCCACGGCGCCCGAGACGGCGGTGCCGACCTCTTCACGCAGCACGGTCGCGTCGGGCGTGCCGTTCGGCCCCGCGGGCACCACGGCGTACTCGATGTCGGGGCCGACCGCGAGGGCGAAGTTCGTCGGCAGGGTCCAGGGCGTCGTCGTCCACGCGAGCGCTCGCACGGCCGTGAGGCCGAGCGACTCGGCCTTCGCCCCGACGAGCGGGAACGTGACCGTGACCGTCTGGTCCTGACGCATCTTGTAGACGTCGTCGTCCATGCGCAGCTCGTGGTTCGAGAGCGGCGTCTGGTCGCGCCAGCAGTAGGGCAGCACGCGGTAGCCCTCGTACGCGAGGCCCTTCTCGTGCAGCGTCTTGAACGCCCAGATGACGCTCTCCATGAACGTCACGTCGAGCGTCTTGTAGTCGTGCTCGAAGTCGACCCAGCGCGCCTGCCGGGTGACGTACTCCTGCCACTCCTTGGTGTAGCGGAGCACGGCGTCGCGAGCGGCCTGGTTGAAGGCCGCGATGCCCATCTCCTCGATCTCGCTCTTGTCGGTGATGCCGAGCTGACGCTCGGCCTCGAGCTCGGCGGGCAGGCCGTGGGTGTCCCAGCCGAAGCGGCGGTGCACCTGCTTGCCGCGCATGGTCTGGAACCGCGGGAACAGGTCCTTCGCGTACCCGGTCAGCAGGTGTCCGTAGTGCGGCAGGCCGTTGGCGAACGGCGGGCCGTCGTAGAAGACCCACTCGGGAGCGCCCTCGCGCTGGTCGATCGAGGCCTGGAACGTGTCGTCGGCCTTCCAGAAGGCCAGCACGTCGCGCTCGACGGCGGGGAACTCGGGTGAGGGGGCGACACCGTGGTCGTCTGGGGTACGGGGGTACACGCTCGCTCCTTGCGGGGACGGATGCTCTCACGAGGACGCCGGTGCTCGATCGAGCGCCGCCGCGGTACCACCTCGCTTGCGAGTCGCGTCTTGCGACCGACTCGCCCCTCATTGCCGGCTGTGACGGGCCGAACCGTTCGGTTCTACTGCCGAGCGGATGCCGCGTGGCGCCCGATCGGGTTCTTCCGAAGACTCCCCGGTGATAGCCGGATCAACGTCGAATTACCGACGACTGCTGCGCCGGTTCGCATCCGGATCAACATCGTTGCCGTCAAGACTACCGCGTCGGCATGGGGCGGAGCACGCCCGAAGCACGGGGCGCCGAGCGGTACGCCTCGCTGATGAGCGCCAGCAGGGCAGCCTCGGGCAGCTCGTGGTTCTTCGCCTCGTCGACGAGGTCGTACACGGCGCCCGCGAGCGCGGCGTGCCCGCCGATGCGCACGGCGACGACGGCGCCCCGGCCGCGATGGAGCTCGATGAGGCGTTCGTCGCGCAGCCGGTGGTAGGCGCGGAGCACCGTGTGCACGTTGACGCCGAGCGCTTCGGCCAGCTCGCGCGCGGCCGGCAGCCGCTCGCCGCCCGAGAGGCGACCGTCGATGATCGACGCGCGCAGCCCCGAGGCGAGCTGCTCGAAGAGCGGCGCATCGAGGGTCTGGTCGAGTCGGATCAGCATGCGCAAAGTCTATTGTTCTAGTGATATACGAACAACTTGCTTGTCGGGACTGCACGCCGATGTCAGGATGAGTCCGGGCCACGCCGATGCGAGCCCGCCCCAGCTCCCCACCACAAGGACCTCGATGCGTGCTGCACCCGTGACCACCTCCCCGAACGTGCGCAGGCTCGGCATCGCCGGCATCGCCCTCGTCTCGACGATCGCACTCGCCGCCTGCCAGGCGCCCGCGCCCGAGGCATCCAGCGAACCGGTGTCGGGCGGCACGCTGAGCTACGCGAGCGGCGACGCCGAACCGACCTGCCTCGACCCGCACGTCGGCGGCAACTACCCGCAGGCGCTGCTCGCCGGCCAGTTCCTCGAATCGCTCGTGTCGCGCGACGACTCAGGCGAGATCATCCCCTGGCTCGCGGAATCGTGGACGGCCTCCGACGACGGACTCGCGTGGGAGTTCACCCTGCGCGACGACGTCGCCTTCACCGACGGGACGCCGCTCGACGCCGAGGCGGTGAAGGTCAACGTCGAGCACCTGAAGGACCCGGCGACCCAGTCGTCGACGGGTTACCTCGCGCTCGGCAAGGTCGACCACGTGGAAGTCGTCAGCGACCAGGTGGCCCGCTTCGTGATGAGCTCGCCCGACAGCGCCCTGCTCGAGTCCCTCAGCCAGCCGTGGCTCGCCATCGAATCCCCCGCCGGTCTCGCCCGCGGCATGGACGAGAACTGCCAGGCGCCCATCGGCACCGGCCCCTTCGTGGTTGACGAGTGGGTCAAGCAGGATCGCGTGTCGCTCGTGCGCAACGACGACTACACCTCCCCGCCCGCCGATGCGGCGCACGAGGGGCCGGCGTACCTCGAAGCGATCGACTGGCGCTTCGTTCCCGACGCCGCTTCGCGATACGCGGCACTGCAGGGCGGCCAGGTCGACGTCATCGACAACCCCCAGCCCGACACCATCGCGGCCGCGAAGTCGAACGACGCGCTCACCTGGCTCGATGCACCGCGTCCCGGCGCCGCGAACCGCATCGAGCTCAACTCGGGTCAGGCCCCGTTCGACGACGAGCGCGTGCGCGAGGCGTTCATCCGCGCGGTCGAGGTCGACGACGGCATCGACGCGCTCTTCTTCGGCACTGCGGAGCGGTCGTACTCGCCCCTCTCCTCGGTCGAAGCCGTCGCGTACTCCGACGAGTCGCTGTTCGAGCCCGACCTCGACCGGGCCAATGCGCTCCTCGACGAAGCCGGATGGACGGAGCGCGACGCCGACGGCTATCGCGTGAAGGATGGCGTGCGGCTGACGCTGCGCTTCCCGGTGAGCACGAACCAGTCGATCCCTGCCGAGCAGTCGCTCTTCGAGCAGGTCCAGGCGACGGCCGGAGCAGCCGGCTTCGACGTCGTGATCGAACTCCTCGACCTCTCGAGCTGGTACGGCGCGCTCGCGGCGCACGAGTACGAGATCGTGAGCGCCCCGTACACCAAGGTCGGCCCCGACGTCCTGCGCATCCTGTACCACTCCGACAGCATCACGCCGGCGCCGAGCGGGTACTTCGCGAACCTCGCCCAGCTCGACGATCCCGAGGTCGACTCACTCCTCGCCGACGCGGCGACGACGAGCAACGCCGAAGCCCGCGCCGAGCTCTACGAGCAGGCGCAGCAGTTGATCCTCGGCGGCTACTACCTGCTGCCGCTGTACGACCAGCAGAACAGCTTCCTGCTCAGCACGTCCGTACAGGGGGCCCGCGCGATGCCGACCGTCTCGACGCCGACGTTCTATGACGCCTGGCTCGCCGACTGAGCAGCGCCGCTCCTTCGGCGGTGCGACCCTTCGCCGCGCCGGCCTGCTCGTGGCCGGCGCGGTGTTCGTGCTGTGGGCGGTGGCCACGCTCACCTTCTTCGCGATCCGGCTGATCCCCGGCGATCCGGCGCAGGCGATCCTCGGCGGCCCCGGGTCGCAGGCGTCCCAGGAGGCGCTCGATCAGGTCCGGAGCGACTACGGGCTCGACCAGCCGCTCATCGTGCAGTACTTCGCGATGCTCGGTCGCCTGCTCACGGGCGACCTCGGGACGTCGTACGCCCTCAAGCTCCCCGTCGCCGACCTGCTCGCGGCCCAGCTCGGCGGCACGCTGCTCCTCTCCGCCCTCTCCCTGGTGCTCGCATGGGTCCTGGCGCTCGGTCTCGCGATCTGGTCGACCCGGCGCGGCAGGATCGCGAGCGCCGTCGGCGAGGGCATCGAGATCACGACCGCTGCGCTGCCGCATTTCTGGCTCGCCGCCGTGCTCATCGCGGTCTTCAGCGTGGCGCTGGACTGGCTGCCGCCGGTCGCGACCGGCACTCCCGCCGGATTGGTGCTGCCCGTCGTGACCCTCGCGATCCCGCTCGCGGGATTTCTGGCCCAGGTCATGCGCGACAGCCTCCTCGACGCGATGCAGCAGCCCTTCGTCGTGTCCGCCCGGGCTCGCGGCGAGAGTGCCGTCGGCCTGCGCGTGCGCCACACGATCCGGCACGCCGCCCTCCCAGCCATCAGCCTGTCGGGCTGGGCACTCGGCTGGCTGCTCTCTGGGGCGGTCGTCGTCGAGACGATCTTCGCGATGCCCGGGCTCGGTCGCACCCTGCTGCAGGCGGTGACGCTCCGCGACATCCCGGTCGTCACAGGAGTGGTGTTGCTCGTCGCCCTCGTGTACGTGCTCATGACCGTGCTGACCGATCTCGCGGCGCGCATCGCCGACCCTCGATTGCGTCAGGAGTCCGGCCGATGAGCGATCTCGAACTCCAGCAGGCCACAGCGGTCTCTGCTGCGGCGCACGCGCCCGCCCGGCGCAGAGGTCGGATGCCGCGGGTCGGCACCCTCGTCGCGGGGGCGTTCGTGCTCTTCCTCCTCGCAGCGACCGTCGCGCCCGAGCTCGTCGCGACACAGGATCCCAACGCGATCTCCCCCGTCGACGCATTCCAGTCGCCGTCGCCCGCACATTGGTTCGGCACCGACGAATCGGGTCGCGACATCTACAGTCGCATCGTCGCGGGCACCGCCACCTCGCTCCTCATCGGGATCGCTGCGACCGCGATCGGCCTTGCGCTCGGGCTCGTGCTCGGCGTGCTGGCGAGTTTCGGCGGCCGGGTCGTCGACTTCGGCGTCAACCGGCTCGTCGAGGTGCTCTTCGCCTTCCCCGGGCTCCTCCTCGCACTGCTCGTCATCGTCGTGTACGGTCCCGGTCCTGTCACCGCCACCGTGGCGGTCGGCCTCTCCACGGCGCCGGGATACGCCCGGATCATCCGCGGCCAGCTCGTCGCGATCCGCTCATCGCAGTACGTCGAAGCCGCGCGGGTGCTCGGCCGCTCCCCCGCGCGCATCCTCTCTCGGCACGTGCTGCCGAACGCGCTCATCCCGCTCTTCGTGCTCGCGACGCTCGGCATCGGGCAGGCGATCGTCTGGGCAGCAGCCCTCAGCTACCTCGGACTCGGCGCCCAGCCCCCGGCCGCGGAATGGGGTGCGATGCTCGCCGCCGGCCGCACCTACCTCGCGACCGCATGGTGGATGACGGTGTTCCCCGGGCTCATGATCGTCGGCACGACCATCGCGACGACGGTGCTCGGCCGCGCACTCACACGTCGCGGACGGGGCGAGCGATGACGAACCCGCTCGCGCCCGTGCTCGAGGTCGCCCGGCTGCACGTCGGTTTCGGCGGCACCGAGGTCGTGCACGGCGTCGACCTCACGATCATGCCCGGCGAGTGCGTCGCCATCGTCGGCGAATCCGGCTCGGGCAAGTCGGTGACGGCTCGCGCACTGCTCGGCATGGCCGGCGCCGATTCGCGGACTTCGGCAGAGCGCCTGCGCATCAGCGGCCTCGATCTGGGCGCGGCGAGCGAACGCGAGTGGCGACGTGAGCGAGGGCGTCGAGCCGGACTCATCCTGCAGGATGCGCTCGGCTCGCTCGATCCGCTCCGCACAGTGGGCCGCGAGATCGAGGACCCGCTCCGGATTCACCTGAAGCTGCCCGCATCCGAACGCCGGGCACGAGTGCTGCAACTCCTCGCCGACGTCGGCATGCCGGACCCGGCGAGTGCCGTTCGTCGGCGTTCCGGCGAGCTCTCGGGCGGGCTTCGCCAGCGCGCGCTCATCGCCGCGGCGATCGCGCTCGATCCGCCACTGCTCATCGCCGACGAACCGACGACTGCGCTCGACGTCACCGTGCAGGCGCGGATCCTCGCCCTGCTCGACGAGATCCGCGAACGCGGCACGGGAGTGCTGCTGATCAGCCACGACCTGGCCGTCGTGTCGCGTATGGCCGACCGCATCCTCGTCTTGCGCGAGGGACGGATCATCGAGCAGGGACCGACCGGTGAGGTGCTGGAGTCGCCGCGGGAGGACTACACGAGATCGCTCATCGCTGCGGTGCCGGCGGAGGTCCCTCGCGGAGCGCGGCTGTCCGCATCGCCGATGCGGCCGGCGACGCAGCCGGGTGCGCTGCCGACGATCTCATCGGCGCCGCTTCCGGCATACGATCCGGCAATCGGCGCGACCCCGCTGCTCGAACTCGCGCACCTGACGAAGACCTTCACCGTGCCGGGCGGGCGCTTCACCGCCGTCGACGACGTCTCGCTCTCGCTGCATCGCGGTGAGACGCTCGGCCTCGTCGGCGAATCCGGCTCGGGCAAGACGACGGTCGCTCGCCTCGCCCTCGCCCTCACGACGCCCGACGGCGGCTCGGTGCGCTTCGACGGCGAGGAGTGGTCGGCACTGGACGAGCGGCACCGGCGCCCGGCGCGCCATCGGATCGGCGCGATCTACCAGGACCCGCTCGGCTCCTTCGACCCGCGATGGAACGTCGGTCGCCTGCTCGCCGATGCGGTGCGCGGTGCGCGCGAGGCTGGCATGAGCGGCACGTCCTCCGGACCCACCGCTCCCGTCGTCGCCGCTCTCCTCGACCAGGTCGGGCTCGCGGCATCCGTCGCAGACAGGAGACCCCTGACGCTGTCCGGCGGCCAGCGGCAACGCGTGGCGATCGCCCGAGCCCTCGCCGGGTCGCCCGAACTCCTGATCTGCGACGAACCCGTCTCCGCACTCGACGTGACGATCCAGGCGCAGATCCTCGACCTGCTCGACGACATCCAGCGTGAGCGCGGACTCGCCCTCCTGTTCATCTCGCACGATCTCGGCGTCGTGCACCACATGGCCGACCGTGTCGCGGTCATGCGGGCCGGCCGGATCGTCGAGTCCGGCGATGCCGGGCGGGTGTTCGCGCAGCCGGGGCATCCGTACACGGCGCAGCTCGTCGCGGATTCGCCGCGCCTCGCGACCTGAAACGGCGCGAGACGCGCGTCGGCGCCGTCCAGCAGGCCACCCGGCCCGTCCTCCGGTAGGCTGGATCGTCGCACATTCAGGCACCTCACCACCGACACGGTGCCGCCGATATCGAACCGGAGCATCATGACCGACACCGCGCGCATTCCCGACAAGCCCGCTCTCGAAGGCCTCGAATCGGTCTGGGGAGGCGCCTGGGAGCGCGAGGGCACCTATCGGTTCGACCGCACGACGGCGACGCGCGAGTGCATCTACTCGATCGACACCCCGCCGCCGACCGCCTCGGGCTCGCTGCACATCGGCCACGTCTTCTCCTACACGCACACCGACGTCGTCGCGCGTTTCCAGCGCATGCGCGGCAAGAGCGTCTTCTACCCGATGGGCTGGGACGACAACGGCCTGCCCACCGAGCGCCGGGTGCAGAACTACTACGGCGTGCGCTGCGACCCCACGCTCGCCTACGTCGAGGGCTTCGTGCCGCCGTTCGAGGGCGGCGACGGCAAGTCGACGAAAGCCGCCGACCAGGTGCCGATCAGCCGCCGCAACTTCATCGAGCTGTGCGAGCGGCTCACCGTCGAAGACGAGCAGCAGTTCGAGGCCCTGTGGCGACAGCTCGGCCTCTCGGTCGACTGGACCCAGACCTACCGCACGATCGGCGACGAGTCGCTCTTCGCCTCGCAGCTCGCCTTCGTGCGCAACGTCGAGCGCGGCGAGGCCTACCAGGCGCTCGCGCCGACCCTCTGGGACGTCACGTTCCGCACGGCGGTCGCGCAGGCCGAGCTCGAGGACCGCGAGCAGCCCGGTCACTACCACCGCGTCTCGTTCCACCGCCCCGACGGCGGCGTCATCGAGATCGAGACGAGCCGTCCCGAGCTCATCCCCGCGTGCGTCGCCCTCGTCGCCCACCCCGACGACGAGCGTTACCAGCCGCTCTTCGGCACGACCGTCACGACGCCCGTCTTCGGCGTCGAGGTGCCCGTGGTCGCCCACCACCTCGCCCAGAAGGACAAGGGCACCGGCATCGCCATGATCTGCACGTTCGGCGACATCACCGACGTCGTGTGGTGGCGCGAGCTCGACCTGCCGAACCGCGCGATCATCGGCTTCGACGGCCGTGTCATCGCCGAGGCCCCCGACGTCATCACCTCCGAGGCGGGCAAGGCGGCGTTCGCCGAGCTGGCCGGCAAGACCACCTTCTCGGCCAAGCAGGCCGTGGTGCAGCAGCTCCGCGACTCGGGCGACCTCCTCGCCGACCCGAAGTCGATCACCCACCCGGTCAAGTTCTTCGAGAAGGGCGACAAGCCGCTCGAGATCGTCTCGACGCGCCAGTGGTACATCCGCAACGGCGCCCGCGACGAGGCCCTCCGCGAGCGACTGCTCTCGCGCGGCCGCGAGATCGACTGGCACCCCGACTTCATGCGCGTGCGCTATGAGAACTGGGTCGGCGGGCTCTCTGGCGACTGGCTCGTCTCGCGCCAGCGCTTCTTCGGCGTGCCGATCCCCGTCTGGTACCCGCTCGACGCGGCGGGCGACCCGGTGTTCGACGAACCGATCGTCGCGACGCGCGAGATGCTGCCGGTCGACCCGTCGTCGGCTGCTGCGCCCGGCTTCGACGAGTCGCAGCGCGGTGTCGCCGGCGGCTTCATCGGCGAGCACGATGTCATGGACACCTGGGCGACCTCGTCGCTGACCCCGCAGCTCGCGGGCGGCTGGGAGCGCGACCCCGAGCTCTTCGACCTCGTCTTCCCGTACTCCCTGCGCCCCCAGGGTCAAGACATCATCCGCACCTGGCTCTTCTCGACCACGCTTCGCGCCGAGCTCGAGCACGGCGTGGCGCCGTGGGCGCACGCCTCGATCTCGGGATTCATCGTCGACCCCGACCGCAAGAAGATGTCGAAGTCGAAGGGCAACGTCGTGACGCCGGCCGGTCTCCTCGACCAGCACGGCTCCGACGCGGTGCGCTACTGGGCGGCATCCTCGCGCCTCGGCACCGACGCGGCCTTCGACCCGCAGAACCCGACGCAGGTCAAGATCGGCCGCCGCCTCGCCATCAAGGTGCTGAACGCGGCGAAGTTCATCCTCGGCTTCGACGGTCGAGCGGATGCCCCGGTGACCGTGCCCGTCGACCGCAGCATGCTCGCCGAGCTCGCCGGGGTCGTCGAGCGGGCGACCCGCTCGCTCGAGGCCTACGACCACGCCCGGGCCCTCGAGCTGGCCGAGACGTTCTTCTGGACGTTCTGCGACGACTACCTCGAGCTCGTGAAGGAGCGCGCCTACGGCGAGCCCAGCCCCGAGCAGGCCTCTGCCGTCGCGGCGCTGAAGACCGCACTCGATGTGCTGCTCCGCCTCTTCGCACCCGTCATCCCGTTCGCGACCGAAGAGGCGTGGCGCTGGTCGCACGAAGGCTCGGTGCACGTGGCGTCGTGGCCGAACGTCGACGAGCTCGCCGCGCGTGGCGAAGCCGGCGTCGAGCTGCTCGAGCTCGCCGGCCTCGCGCTGACCGGCATCCGACGGGCCAAGACCGACGCGAAGGCGTCGCAGAAGACGCCCGTCGCGAGTGCCGTGATCGCCGCGCCCGCCGCGACGATCCCGCTGCTGGAGTCGGTCGCATCAGATCTGCGTGCGGTGGGGCGCATCGCCGAGCTCGGCTTCGTCGAAGCCGAGTCGTTCGAAGTCCGCGACGTCGTCTTCGAGGCGCCGTCGGAATAGGGGGAACCATGAACTACGAGATCCGATCGGCCGGTGACGACGACTTCTTCGGATGGCTGCCGCTGTTCGAGGCGTACTGCCGCTTCTACGAGACCGAGCTCGACGACGCCAAGGCGCTCATCGTCTGGAACTGGATCCGTGACGAGTCCGAGCCGCTGCAGGCCGCACTCGCCGTCGACGACGAGGGGCGACCGGTCGGGCTCGCCCACTACCGGGCCGTGCCGAACTCGCTGACGGCGACCCGGGGCATGTACCTCGACGACCTCTACGTCGACGAGAGCGCACGCGGGTCGGGCATCGGGCGATCGCTCATCGAGTTCGTGCATGCGCGGGCCGCTGAGATCGGCCAGGGCGGCGTCAACTGGATCACGGCCGACGACAACGCACCGGCGCAGCAGGTCTACGACCAGCTCGCGAAGCGCACCAGCTGGGTCACCTACGAGATGGACGCCTGATGCGACTCGGCACGCGGTGGGCGTTCGGCTCCGAGCCGCCGGTCAGCGTGCCGACCGAGCTGCGCGAGCGCATCGCGGCCGCCGAGACGGCGTTCGCCGGCGACGGTGCGAACCGCCATTGGACGCTCACCTGGCTCGAGGGCCGGCCGATCGCCGAACTCGACGACGGCACGGTCGTGCGCGACACGATCGTCGACGCGCACGACGCCGACGAGGACTGGTAGCGGCAGCCCGCTCAGCGCACGCGCACGGTCGGCACGATGCTCGGCCGGATTCGGCTACGCCCGCGCGATGATCTCGCCGTGCGGCATGAGCAGCCAGCCGTCCTCGTCGGCGGCCCACGCCCGCCACGCGCCGGCGATGCCACGGAGCTCGTCGATGTCTGCGTGCCCCGACTCGATGGCGTGCGCGGCGAACTGGGACTCCGTGGCGCGCTCGGCCCATGCGCCGCCCCACCATTCGCGTTCGAGCGCGGTGGAGAAGACCCAGACGGCCCCCGTCGCGGCGATGTCGGCGAAGCCCGCCTCGCGTGCCCAACCCTTCAGATGCCGCCCGGCATCGGGCTCGCCGCCGTTCCATTCGTGCACGGCGCGATAGAGCTCGAGCCATCGGGCGAGGCCCGGCGACGTGGGGTTCCAGATCACGCCGCCGTAGTCGACGTCACGGGCGGCGACGATTCCACCGGGCTTCGTGACGCGGCGCAGCTCCCGCAGCGCGTCGACGGGCCGGGCGAGGTGCTGCAGCACCTGGTGGGCGTGCACCACGTCGAAGGTGTCGTCGTCGAAGTCGAGCGCATAGGCGTCACCGACGGCGAACTCGACGTTCGCCACCCCTTCGCTCTCGGCCAGCCCCGTCGCCGCGGCGACCACGTCGGCCGAGGCGTCGATGCCGACGACCGTTCCGGGGCGCACACGGCGGGCGAGGTCGATCGTGATGGTGCCCGGCCCACTGCCCACATCGAGGATGCGAGCTCCTTCGTGCAGGTGCGGCACGAGGTAGGCGGCCGAGTTCTCGACCGTGCGCCAGGAGTGCGTGCGCAGCACGCTCGCATGGTGGCCGTGCGTGTAGGCGTCTCGGAGACCGTGTTCAGCGCGTTCGGTGCTCATGTTCCGAGCCTAGGCTCATGCCCGCTCGTGTGACAGCGAACTACGGTGGATGGATGACCGAGCACTCCAACCCGTTCCTCGAGCCGAGCCCGCTGCCCTACCGGCTTCCGCTCTTCGCCCTCATCCGACCGGAGCACTACCGGGAGGCGATCGAAACCGGCATGCGCGAGCAGCGTCGGGCGATCGAGGCGATCGCGACGGATGCCGCGGCGCCGACGTTCGAGAACACCGTCGTCGCCCTCGAACGCGCGGGAGAGGTACTCCGCCGCGTGCTCCCCGTCTTCGAGAACGCGAGTTCGGCCGACAGCGATGCCGCGATCGACGCCCTCGAGGTGGAGTTCGCGCCCCTGCTGTCGGCGCATCGGGACGCCATCCGGCTCGATCCGCGCCTCTACGCGCGACTCTCCGAACTGCAGGACGCGCGCGACGAGCTCGGGCTCGACGCCGAGTCGGCGGAGCTGCTCGACAGGTACCACCGCACCGCGACCCTCGCCGGAGCCGCCCTGAGCGAGCCGCAGCGCCTCGAGCTCACGACCATGAACACCCGTCTCTCCGAACTCACGACGGCATTCCAGCAGCATCTGCTCGCCGACGGCAACGACCTCGCGCTGCACCTGACCGATCCCGACGACCTCGCAGGCCTCGACGATGGTCGGCGTTCGGCGGCGCGAGAGGCCGCGATGGCGCGCGGTCTCGACGGCTGGCTCATCACTCTCGTGCTGCCGACGGGGCAGCCGGCTCTCGCATCCCTCGAGCGCGACGCCGTGCGCGACCGCCTGCTCGCCGCATCCCGGTCACGCGGATGCCGCGGCGGCGTTCACGACACCCGTTCGACGCTCCTCGAGATCGTGCGGATCCGCGCCCGGCGGGCCGCACTCCTCGGGTTCGACAACCACGCCGCCGCAGTGACCGTCGACGAGACGGCCGGAACGCCCGAGGCCGTCGCCGAGCTGCTCGACCGGCTCGTGCCCGCCGCCACGGCGAACGCCCAGCGCGAAGCGCACGCCCTCGCCGAGCAGGCGGTCACCGAGGAGCGACGGCCGATCGAGGCATCCGACTGGGCAGTGCTGAGCGAGGCCGTGCGGCGCGAGCGGTACGCGGTCGACCTCGACGAGATGCGCCCGTACCTCGAGTTCGACCGAGTGCTCACCCGCGGCGTCTTCCGCGCCGCGGAGCTGCTGTACGGCCTGAAGATCCTCGAGCGCACCGACCTCGTCGGCTACCACCCCGAGACCCGCGTGTTCGAGGTGTTCGAGCAGGATGGCACCCCGGTCGGGCTCTACCTGCTCGACCTGTACACCCGCGATTCGAAGCGCGGCGGAGCATGGATGAGCTCGCTCGTCGAGCAGTCGACGCTCGAGGGCACGCTCCCGGTCGTCGTGAACAACATGAACGTCGCCCGGCCGGCGGCGGGCGAACCGACGCTGCTCACGCTCGACGAGACCGAGACGCTCTTCCACGAGTTCGGTCACGCGCTGCACGGCCTGCTCTCGCACGTCGTGCACCCGTCGATGTCGGGCACGAACGTGTACCGCGACTTCGTCGAGCTGCCGAGCCAGGTCAACGAGCTGTGGGTCCTGCGACCCGAGGTGCTCGGCGAGTACGCGGTGCACCACGAGACCGGCGAGCGGATGCCGCAGCAGCTCGTCGATCGCCTGCTGGCGTCGCGCACGTTCAACGAGGGCTTCTCGACGACCGAGTACCTCGCGGCGGCCGTGCTCGACCAGGCGTGGCACCGTCTCTCCCCCGCTGAGGCCGATGCCGTCACCGATGTCGCCGACTTCGAGCGCCGGGCACTGGCGGCCGCCGGCCTCGACGACCCGCTCGTGCCGCCGCGCTACTCGAGCACCTACTTCGCGCACGTCTTCGCGGGCGGGTACGACGCCGGGTACTACTCGTACATCTGGAGCGAGGTGCCGGGCGCCGACATCATGGCCTGGTTCGAGGCGCACGGCGGAGCCACTCGGGAGAACGGTGCGCGCTACCGCGAGGAGATCCTCGCTCCGGGCGGGTCACGTGACCCGCGGGAGTCGATCCGCCGCCTGCTCGGGCGCGAGCCCGACATCGCGGCGCTCCTCGAGCGCCGCGGCCTCGCCTGAGACGGCGGACGCCCCGTGCAGCGTGCTGCACGGGGCATCCGTCGATGTCGAACGAGCGACTCGGATCGCGATGACTCAGAGCGTGGAACTCAGATCGCGAAGCCGAGGGCGCGCATCATGTCGCGGCCGTCGTCGGTGATGCGCTCGGGGCCCCACGGCGGCATCCACACCCAGTTGATGCGGAACGCGTCGACCGTTCCGTCGAGTGCCTCGGCGGTCTGCTCCTCGATGACGTCGGTGAGGGGGCATCCGGCACTCGTGAGCGTCATGTGGATGACCAGGGCGTCGTTCTCGTCGTCCCACCCGAGGTCGTAGATGAGGCCGAGGTCGACGATGTTGACCCCGAGCTCGGGATCCATGACGTCTTTCAGCGCTTCTTCGACCTGGTCGTAGCGCTCTGGTGCGAGGGAGGTGACCATGGTGCGATTCTACCCTCTGCCTATTCGGCCGGCAGAGCTTCGGCCGGCACCGCTTCGGCTGCGGACTCCGCGACCTGGTAACGGTCGTAGCCCTCTTCTTCGAGACGGTCGGCCAGTTCGGCGCCGCCCTGCTCGGCGATCCTGCCCGCGACGAAGACGTGCACGAAGTCGGGCTTGATGTAGCGGAGGATGCGCGTGTAGTGCGTGATGAGCAGCACGCCGAGGCCCGTGTTCGCGTGGGCGCGGTTGACGCCCTCGGAGACGATCTTCAGCGCGTCGACGTCGAGGCCGGAGTCGGTCTCGTCGAGCACGGCGAACTTCGGCTTCAGCAGTTCGAGCTGGAGGATCTCGTTGCGCTTCTTCTCGCCGCCCGAGAAGCCCTCGTTGACGTTGCGCTCGGCGAACGCCGAGTCCATCTTGAGGTTCGACATCGACTCGCGCACGTCCTTGATCCAGCCGCGGATCGCAGGCGCCTCGCCGTCGATCGCCGTCTTGGCGGTGCGGAGGAAGTTCGTGACGGTCACGCCGGGGATTTCGACGGGATACTGCATCGCGAGGAAGACCCCGGCGCGCGCACGCTCGTCGACCGACATCTCGAGCACGTTCTCGCCGTCGAGGAGGATCTCGCCCTCGACGACCTGGTACTTAGGGTGGCCGGCGATCGTGTACGCGAGCGTCGACTTGCCCGAGCCGTTGGGGCCCATGATCGCGTGGATCTCGCCCTCGTTGATGACGAGGTCGACGCCGCGCAGGATCTCGCGCGTGCCCTGCTCGGTCTCGACGTTGACGTGGAGGTTCTTGATCTCGAGAACGGACATGTTCGTAGTGGTCTCTTTCGGTTGCCGGCCGTTCCGGGCCGGAGAAGGTGTGTCAGACGGTCAGGGTGACCGCGGGATCGATGTGGACGTCGCCGTCCTTGAGCTCGACCTGGTAGACCGGGACGGGCTCGTACGCGGGCAGCGTGAGCGGCTTGCCCGTCTTGAGGGAGAACATGGAGCCGTGCGCCCAGCACTCGAGGGTGTCGTCTTCGACGAAGCCCTCGGCGAGCGAGATGTCGCCGTGGGTGCAGGTGTCTCCGATGGCGAAGACATCACCCGCTGCGTCCTTCACGACGGCGATGGGAACGCCCTCGAGCACGAAGCGCGACGCTTCGTTGACGGCGAGGTCGTCGATGGCGCACACACGCACGGATGTCACGTCAGCGACCTTCCAGTTCAGCCTCGATCGCCGCCGTGAGGCGGGCTTCGAGGTCGGCCGAGCCGATCTTCTGCACGATGTCGGTGAGGAAGCCGCGCACGACGAGTCGTCGTGCCTCGTCTTCGCGGATGCCGCGTGCCATGAGGTAGAACAACTGCTCGTCGTCGAACCGACCCGTGGCACTCGCGTGCCCGGCGCCTTCGATGTCGCCGGTCTCGATCTCGAGGTTCGGCACGGAGTCTGCACGGGTGCCCTCGGTGAGCACGAGGTTGCGGTTCTGCTCGTAGCTGTCGGTGCCGACCGCGGCGTTGCCGATGAGCACGTCGCCGATCCAGACGGTGCGCGCGCCTGCGCCCTGGAGCGCACCCTTGTAGGTCACGCGGCTCTTGGTGTGGGGTGCGTCGTGGTGCACGTAGACCTGCTGCTCGAGGTGCTGACCGGCATCGGCGAAGTACAGGCCGAGGGCCTCGATGTCGGCACCCTGTTCGGCGAGGTGGGTCGAGGGGTTCACCCGGACGACCTTGCCGCCGAGCGAGACGACGATGTGCTTCAGGAACGAGTCGCGGCCGAGGCGGGCGAACTGGCTCGAGAGGTGCACGGCCTCGTCGTCCCACTCCTGCAGCGACACGACGGTGAGGGATGCCCCGGCGCCGACGAGGATCTCGACGTTCTCGCTGAGGCGGGCGGCGCCCGTGCCGGCGAGCACGACGAAGCCGCGGCTGTTCGGCGCGGCCTCGATGACGGTGTGCGCGGCGCGCGGCGCGTCGCCGAGCCCCGTGCGGGTCACGAACACGATCTTCTCGTCTTCACCGGTGACGGAGACGAGGAGGGCCTCTTCGAACGTCGACCACGCGTTGGCGCTCGCGCGCTCTTCGGGCGTGCCCGCCGTGCCGATGCGGGCGTCGTCGCGCGGGATGTACGAGAACGAGATGCCCGAGGCATCCGTCGTCTCGATCGGAAGGCGCGACCCGTCGAGCTCGCCACCGGTCAGGTCGGCGAACACCGCGACCGGGGAGAGCTTCCACTCGTGCTCGCGGCCGTTGATGGGCGGGAAGTCCGCGACGTTCACGGAGCGGAATCGCTCGGAGCGGGTCTGCACCGGCACGAAGGCGCCGTCGGAGTGCGCGACGAGGCCGTGCTGTCCTGCAGTGGGCATGGCGGTGCTGGTCATCTGGGCGGTCACTACTAGCCCACCGATCCTTCCATGCCCATTTCGATGAGCTTGTTGAGTTCCATCGCGTATTCCATGGGGAGCTCGCGCGCGATCGGCTCGATGAAGCCGCGCACGATCATCGACATGGCCTCGGTCTCGTCGATGCCACGGCTCATCAGGTAGAAGAGCTGCTCCTCGCTGACCTTCGAGACCGTGGCCTCGTGTCCGAGCTTCACGTCGTCGACGCGGATGTCGATCGCCGGGTAGGTGTCGGAGCGGGAGATCGTGTCGACGAGCAGGGCGTCGCAGACGACGCTGTTCGCCGAGTGGTGGGCGTTCGCGTCGATGCGCACCTCGCCGCGGTAGCCGGCTCGGCCCCCGCCGCGTGCGATCGACTTCGAGACGATCGACGACTGCGTGTACGGCGCCATGTGGATCATCTTCGCGCCGGCGTCCTGGTGCTGGCCCGGGCCCGCGAACGCGACCGAGAGGGTCTCGCCCTTGGCGTGCTCGCCCATGAGGAAGATCGACGGGTACTTCATCGTGACCTTGGAACCGATGTTGCCGTCGACCCACTCCATGGTGGCGCCTTCGGCGGCCGTGGCGCGCTTGGTCACGAGGTTGTAGACGTTGTTCGACCAGTTCTGGATCGTCGTGTAGCGCACGCGTGCGTCTTTCTTGACGATGATCTCGACGACGGCCGAGTGCAGCGAGTCGCTCTTGTAGATCGGCGCCGTGCAGCCCTCGATGTAGTGCACGTAGCTGCCCTCGTCGGCGATGATCAGCGTGCGCTCGAACTGGCCCATGTTCTCGGTGTTGATGCGGAAGTAGGCCTGCAGCGGAATCTCGACGTGCACGCCCTTCGGCACGTAGACGAACGAACCGCCCGACCACACAGCCGTGTTCAGCGCCGCGAACTTGTTGTCGCCGGCGGGGATCACGGTGCCGAAGTACTCCTCGAAGAACTCGGGGTGCTCCTTCAGCGCGGTGTCGGTGTCCATGAAGATGACGCCCTGGCGCTCGAGCTCTTCATTGATCTGGTGGTAGACCACCTCGGACTCGTACTGGGCCGCGACACCCGCGACGAGGCGCTGGCGTTCGGCCTCGGGGATGCCGAGCTTCTCGTACGTGTTCTTGATGTCGTCGGGCAGGTCTTCCCAGGTCTGGGCCTGCTTCTCGGTCGAGCGCACGAAGTACTTGATGTTGTCGAAGTCGATCTCCGACAGGTCGGCGCCCCACGTGGGCATCGGCTTGCGCTCGAAGAGCTGCAGGGCGCGCTGGCGACGCTGGAGCATCCATTCCGGCTCCGATTTCAGCGCGGAGATGTCGGCGACGACCTCCGGCGAGATGCCGCGTCGGGCGGATGCCCCCGCGGCGTCGGAGTCGGCCCAGCCGAACTCGTAGGTACCGAGCCCTTCGAGTTCCGGTCGGTCGATCAGTACGTCCGTCATGCTCTCCCTCTTCTCCTCCCGTGCAACCGGCTATCAGGCCGGCTCATTCCCCTCGTGAGTCGAGGCGCTCGTTGAGTGGGTGATGATGTGCCCGGTGGCGCTAGTGCCAACCTAAGATGGTATGCGGCCCGTGGCGCGCGATCTCGCGCGGTCGGCGGGCCTACCAACCCCTCAAGTCTATAGGGTCGCGGCAGGCGCCGGGCAGGACTCCCAGTGCCGTCACAGCGCGATCCGGATCAGGAACGACCCGCGTGACCCGCACTCTCCGTATCTTCGCCTGGGCCTCGTTCGTACTCAACGTGCTGATCATCGCAACCGGTGGCGCGGTGCGCCTCACGGATTCGGGACTCGGCTGCAGCGACTGGCCCGTCTGCGTGCCGGGCTCGCTGATCCCGACCCCCGAGCTCGGCATCCACGGCGTCATCGAGTTCGCGAACCGCACGATCAGCGGTCCGCTCCTGCTCGCTGCGGCCGGGGTGCTGATCCTCGTGTGGCGGCACCGCCGCGAACGGCGCGATCTCTTCGTGCTCGCCGTCCTCGTCTTCGTCCTCGTGATCGTGCAGGCGCTCGTCGGCGCCTTCGTGGTCTGGCAGGAGCTCGCCGCGGCACTCGTCGGCTTCCACTACACGGTCTCGGTCGTCATCGTCTGCATCGCCGCCGCCTTCCTCGTCCGCATGTACGAGCCCGGCGGAACGCGAGAACTCGCCGTCCCCAAGCCGTTCGCGATGCTCACCCACATCACGAGCTTCGTCCTCGCGGCGACGGTCGTGGTCGGCGTCTTCACCACCGCCTCGGGTCCGCACTCGGGTGATGAGGACGTCATCCGCACCGGCGTCGACGCGAGCGTGCTCGCTCACGTGCACTCCTGGCCGGGCTACGCGCTGCTCGCGCTGACCCTCGTGCTCGTCATCGCCGCGTGGCGGCTGAAGCTGCCGACCCTCCGCTGGTCGATCGCCCTCCTCGCCATCGAGCTCGTGCAGGTCGGCGTCGGTCTCTACCAGGCGCGGAGCGGCCTGCCGGCACTCGCAGTCGGCGTGCACATGGTGCTCGCGGCCCTCACGGCCGCCACCATGACGGTCGTAGTCATGCGGCTGAAGCGCCCCGTCGCGGCAGACGCCGCGCCCGAGCCGTCGCCGGTCGAGGCATCCGCTCGCTGAACGCACCGCAGCTTCGGAGAGCTGTGCCAGACCGGACGGCATCAGCTGATCCGCTCCGATTCGGTGCAGATCTCTGAAGTCATGCCGACCGCAGGTGCAGCCTCTGACCCGAGCTCCGATTCAGCGGCGGGAGGGGCGGGGCCGGCTGGGCCGGCGGGTGCGAGACCGGGACGCCGTGACGCCGTTCAGAACGGCAGCAGCGGGTCGATGCCGACCGCGAGGAAGAGCAGCGACAGGTAGGCGATCGAGCCGTGGAAGACCCGCATCGGCGAGACCTGCTCGTGGCGGATCGCGAGGTTGTACAGGCGGTGCGTCTCGTAGATGAACCAGACGCCGGTGACGACCGCGACCGTCGAGTAGACGAGTCCCATGTCGGCGATCGGGATGAGCAGGAGCGAGCACGCGACGGTCGCCCATGCGTAGAGGATGACCTGCAGCCCCACCTGAGCACGACCCCGCACGACGGCGAGCATCGGAACCCCGGCGGCCGCGTAGTCGTCCTTGTACTTCATCGAGAGCGGCCAATAGTGCGGCGGCGTCCAGAGGAAGATGATGAGGAAGAGGATGACCGGCGGCCAGCTGAGGTCGCCGGTGACCGCGGCCCAGCCGATGAGCACGGGCATGCAGCCCGCGACGCCGCCCCAGACGATGTTCTGGGCGGTGCGGCGCTTCAGGATGAGGCTGTAGAAGACCACGTAGAGCAGGATCGCGCCGAGCGAGAGCGCGGCGGCGAGCCAGTTGGTGAAGATGCCGAGCCAGACGATCGAAGCGATGCCGAGTCCGTATGCGAAGACGAGCGCCTCGCGATCGCTCAGTTCGCCGGTCACGAGCGGGCGCCCCTGCGTGCGCTTCATGACCCGGTCGATGTCGCGATCGATGTAGCAGTTGAACGCACCCGCCGAGCCCGCGCTCATTGCGCCGCCGATGAGCGTGGCGATGAGCAGCCAGAGACTCGGCAGCCCCTGCTGAGCGAGGATCATGGTCGGCGCGGTCACGACGAGCAGCAGCTCGATCACTCGCGGCTTGGTGAGGGCCAGATAGGCCGAGAGCTTGCGCCGGACGGTCATCGCCGGGCGGTGGTCTCTGGTCTCTACGGCTGCCTGCATCGTTCCTCTTCCGGCGAGGGCACGCAAAACACGGCCGCGCTCGTCATCGATTCTATGACATCGTGTGTCGCCCGTTCCGCCGCCACGGTTCGGCACCCCTCGGCCTCACGACCGAGCGCGGTGCGCGTGAGCTCCTCGTCACCGTCATGAAACGTGAGGAGTCCATATACTTGGCAGTGCGCGCCCGACGGCGCGGTTTTCGAATTGCCGTCCGGTGCAAACCGACCAGAGGTCATCCGCCGGGCGATTCGCGCCGAAGCGATTCCAGGGGTGCTCGGGGCCATCGGTTCCCGTCATCGTCCAGCGACCGGAAGGAACAGCACAATCGTGGCAACTCTGCAGTGGGATTCTCTCGATGACCAAGCGATCGACACGGCACGGGTCCTCGCGGCCGACGCCGTCGAGAAGGTCGGAAACGGGCATCCCGGTACCGCGATGAGCCTCGCGCCCGCCGCCTATCTCCTGTTCCAGAAGGTCATGCGCCGCGATCCGTCCGACCACGCGTGGCTCGGCCGCGACCGCTTCATCCTCTCCGCGGGCCACTCCTCGCTGACGCAGTACGTGCAGCTCTTCCTCGCCGGCGACGGACTCGAGCTGTCCGACCTCGAGTCGCTGCGCACCTGGGGTTCGAAGACCCCGGGCCACCCCGAGTACGGTCACACCGCGGGTGTCGAGATCACGACGGGCCCGCTCGGCCAGGGCCTCGCCTCCGCCGTCGGCTTCGCCTACGCCGCCCGGTACGAGCGCGGCCTCTTCGACCCGGATGCCGCGGCGGGCACGAGCCCGTTCGACCACTTCGTCTACGTCGTCGCGGGTGACGGCGACCTGCAGGAGGGCATCACGAGCGAGGCGTCCTCGCTCGCCGGCCACCAGCAGCTCGGGAACCTCGTCGTGATCTACGACTCCAACCAGATCTCCATCGAAGACGACACCAACATCGCCTTCACCGAAGACGTCGCGAAGCGCTACGAGTCGTACGGATGGCACGTGCAGACCGTCGACTGGAAGAAGACGGGCCAGTACGTCGAAGACGTGGCCGAGCTGCACGCAGCCATCGAGGCCGCCAAGGGCGAGTCCTCGAAGCCCTCGATCATCATCCTGAAGACGATCATCGGCTGGCCGTCGCCCGGCAAGCAGAACTCCGGCAAGATCCACGGCTCCGCACTCGGTGCGGCGGAACTCGCTGCGACGAAGGAGGTGCTCGGCTTCGACCCCGAGCAGAGCTTCGTCGTCGCCGAAGACGTGCTCGCACGCACCCGCGGCGCCGTCGAGCGCGGCGCTGCGCAGCACGCCGAGTGGCAGCTCGCGTTCGACGCCTGGGCCGCAGCCAACCCCGATCGCAAGGCCCTCCTCGACCGGCTCGAGGCCGGCGAGCTGCCCGCCGACGTCGAGTCCGTGCTCCCCGTCTTCGAGGGCGGCACCGAGCTGTCGACCCGTGCCGCTTCGGGCAAGGTCATCAACGCCCTCGCCGGCGTGCTGCCCGAGCTGTGGGGCGGATCGGCCGACCTCGCCGAGTCGAACCTGACCACGATCAACGGCGCGGCCTCGTTCATCCCGACCGAGTGGTCGACGCACGAGTTCTCGGGCAACCCCTACGGCCGCGTGCTGCACTTCGGCATCCGCGAGCACGCCATGGGCGCTATCGTCAACGGCATCGTGCTGCACGGCAAGACCCGCGCCTTCGGCGGCACCTTCCTCATCTTCAGCGACTACATGCGGCCCGCCGTGCGCCTCGCGGCGCTCATGCAGGTGCCGTCGATCTTCGTCTGGACGCACGACTCCGTCGCCCTCGGTGAAGACGGACCGACGCACCAGCCCATCGAGCAGCTCGCGACCCTCCGCGCGATCCCGGGCCTCACGGTCGTACGGCCCGCCGACGCCAACGAGGTTGCATACGCCTGGCTCGAGATCCTGAAGCGCACGGATGCCCCCGCGGGCATCGCCCTCACCCGGCAGAACATCCCCGTGTTCGAGCGAGGCGCGGCCGAGGCATCCGGTGACACCCTCGCCGCCGCGTCGAACGTGGCGAAGGGCGCCTACGTGCTCGCCGAGGCCGCATCGGGCGCACCCGACGTGATCCTCATCGCCACCGGCTCCGAGGTGCAACTCGCCCTCGCCGCCCGCGAGACGCTCGCAGGCGAGGGCATCGGCGCACGCGTCGTCTCGGCACCGTCGCTCGAGTGGTTCGAGGAGCAGACGGCCGAGTACCGCGAGCAGGTGCTGCCCTCGGGCGTCACCGCGCGCGTCTCGGTCGAAGCCGGGCTCGCCCTCTCGTGGCACCGCTATCTCGGGGCACGCGGCCGCTCGGTGTCGATCGAGCACTTCGGCGCCTCCGCCGACTACAAGACCCTGTTCCGCGAGTTCGGCATCACGGCCGAGGCCGTCGTCGCCGCCGCGAAGGAATCGCTCGCGTCGGCCTGACGCGCGCCAGAAGAGGAGACACTCCCATGACCAGCTCCCCCACTGCAGCACTCTCGGAGGCGGGCGTCAGCATCTGGCTCGACGACCTCTCTCGTGAGCGCATCGCCTCCGGCGGCCTCGCTCGACTCATCGCCGAGCGCGACGTCGTCGGCGTCACCACCAACCCGACGATCTTCGCCGGCGCTCTTGCGAAGGGCGACGGCTACGCCGAACAGCTGCACACGCTCGCCGCGGCCGGCGCC
The DNA here is from genome assembly GCF_016907835.1 of Agromyces cerinus. Taxonomy (NCBI): domain Bacteria; kingdom Bacillati; phylum Actinomycetota; class Actinomycetes; order Micrococcales; family Microbacteriaceae; genus Agromyces; species Agromyces cerinus. Next base: position 1,302,621 of record NZ_JAFBCT010000001.1, on the reverse strand, counting down.
GACGTCGACACGGCGGTCTTCGAGATCACGACCGACGACGTGCGCGCCGCCGCCGACGTCTTCCGTCCGGTGTACGACCGCTCGAACGGCTTCGACGGCCGCGTCTCGATCGAGGTCTCGCCCGGTCTCGCCCGCGACACCGCCGGCACGATCGCCGAGGCCAAGTCGCTCTGGGCCAAGGTCGACCGCCCGAACGCCATGATCAAGATCCCCGCGACGGCCGAGGGCCTCGACGCGATCACTGAGGCGATCGGCTCCGGCATCAGCGTCAACGTGACCCTGATCTTCAGCCTCGACCGCTACCGCGAGGTCATCGCGGCGTATCTTGCAGGGCTCGAGCAGGCCAAGGCGGCCGGCATCGACCTGTCGACGATCCACTCGGTCGCCTCGTTCTTCGTCTCGCGTGTCGACACCGAGATCGACAAGCGACTCGTCGCGATCGGCACCGACGAGGCCGTCGCACTGAAGAGCAAGGCCGGTCTCGCCAACGCGCGCCTCGCCTACGAGCTCTTCGAGCAGGAGTTCGGCGGAGAGCGTGCCGCAGCCCTCCTCGCGTCCGGCGCGAACCGCCAGCGCCCCCTCTGGGCCTCGACCGGCGTCAAGGACCCCGCGCTGCCCGACACGCTCTACGTGACCGAGCTCGTCGCCCAGGGAGTCGTGAACACGATGCCCGAGAAGACGCTCGAGGCCACCTTCGACCACGGCGTCATCACGGGCGACACCGTCACCGGCGTCTACGTGCAGGCCGGCGAGGTGCTCGATGCGCTCGCGCGCGTCGGCGTCGACTACGACGACGTGACCCTGCTGCTCGAGAACGAGGGCGTCGACAAGTTCATCGTCTCCTGGAACGAGCTGCTCGACACCGTTCGCGGTGCGCTGGAGGCCGCACGATGAGCTTCCGCATCTCCGTGAGCGGAGCCGCGGCCGATGCCGTGCGCAGCACGGTCCCGACGCTCGTCGCCGACCTCGTGGCCAGCGGCATCACCGCGCAGGACGCGTCCCTCTGGGGCGCCGATGCCGAGGCAGAGGCTTCGAAGCGCCTCGGCTGGACCGAGGCCGTCGCGATCTCCCGCCCGCTCGTCCCCGAGATCGAAGCCCTGCGCGAAGAACTCGAAGCCGCGGGCGTCGACCACATCGTGCTCGCCGGCATGGGCGGCTCCTCGCTCGCGCCCGAGGTCATCACGCGAACGACGAACGTCGACCTCACCGTGCTCGATTCGACCGAGCCCGGGCAGGTTCGCACGGCCCTGGCCGACCGGCTCGCGACGTCGGCACTCGTCGTCTCGTCGAAGTCGGGTTCGACCGTCGAGACCGACAGCCAGCGACGGGTCTACGAACAGGCCTTCCGCGATGCCGGCATCGACCCCACGACGCGCATCATCGTCGTCACCGACCCGGGCTCGCCGCTCGACGAGTCGGCTCGCGCTGCGGGCTACCGGGTCTTCAACGCCGACCCCGACGTGGGCGGCCGCTACTCTGCCCTCACCGCCTTCGGGCTCGTGCCATCCGGCCTCGCCGGCGTCGACATCTCCGAGGTGCTCGACGAGGCCGAGACGATCGAGCTCTCGCTCGCCATCGACAGCCCCGAGAACCCGGGGCTCGTGCTCGGCGCGGCGATCGCGGCGACGGTCCCCCTCCGCGACAAGCTCGGCATCGTCGCCGACGGCACCCACATCGTCGGGCTCCCCGACTGGGCCGAGCAGCTGATCGCGGAATCCACCGGCAAGAACGGCACCGGGCTCCTCCCCGTCGTGCTCGACGTCGACGCACCCGAGCTCGGCGAGGACCTCGCCGACCTGCAGATCGTGCGCATCGTCGACGACGCGGGCGACGAGATCTTCGGCCGCGACGACTCCGGCGAGATCCGCGTTTCGGGAACGCTGGGCGCGCAGCTGCTCGTCTGGGAGTACGCGACCGCCGTCGCGGGCCGCATCCTCGGCATCAACCCCTTCGACCAGCCCGACGTGGAATCGGCGAAGATCGCCGCGCGGGGCCTCCTCGACGCCCGACCCGAGCCCACGCCGGCGGCATTCGTCGAACAGGGCATCGAGGTGCGCGGCACCGCCGAGGTGATCGGCGCCTCGAGCGACCTCGCCTCGGCCATCGACGTGCTCCTCGAAGAGCTGCCGGCCGACGGCTACCTCTCGATCCAGGCCTACGTCGATCGCGTCGCCCACCCCGAGCTTGAGCGACTCAGGGGCATGCTCGCCGCCCGTGCCGGTCGACCGGTCACGTTCGGCTGGGGGCCGCGCTTCCTCCACTCGACCGGGCAGTTCCACAAGGGCGGCCCAGCGGTCGGCGCGTTCCTGCAGATCACGCAGACGCCCGCCGAAGACGTCGCGATCCCCGATCGACCGTTCACCTTCGGCCAGCTGATCGCAGCGCAGGCGTCGGGCGACGCGAGCGTGCTCGCCGAGCACGGTCGACCGGTGCTCACGCTCACGCTCACCGACCCCTCGGCCAATACGGCGACGCTGTTCGACGTCGTCGCCTGATAACCCGGAGGAACGATGCAACCGGCCGCGATCACCGCGCAGCACAATCCGCTCCGATCCCCCAAGGACTACCGACTGAACCGCATCGCGGGTCCGTCGAGCCTCATCATCTTCGGCGTCACGGGCGACTTGTCGCGCAAGAAGCTGATGCCGGCGGTCTACGACCTCGCGAACCGGGGGCTGCTGCCGCCCGGATTCGCGCTCGTCGGCTTCGCCCGGCGCGAATGGGCCGACCAGGACTTCGAGCAGGTCGTGCACGACTCGGTCAAGGAGTACTCCCGCACCGAGTTCCGCGAGGACGTCTGGAGGCAGCTGGCCCGAGGCATCCGCTTCGTACCCGGTGACTTCGACGACGACGCGGCCTTCGACCGCCTCCGCCAGGTCGTCCAAGACCTCGATCGCGAGCGCGGCACGATGGGCAACCACGCGTTCTACCTGTCGATCCCGCCGAAGTCGTTCCCGCTCGTCACCGAACAGCTGAAGCGCTCGGGGCTGACCGAGCAGCGGGGCGACCAGTGGCGCCGCGTCGTCATCGAGAAGCCGTTCGGCAGCGACCTGAAGACGGCGCGCGAGCTGAACGACGTCGTGGCATCGGTCTTCCCGCCCGACTCGGTGTTCCGCATCGACCACTACCTCGGCAAGGAGACCGTCCAGAACATCCTGGCGCTCCGGTTCGCGAACCAGCTCTACGAGCCCATCTGGAACGCGAACCACGTCGACCACGTGCAGATCACGATGGCGGAGGACATCGGCGTCGGCGGCCGTGCCGGGTACTACGACGGCATCGGTGCGGCGCGCGACGTCATCCAGAACCACCTGCTGCAACTGCTCGCGCTCACGGCGATGGAGGAGCCGATCTCGTTCGAGGCCGGCGACCTGCGCGCCGAGAAGGAGAAGATCCTCGCGGCCGTGCGTCTGCCCGACGACCTCGCGACGGGCACCGCGCGCGGCCAGTACGCGGGCGGCTGGCAGGGCGGCGAGAAGGTCATCGGATTCCTCGACGAAGACGGCATGAACCCCGATTCGACGACCGAGACCTACGCGGCCATGAAGCTCACCATCGGCACTCGCCGCTGGGCGGGCGTGCCGTTCTACCTGCGCGCGGGCAAGCGCCTCGGCCGGCGCGTCACCGAGATCGCGGTCGTCTTCAAGCGCGCGCCGCAGCAGGTGTTCGCCGACAGCCAGACCTCGCAGCTCGGCCAGAACGCACTCGTCATCCGCGTGCAGCCCGACGAGGGCGTCACGATCCGCTTCGGCTCGAAGGTGCCCGGCGCCGGCATGCAGGTGCGCGACGTGACGATGGACTTCGGCTACGGCCACGCCTTCACCGAGGCGAGCCCCGAGGCCTACGAGCGGCTGATCCTCGACGTGCTGCTCGGCGACCCACCGCTCTTCCCCCGACAGGAGGAGGTCGAGCTCTCGTGGAAGATCCTCGACCCGATCGAGGAGTTCTGGGCGACGCAGGGTCAGCCCGAGCAGTACCGCCCCGGCACCTGGGGTCCGGCCTCGGCCGATGAACTCCTCGAACGCGACGGACGAAGCTGGAGACGCCCATGATCGTCGATCTGCCCGACACGACGACCAGCCAGGTCTCGAAGACCCTCGTGAAGATCCGCGAGGAGGGCGGCGTCGTGGCCCTCGGCCGCGTGCTCACCCTCGTGATCGCCACTTCTCCCGGTGTCGAGGAGGAGGCGATCGAGGCCGCGAACGACGCCTCCCGCGAGCATCCGATGCGCGTCATCGTGGTCTCGACCGAGCCCGGCACCGAGACGTCGGCGATCGCGCCCCGCCTCGACGCCGAGATCCGCGTCGGCGGAGACGCCGGTGCGAGCGAGGTCATCGTGCTCCGCGCCTGCGGCGACGCCGCGCGTGACGAGGAGAGCCTCATCATGGCGCTCCTCCTGCCCGACGCCCCGGTCGTCACCTGGTGGCCCGGCGCGGCACCCGAGGTACCCGGGCGTTCGCCGCTCGGGCGCATCGCGCACCGCAGAATCACGGATGCCTCGGCACAGCCCGACCCGCAGGCGGCGCTTCGCGCACTCGCCGGCAACTACACGCCGGGCGACGCCGACTTCGCGTGGACGCGGCTCACGCTCTGGCGTGCGCAGCTCGCCGCGGTGCTCGACCAGCCCCCATACGAACCGGTGACCCGGGTGCACGTGAGCGGCGCCGTCGATTCGCCCTCGACCACGCTCCTCGCAGCATGGCTGCGACTGCAGCTGAACGCTCCGACCGACTACGAACTCGCCGGACCCGAAGCCGGATACCACGGCATCCACGGCGTGAGCCTCGAGCGCCAGAGCGGTGCGATCGAACTGATCCGCGACGTCCCCGGCATCGCGACGCTTCGCCAGCCGGGTCAGCCGCGGCACGACCTCGCGCTGGCGCGTCGCAACCTTCGCGACTGTCTCGCGGATGAGCTGCGCCGCCTCGACCCCGACGAGTTGTACGGTGAGGTCATCACCCGCGGCCTCGAGCTCCTCGAGGTTCGCGGCGAAGGAGGCACGGAATGACCAACGAACGACGCGTGCTCGTGCACCCCGACAAGGCATCGCTCGCCGGTTCGGTCGCGGCGCGCTTCATCACGAAGCTCCTCGACATCCTCGACACCCAGGCGGTGGCGCACGTCGTGCTCACCGGCGGCTCGATGGGCGGCACCGTGCTCCAGTCGGTCGGCGCCTCGCCAGCGCACACCTCGATCGACTGGTCGCGCGTGCACTTCTGGTGGGGCGACGAGCGATGGCTGCCCGCCGGCGACGCCGAGCGCAACGACGAGCAGGCCCGGGTCGCATTCCTCGGCGGGCTCGAACTCCCCGCCGAGAACCTGCACCCGTTCCCCGCCTCCGACTCGGGGCTCGACCTCGACACGGCGGCCGAGGTCTACGCCGCAGAGCTCTCGGAGCACGGCGTCGATGGCCTGTCGCATCCGATCTTCGACATCACGTTCCTCGGCGTCGGCCCTGACGGGCACATCGCGTCGCTCTTCCCGCACCGCTCCGGCATCCAGGTGACCGATCGCACGGTGATCGCCGTGCGCAACTCGCCGAAGCCGCCGCCCGAACGTCTCAGCCTCACCCGGCCGGTCATCAACGCCTCGCAGCGCGTGTGGATGGTGCTCGCAGGCGCCGACAAGGCCTCGGCACTCGGTCTCGCCCTCGCCGGCGCCAGCCGCGACGAAGTGCCGGTCGCAGGCATCAAGGGTCGTCGGCGCACGGTGTTCTTCGTCGATGCCGATGCGGCGTCCGAAGTGCCCGAATCGCTCATCGCACGCGACTACTGACGCGGTCGACACCGCGCGGAAGCACGCAGAAGGGGGCGGCCATCAGGCCGCCCCCTTCTCGCGTTCGCGCTTCGCGCGTCAGTCCTTCGGTGCCTGACCGCGACGCGTGCGCAGCTGAGTGAGCGCGTCGTCGAGCAGGGCCGCAGCCTCTTCGTCGGTGCGGCGCTCCTTCACGTACGCGAGGTGCGTCTTGTACGGCTCGAGCTTCGACACCGACGGCGGGTTCTCGCGGTCGCGGCCGGCCGGCAGGCCGGTCGACGGGCTGTCGATGGTCTCGGGGATCTCCTCTTCGGGGAGCGTCGCCGAGAAGTAGCGCACGGTCTCGTTGCCGTGAGCGTCCCAGTAGCTGACGGCGACACGATCGGCGTGGAAGCCACGATCCTGCTCGCCCATGGGGCCTGCTCCGACGCGCGACCCGCGGATGGCGCTGTTTCCTGATGCCATGGTGGTTCCCGTCAGATTCCGGAGTCGAACTTGGTGATGAGGCCGAGCACGACGATGCAGGTCACCCAGATGAGTCCGAGGATGACCGTGATGCGGTTCAAGTTGCGTTCGGCGACACCGGATGCGCCGAGGCTGGAAGTGACACCGCCGCCGAACATGTCGGACAGACCGCCGCCACGACCCTTGTGCAGCAGGATGAGCAACGTCAGCAGCAGGCTCGTGAGACCGAGCAGCACCTGCAGGACGACCTGGAGAATCTCCACGGGGTGAACCTTTCCGGGCACGACAGATGGGTCGATGCCGACATTCGAGTATAGCCGGAAGCATGGCCGTACCCGGGAGCGCATCGCACTCCCGGGTACGGAAGATCAGGCTCCGACGTGCTTCTTGAACCGCACGATGCTCGCGAACTCGGGGATGTCGAGGCTCGCGCCGCCGACGAGGGCCCCGTCGACGTTCGGTTCGCGCAGGAACGAGGCGATGTTCGCCGCCTTCACCGAGCCGCCGTACAGCACGCGGGTGGACTGTGCGACCTCTTCGCCGACGAGCTCGACGAGGAGCGCGCGCAGCGCCGCGGCGACTTGCTCGGCCTGGGCCGGCGTCGCCGCCTGCCCCGAACCGATCGCCCAGACGGGCTCGTAGGCGACGACGAGGCCCTTCGAGCCGTCGACGCCCTCGAGCGCTGCGCGCAGCTGCGCGACCGGAACGGCGCTCGGCCCGTGGGCCTCGAGGTCTTCTGCGGTCTCGCCGACGCAGACGACCGGCACGAGGCCGTGACGGTGCGCCGCCTTGACCTTCGCGTTGACCTCGGCGTCGGACTCCGCGTGCAGCGTGCGCCGCTCGGAGTGACCGATGATCACGTACCGGCAGTCGAGCTGCTTGAGGAACGCTCCGGAGATCTCGCCGGTGTATGCGCCGGAGTCGTGCGCCGAGACGTCCTGCGCGCCGTAGCCGATGGGCAGGGAGTCGGCCGCCACGAGCGTCTGCACCGAACGCAGGTCGGTGAACGGCGGGAAGACCGCGACCTCCGCGTCGGCGAAGTCGTGCTTCGCGTCGGCGAGGGCCCATGCGAGCTTCTGCACGAACGCGATCGACTGCAGGTGATCGAGGTTCATCTTCCAGTTGCCTGCGATGAACGGGGTGCGCTTCACTGCCATCCGAGGACCTCCAGTCCGGGGAGTTTCTTACCTTCGAGGAACTCGAGGCTCGCGCCTCCGCCGGTCGAGATGTGACCGAACTGAGCGTCTTCGAAGCCGAGTTGACGAACAGCGGCGGCGGAATCGCCGCCGCCCACGACGCTGAGGCCGTCGACCTGAGTCAACGCCGCCGCGACCACACGGGTGCCTGCCGCGAACGGTGCGAGCTCGAACACGCCCATCGGGCCGTTCCAGAACACCGTCTTCGAGCCGCGGATGCGGTTCGCGAACTCGGACGCGGTGTCGGGCCCGATGTCGAGTCCCAGACCGGATGCCCCGAACGGCGTCTGCTCGATCGCGTCGGCGGGTGCGACGACGTGCTCGGCCTCAGCCGAGAATGAGGCGGCCACGACCACATCGGTCGGCAGCACGATGTCGACACCGCGCTCGGCTGCCTCGGCGAGGTAGCCCTTCACGGTCTCGATCTGGTCGGCTTCGAGCAGGCTCGACCCGACCTTGTGCCCTTGGGCGGCGAGGAAGGTGAACAGCATGCCGCCGCCGATGAGCAGTGCGTCGACACGCGGCAGCAGGTGCGCGATGACGCCCAGCTTGTCGGACACCTTCGAACCGCCGAGCACGACCGTGTAGGGGCGCTCGGGGTTCTCGGTGAGCCGGTCGAGCACGTCGAGCTCTGCCGCGATGAGCAGACCGGCGGCGCTCGGACGGAGCTCTTCGAGCTCGTACACGCTCGCCTGCTTGCGGTGCACGACGCCGAAACCGTCGGAGACGACCGCGTCGGCGAACTCCGCGAGCTCGCCGGCGAAGGCGGTGCGCTCAGCCTCGTTCTTCGAGGTCTCCCCTGCGTTGAAGCGCAGGTTCTCGAGCACGAGCACCTCGCCGTCGGGGAGGGCCGCGACCTTCGCCGCGGCATCCGTGCCGACCGTGTCGGTCGCGAAGGCGACCGGCGCGTCGAGCAGCTCGCCGAGGCGCGACGCGACGGGCGCGAGGCTGTACTGGGGGTCGGGGGCGCCGTCGGGGCGACCGAGGTGGGAGACCACGATCACGCGGGCGCCCTGGGCGACGAGTGCCGCCAGGGTGGGGACCGATGCCCGCACGCGGCCGTCGTCCGTGATGACCCCGTCCCGGAGGGGGACGTTCAGGTCACAACGGACGACGACGCGCTTGCCGGCGAGCGGACCGAGGGAGTCGATCGTTCGCAGGGTCACAAGGGCTCGATTCAGAGTCGTTCGGCGACGTACTCGGTGAGGTCGACGAGACGGTTGGAGTAGCCCCACTCGTTGTCGTACCAGCTCGAGAGCTTGACCTGGTCGCCCAGGACGCGAAGGAGACCGGCGTCGAAGATCGACGAGTGCGGGTCGGAGACGATGTCGCTCGAGACGATCTCGTCTTCGGTGTACTTGAGGATGCCCTTCATGGGGCCCTCTGCGGCGGCCTTGTAGGCGGCCTTGACCTCGTCGACGGTCACGGGGCGCGACGAGGTGACCGTGAGGTCGGTGATCGAGCCGGTGGGAACCGGAACGCGCAGCGCGAAGCCGTCGAGCTTGCCGACGAGCTCGGGCAGCACGAGGCCGATGGCCTTGGCCGCACCGGTGGAGGTCGGAACGATGTTGATCGCAGCCGCACGCGCACGACGGAGGTCCTTGTGCGGGCCGTCCTGCAGGTTCTGGTCGGCGGTGTAGGCGTGCACCGTGGTCATGAGACCGCGCTCGATGCCGAAGGCGTCGTTGAAGACCTTCGCGAGGGGAGCCAGGCAGTTGGTCGTGCACGACGCGTTCGAGATGATGTTGTGCTTCTCGGGGTCGTACTCGTGCTCGTTGACGCCCATGACGAACGTCGCGTCCTCGTCGGTCGCAGGGGCCGAGATGAGAACCTTCTTCGCGCCGGCCTCGATGTGCTTGCGGGCGTCGGCGGCCTTGGTGAAGAAGCCGGTCGACTCGATGACGATGTCGACGCCGAGCTCGCCCCAGGGCAGGTTCGCGGGGTCGCGCTCCGAGAACGCCTTGATGGACTTGCCGTTGACGATGATGTTGTTCTCGTCGTAGTCGACCGTCGCGTCCAGGCGACCCGTGATGGAGTCGTACTTGAGGAGGTGTGCAAGCGTCTTGTTGTCGGTGAGGTCGTTCACGGCGACGATCTCGAGGTCGGCGCCCTGTGCGAGGGCGGCACGGAGGTAGTTGCGGCCGATACGGCCGAAGCCGTTGATGCCGATCTTTACAGACACAGATGTCTCCTGTTTGACGATGGCGCGAACGCGCATTTCACGGGTGAACTGGTCGGACGACGGTGTCCCCGGACAGGTCCGGGGACACCATCCGTTTACGACAGTAGCAGCAGCCCTGAGGTCTTCTCACCAGCTGCGGTGAACCGCTTCTGGACGTTCTCCCAGTTCGCGATGCTCCAGAACGCCTTGACGTAATCAGCCCGGACGTTCTGGTAGTCGAGGTAGTACGCGTGCTCCCAGACGTCGAGCATCAGCAGCGGCACGATGCCGGCAGGCAGGTTGCCCTGCTGGTCGAAGAACTGCACGATGATCAGGCGTTCTCCGAGCGAATCCCACGCGAGCACCGCCCAGCCCGAGCCCTGCACGCCGAGCGCCGTGGCGGTGAAGTGCGCCTGGAACTTGTCGAAGGAGCCGAACTGGTCGTCGATCGCCGCGGCGAGTCCGCCGGTCGGCTTGTCGCCGCCCTCGGGCGAGAGGTTGGTCCAGAAGATCGAGTGGTTGACGTGGCCGCCGAGGTTGAAGGCGAGGTCCTTCTCGAGCTTGTTGACGTTCGCGAGGTTGCCCGAATCGCGGGCCTCTGCGAGCTGGGCGAGCGCGGTGTTCGCACCCGTCACGTACGCCTGGTGATGCTTCGAGTGGTGCAGCTCCATGATCCTGCCGCTGATCGCCGGCTCGAGCGCCGAGTAGTCGTAGGGCAGGTCGGGGAGGGTGTAGTCGGCCATTGCTTCTCCTTGTCAGATGCGCCGGATCCCCCGGGCGTCTCCCCGGGATTCCGCGGCTGCCCCTCGAGTCTATGCCCGCATCCGCCATCGCATCCGTGGAGCCCGGCGGGGTTGACACCGAGTGACGGATGCCGCTGCGGCACCGCCGACCGAACGTGCGGGCTCCGTGCGGCGCGTCCGACGGAGCTTCCGCTCAGACCTCGTCGAGGTCGGCGGGAAGGCTCGCCTCGGTGCCGGGCACGCCGAGGTCGGCGGCCTTCTTGTCGGCCATCGCGAGCAGTCGACGGATGCGACCGGCGACCGCGTCCTTCGTCATGGGCGGGTCGGCATAGTGGCCGAGTTCGTCGAGGCTCGCCTCGCGGTGGGACAGACGGAGCTCACCGGCGTACTTGAGGTGGTCGGGGATGCCCTCGCCGAGGAGTTCCATGGCGCGCTCGACGCGAGCGCATGCGGCGACGGCCGCCTGTGCGGAACGGCGGAGGTTCGCGTCGTCGAAGTTCACGAGACGGTTGGCCGTGGCGCGCACCTCGCGGCGCTGACGCAGTTCCTCCCAGTTGCGCACGGTCTCGGTGGCGCCCATGACGGCGAGCATCGCACTGATCGCCTCGCCGTCGCGGATGACGACGCGGTGGACGCCGCGCACCTCTCTGGCCTTCGCCGAGATGCCGAGGCGGCCGGCGGCGCCCACGAGCGCCATGGCGGTCTCATTGCCAGGGCACGTCACCTCGAGCGCAGCCGAACGACCGGGGTCGGTCAGGCTGCCCTTCGCCAGGAACGCCCCGCGCCAGATCGCCGCGACCTCATCGCGCGAGCCCGTGGTGAGCTTGTTCGGCAGGCCGCGCACCGGGCGACGGCGGGCATCGAGCAACCCGGTCTGTCGCGCGAGCGTCTCCCCGCCCTCGAGCACGCGCACGAGGTACTGGTTCGAACGGCGCATCCCGGTCGGTGAGATCACCGAGACGTCGGGACGCACCCCGTAGATCTCCCCCAGGTCGCGCGTCACGCGGCGCGCGAGGGTCGGGGAGTCCAGCTCGGCCTCGATCGCGATGCGGTTCGAGATGATGTGCAGGCCGCCGGCGAACCGCAGGATCGACGCCAGCTCAGCGACCCTGACCCCGGTCTTCGACACCTCGACGCGCGCCAGTTCTTCTTTCACGTCAGCGGTCAGTGCCACTTGTCGTCCTATCTCTCATATATGTGTTGCAGCGGCTGCGATCACTCGCGGCCGAGATCCCGATCCTTCACGCTCACGGCGACGCCGGGCAGCGCGGAGATGCGCTTCGCCAGCTCGCGCACCAGGGCGACCGAGCGGTGCTTGCCGCCGGTGCATCCGATCGCGATCGTCGCATGCCGCTTGTTCTCGCGCTGGTAGCCGGCGAGCACCGGTTCGAGTGCCTTCACGTACGCCTCGACGAACTCCATCGCACCGGGCTGACCCAGCACGTACTCCGAGACGACGGCGTCGTCGCCCGTGAGGTGGCGGAGCTCGGGGATCCAGAACGGGTTCGGCAGGAAGCGCGCATCGGCCACGAGGTCGGCGTCGGAGGGCACGCCGTACTTGAACCCGAAGCTCTGCATCGTGATGCGAAGACCGGCGTGGCCGGCCTCGGCGAAGGTCTCGGTGATGAGGGTCGCCAGCTGGTGGATGTTGAGGTCGGAGGTGTCGACGACGATGTCGCTGGCCTCGCGCAGCTCTGCGAGGCGGGCGCGCTCGGCGCCGATGCCGTCGAGCAGCGTGCCGTTGCCCTGCAGCGGGTGCGGCCGGCGCACCGACTCGAAGCGGCGCACGAGTACGGAATCGGTCGCGTCGAGGAAGACGACGCGCACGTTCACGCCGGTGCGGAGGGCCTGGATGATCTCGCGCAGCTCGGAGAAGAAGTCGCGGCCGCGGATGTCGACGATCGCCGCGATGCGCGGCAGTGACGTGCCGGCCCGCTCGACGAGCTCGACGAGGGGGCGCAGCATCTGCGGCGGAAGGTTGTCGACGACGTACCAGCCGAGGTCTTCGAGCGCGTTGCCGACGGTCGAGCGCCCTGCGCCGGACATGCCGGTGACGATCAGCATCTCCTGCTGCTCGGAATCTACGGTCATCGTGTCGAGGCCCCCTTCCGCGTGTCGACACCCAAGCCTATCTGGGTGCGGGGGCGCCGTCGGCGTGCAGGGCGCGGTGCACGGTCGCCGCGAGAGCGGGTCCGATGCCCTTCACCTCGGCGATGTCGGTCTCGGATGCCGCGCGCAGCCGTTTCACCGAGCCGAAGTGCCGCAGCAGCTCCTTCACGCGCGACGGCCCGAGGCCGGGAATCTCGGAGAGGACGCTGCCCATGTCGCGCTTGCGACGCTGCCGCTGGTGGGTGATCGCGAAGCGGTGCGCCTCGTCGCGCACCCGCTGGAAGAGGAAGAGTGCGTCGCTGTTGCGCGGAAGGATCACGGGATAGTCGCCGTCGGGCGTCCAGATCTCCTCGAGTCGCTTCGCGATGCCGCAGAGGTAGATCCCCTCGACGCCCGACTCCTCGAGGGCGCGCGCCGCCGCGGCCACCTGCGGCTGCCCGCCGTCGACGATCAGCAGGTTCGGCCGGTAGGCGAACTTCTTGCGGCGCTCGGATGCCGCGGCATCCGATTCGCCTTCGGGGATGTCCGCACCGTCGGCGGCGCTCGAGGTCGCCGTGTCTTCGCCCGCCGCCGTCGCGGGGACGGTCGCCGTCGCGGTGGTCGGTTCGATCGGCGAGCCGATCGAGTCGGGGGCCTTCAGGTAGGCGAGTCGACGCGTGAGCACTTGGTGGAGCGAGTCGGTGTCATCGGTCGAGTTCGGAATCGTGAACCGTCGGTACTCGTCTTTGCGGGGAAGCCCGTCTTCGAAGACGACCATGGAGGCGACGATGTTGGTGCCGCTGAGGTGCGAGACGTCGTAGCACTCGATGCGGAGCGGCGCGTCGGCCATGCCGAGCGCCTCCTGGATGTCTTCGAGTGCGCGTGACCGCGTCGTGAAGTCGGCGCTGCGCCGTGTCTTGTAGAGCATGAGGGTCTGCTTGGCGTTCTGCGTCGCCGTTCCGAGCAGTGCCGCCTTATCACCGCGCTGTGCGGCCCGCAGCCGTACCTTTCGCCCGGCGATCGTGCCGAGCCAGGTCTCGAGCGCTTCGGCGTCGTCGGGCAGCTCGGGAACGACGACCTCCGCCGGAGGCACCTCGCCATCGCCGTAGGCGTTCTGCACCACCGAGTCGACGAGATCGCCGAGCGGCACGTCGAGCTCCTTGTCGACGGTCCACGAGCGCACGCCGCGGATGCGACCGCCGCGCACGATGAAGAGCTGGACTGCGGCGGCGAGCTCGTCGTGATCGATGCCGAAGACGTCGATGTCGACCTTCTCGCCGAGCACCACGGCGCTCTTCTCGAAGAACGAGGTGGCCGCCTGCAGGCGATCACGGAATCGCGCCGCCGACTCGTAGTCCTGCACCGCCGCAGCCGAACGCATGCGCTGCGTGAGCTCGCCGAGGATGCGGCGATCCTGGTTCTGCATGAACGAGACGAAGCGGTCGACGTTCTCGCGATGCTCCTCGATCGACACGACCCCCGAGCACGGCCCGAAGCAGCGGCCGATCTGGCCGGCGAAGCACGGCTTGCCACTGGCCATGGCGCGACGGTAGTCGGAGTCCTTGCACGTGCGGATCGGGAACAGCTTGAGCAGGATCTCGAGCGTCTCGTTGACGGCCCACACCTTCGGGTACGGCCCGAAATACCTGGCGCCGCGGATGTTGCGGTTGCGGGTGACGACGGCGCGCGGCGCCTCTTCGGCCAACGTGACCGCGAGGTATGGGTACGACTTGTCGTCTTTGAACTGCACGTTGAAGGGCGGATCGAACTCATTGATCCACGTGAACTCGAGCTGCAGCGCTTCGACCTCGTTCGCGACGACCGTCCACTCCACCGAAGCGGCCGTCGTGACCATCCGTCGCGTTCGCTCGTGCAGGGTGCGGAGCGGCGCGAAGTAGTTCGAGAGCCGTGCCCGGAGGTTCTTCGCCTTGCCCACGTAGAGCACCCGGCGATCGGCGTCGCGGAACCGGTAGACGCCGGGCCCTGTGGGGATCTCGCCCTTCCTCGGACGGTACGGCACACCTTCGGTGCCGGGCAGCACGGTGGTCATCGACTCAGCTGGCGACCGCGGCACGCACCGACGCCGCGTCGAGGATCTCTCGCAGGAAGTACCCGGTGTGGCTCTCGGGCACCGAAGCCACCTGTTCGGGCGTGCCGGTCGCCACGATCTGGCCGCCGCCGGAGCCGCCCTCGGGCCCGAGGTCGATGATCCAGTCGGCCGACTTGATCACGTCGAGGCTGTGCTCGATGACGATGACCGTGTTGCCCTTGTCGACGAGCTTGCCGAGCACCTTCAGGAGCTTCTGCACGTCTTCGAAGTGCAGTCCGGTCGTCGGCTCGTCGAGCACGTAGACGCTGCGCCCGTTCGAGCGCCGCTGCAGTTCGGTGGCGAGTTTGACGCGCTGCGCCTCACCGCCCGAGAGGGTGGTGGCGCTCTGGCCGAGTTGCACGTAGCCGAGTCCGACGTCGACGAGGGTCTTGAGATAGCGGTGGATGGCCGAGATCGGCTCGAAGAACTCGGCTGCCTCGCTGATCGGCATCTCGAGCACCTCGGCGATGTTCTTGCCCTTGTAGTGCACCTGCAGGGTCTCGCGGTTGTAGCGCTGGCCGCCGCAGACCTCGCACGCGACATAGACGTCGGGCAGGAAGTTCATCTCGATCTTGATCGTGCCATCGCCCGAGCACGCCTCGCAGCGCCCGCCCTTGACGTTGAAGCTGAATCGACCCGGCAGGTAGCCTCGCGCCTTCGCCTCGGTCGTCTCGGAGAAGAGCGTGCGGATGCGGTCGAAGACGCCGGTGTACGTGGCGGGGTTCGAGCGCGGCGTGCGCCCGATCGGCGCCTGGTCGACGTGCACGACCTTGTCGAGCTGGTCGAGTCCCGTGACCCTCCGGTGCTTGCCGGGTACCTTGCGGGCACCGTTCAGGCGGTTCGCGAGCACCCGGTAGAGGATGTCGTTGACGAGCGAGGACTTGCCCGACCCGCTCACACCGGTCACGGCGGTGAGCACGCCCAGTGGGAACTCGACGTCGACGCCGCGCAGGTTGTTCGCCTCTGCGCCCTGCACGGCGATCTTGCGCTCGGCGTCGATCTCCCGGCGCTGTTCGGGGATCGGGATCTCTTTGCGACCCGAGAGGTAGTCGCCGGTCAGCGATCGCGTGTTCTTCACGAGGTCGGCGTAGCTGCCCGAGTGCACGACGGTGCCGCCGTTGACGCCGGCCCCGGGGCCGATGTCGACGATCCAGTCCGCGGTGCGGATGGTGTCTTCATCGTGCTCGACGACGATCAGCGTGTTGCCGAGGTCGCGAAGCGCGATGAGGGTGTCGATGAGGCGACGGTTGTCGCGCTGGTGCAGTCCGATGCTCGGCTCGTCGAGCACGTAGAGCACGCCGGTGAGGCCGGAGCCGATCTGGGTCGCGAGCCTGATGCGCTGCGCTTCGCCACCGGAGAGCGTGGCGGCCGCCCGCGACAGGTCGAGGTAGCTGAGCCCGACGCGGATCAAGAAGTCGAGGCGAAGCTTGATCTCGCGCAGCACCTGGGCGGCGATCGTCTGCTCGCGGTCGGTGAGCGCGAGGCGATCCATGAAGCCGCGAGCGTCGGTGAGGCTCAGCAGCCCCACGTCGGCGATGCTGTGGTCGTGGATGAGTACCGAGAGCACCTCGGGCTTCAGCCGCTTGCCGTCGCACACCGGGCACGGCACCTCGCGCAGGTACTCGGACCAGCGTGCCCGCTGCACATCGGTCTCGGCCTGCAGATACTGGCGCTCGATGTAGGGCACGACCCCTTCGAAGCCCGAGGTGTAGCTCATCTCGCGCCCGTAGCGGTTGCGCCACTTCACCTTGACCTCGAAGTTGTCGCCGCGCAGCACCGCTTGGCGGGCGCCCTCGTCGAGCTCCTCCCAGGGGGTGTCGAGCGAGAAGTCGAGGTCGCGGGCGAGCCCGCCGAGCAGCTTCTCGTAGTAGTTGTAGAGACTCTTGCCCTGCGAGGTCCACGGCAGGATGACGCCCTCGGCGATGCTGAGGCTCTGGTCGCCGAGCAGCAGCGCGTCGTCGACCGACATGCGGGTGCCGAGGCCCGAGCACTCGGGGCAGGCACCGAACGGAGCGTTGAACGAGAAGGTGCGCGGTTCGATCTCGGTGAGCTGGATGGGGTGCTGATTGGGGCACGACAGCTTCTCGGAGAACGTCGCCCATGCTTCGGGCCCGGTCTCGTCGACGTAGTTGACCTGCACGAGCCCGTCGGTCAGCCGCAGCGCGGTCTCGAGCGAGTCGGTGAGGCGCCCGAGCAGCTCGGGTCCGGCGACGAGCCGGTCGATGACGACGGAGATGTCGTGCTTGATCTGCTTCTTGAGCTTCGGCGGGTCATCGAGCCGGATGACGTCGCCGTCGACGACCGCTCGCGAGTAGCCCTGCGCAGCGAGGTCGCGGAAGAGGTCGACGAACTCGCCCTTCTTCTTCGAGACGACGGGGCTGACCACCTGGTACCGGGTGCCCTCGGGCAGTTCCATGAGCTGGTCGGCGATCTGCTGCACGGTCTGGCGCTGGATGCGCTCACCGCACACGGGGCAGTGCGGCACGCCGATGCGCGCCCAGAGCAGACGCATGTAGTCGTAGATCTCGGTGATCGTGCCGACGGTCGAGCGCGGGTTGCGGTTGGTCGACTTCTGGTCGATCGACACCGCAGGGCTGAGGCCCTCGATGAAGTCGACGTCGGGCCGGTCGACCTGCCCGAGGAACTGGCGGGCGTACGCCGACAGGGACTCGACGTAGCGCCGCTGCCCCTCTGCGAAGATCGTGTCGAACGCGAGCGACGACTTGCCGGAGCCCGAGAGCCCGGTGAACACCACCATCGCATCGCGAGGAATCTCGACGTCGACGTTCTGCAGGTTGTGCACGCGAGCACCGCGGACACTCAGGTGCGAATGGGCATCGAGACGTGAAACTGGCACCCTTCGAGTTTAGAGAGCACCACCGACACGGATGCCTCGACCGCACGCGCTCTCAGCGAACATACGTTCGAATCACGGGGTCCGGCCCCCGAGATCAGCCGAGATGACCGGCCTTCTCCATCTGGCGGAGTTCGCGCTTCAGGTCGGAGACCTCGTCGCGCAGACGCGCTGCGAGCTCGAACTTCAGCTCCCCCGCTGCGACCAGCATCTGGTCGTTGAGATCGCGGATGATGTCTTCGAGATCATTGGCGCCCGCGGCCGCGATTCCCTCGCGCCGGAGGTTCGGCACCGAGGTCTTCTTCTTCGCATCTCGACCGGCGAGGAGCGCCGCCGTATCAGCCTCTTCTCGCGCGAGCACATCGGTGATGTCGGCGATGCGCTTGCGCAGCGGCTGCGGATCGATGCCGTTCACCCGGTTGTACTCGAGCTGCATGTCACGTCGACGCGTGGTCTCGTCGATCGCCGACTTCATCGAGTCGGTGAGCACGTCGGCGTACATGTGCACCTCGCCCGAGACGTTTCGAGCGGCACGGCCGATGGTCTGGATGAGCGATGTCGACGAGCGGAGGAAGCCCTCCTTGTCGGCGTCGAGGATCGCCACGAGCGAGACCTCGGGCAGGTCGAGGCCCTCGCGGAGGAGGTTGATGCCCACGAGCACGTCGTACACGCCGGCCCGGAGTTCGGTGAGCAGCTCGACGCGGCGCAGGGTGTCGACGTCGGAGTGGAGATACCGAACCCGCACGCCCGCCTCGGTGAGGAAGTCGGTGAGTTCTTCGGCCATCTTCTTCGTGAGGGTCGTGACGAGCACGCGCTCGTCGCGGCCGGCACGGGTGCGGATCTCTTCGAGCAGGTCGTCGATCTGGCCCTTCGAGGGCTTCACCACGATCTGCGGGTCGACGAGACCCGTGGGGCGGATGATCTGCTGCACGACGCCGTCGGCGATGCCCATCTCGTAGCGCCCGGGCGTTGCGGAGAGGTACACGGTCTGTCCGACGCGCGCCTTGAACTCGTCCCACTTGAGCGGGCGGTTGTCGAGCGCGCTCGGCAGGCGGAACCCGTGCTCGACGAGCGTGCGCTTGCGCGAGGAGTCACCCTCGTACATCGCACCGATCTGCGGCACCGTGACGTGGGACTCGTCGATGACGACGAGGAAGTCGTCGGCGAAGTAGTCGAGGAGGCAGTGCGGTGCTTCACCGGCCTGGCGGCCGTCGATGTGCCGCGAGTAGTTCTCGATGCCCGAGCAGAAGCCGATCTGCTCCATCATCTCGAGGTCGAACGTGGTGCGCATGCGCAGGCGCTGCGCCTCGAGCAGTTTGCCCTCGCGCTCGAGCTCGGCCAGCCGCTCTTCGAGTTCGATGCGGATGGTGCCGATCGCACGCTGCATCACCTCGGTGCTCGCGACGTAGTGCGAGCCCGGGAAGACGGGCACCGAGTCGAGCTTGGCGACGACCTGGCCGGTCAGCGGATGCAGGCTGTAGAGCGCCTCGATCTCGTCGCCGAACATTTCGATTCGGATCGCGAGCTCCTCGTAGATCGGGATGATCTCGATCGTGTCGCCGCGCACGCGGAAGTTGCCACGCGAGAAGTCGACGTCGTTGCGCTGGTACTGCATCGAGACGAACTTGCGGATGAGCCAGTCGCGATCGACCTGCTGGCCCACCTGCAGCGGCATCATCGCGCCGAGGTACTCTTCGGGCGTGCCGAGGCCGTAGATGCACGAGACCGACGACACGACCACGACGTCGCGGCGACTCAGCAGGGAGTTCGTCGTCGAGTGGCGCAAGCGCTCGACCTCGGCGTTGATCGAGCTGTCTTTCTCGATGAAGGTGTCGGTCTGCGGAACGTACGCCTCGGGCTGGTAGTAGTCGTAGTACGAGACGAAGTACTCGACGGCGTTGTTCGGCAGGAGCTCGCGGAACTCGTTCGCGAGCTGCGCCGCGAGCGTCTTGTTGTGCGCCAGCACGAGCGTCGGCCGCTGCACCTGCTCGATGAGCCATGCCGTCGTCGCGGACTTGCCGGTACCGGTCGCGCCCAGCAGCACGACGTCGGTCTCCCCGGCATTGATGCGCGCCGCGAGTTCGGCGATCGCCGCCGGCTGATCGCCGCTCGGCGTGTACTCGCTGATGACCTCGAACGGCCGAACTGAACGTGTGGCCTGCATGCTCTCCAGTCTAGGAGCGCCCGCCGACACTCCCCCTGTGAGCGTGCTGGCAGCCCGCCGAGGCGACGGTCAGGCGCGAGCGCGACGCTCTTCGACGATGCGGTGCCACAGCTCGTCGGTCTGGCTCATGGTGTGACCCAGCGACCCATCCGTGTCGATCACGACGTCGGCGATCGCAAGGCGAGCCGTGTTGTCGACCTGGGCGTCGACGCGCGCCTCGGCCTGCCCTCGCTCGAGCCCGCGGTTCTCGACGAGACGCTCGACCTGGGCGCGTCGAGGGGCGTTGGTCACGACGATCAGGTCGAACGGGTGATCGACGGAGGCCTCGACGAGCAGCGGCACGTCGTAGACGACGACAGCATCGGGGTCCTCCTGCTCGGCCTTCGCGAACAGGCGGCTCGAGAGCTCTCGCACCGCGGGATGCACGATCGCGTTGAGCTTCGCGAGCTGCTCGGCATCGCCGAAGACGCGCTCACCGAGCTTCGCACGGTCGAGCGTGCCGTCGCGGTGCAGCACGTCGGCGCCGAACTCCTCGACGATCGCGGCCAGCGCGGGCGTTCCGGGCTCCACCACGCGACGGGCGAGCTGGTCGGCGTCGATGTGCACGGCGCCGTGTTCGTAGAGTCGACGCGCGACCGTGGACTTGCCTGAGGCGATGCCGCCCGTGAGACCGATCAGATACACGACTCCACTCTAATCGTGCGACACTCGACGCGACGGCTCAGGAGGCGCCCATGCTCGAACTGCTCACGGGAACCGGACTCGCCCTCGCAGCCGGCCTGAACGCCTGGATCCCGCTCGTCGCGATCGGCGCACTCGACCGGTTCACCGGGCTCATCGAGCTGCCGCCGCAGTGGGCGTGGCTGTCGAACGAGTGGGTGCTGCTCATCCTCGTCGTGCTGCTCATCGTCGAGTTCGTCGCCGACAAGGTGCCGGGCCTCGACTCGATGAACGACATCGTGCAGACGTTCGTGCGACCCACTGCCGGCGGCCTCGCGTTCGGCTCGGGGGTCAGCGCGACGACGACGGCGGTCACCGATCCCGAGGCGTTCGTCACCTCGCAGCAGTGGGTGCCCATCGCGATCGGCGTGGGACTCGCCCTGCTCGTGCATCTCGCGAAGGCCATGGCCCGTCCGGTCGTCAATGCCGCCACGGCGGGCATCGGCGCGCCGGTCGCGAGCGCAGCCGAGGATGCCGGCTCCTTCGCACTGGCCTTCGCGGCGATCCTCGCCCCGGTGCTCGTCGTGCTCGGCATCGTGTTGATCGCCGCGCTCGTGATCATCGCCGTGCGCCGCCGCCGCAGGGCGCGGAGCGCGCGACATCCGTCGACTGCCCCGTGAGACGCCGGAAGGCCGGCCCCCGAGGGGACCGGCCTTCCGTATCGCGGACCGCGACGTGTCGCGGATCGTGACTAGTTGTTGCTCGAGAGCTTCTCGCGCAGCGCCGCGAGCGACGCGTCGTCGGCGAGGGTGCCCGCGCCGGCCGAGTCGCTCGAGAACGATGCAGCGCTCGAGGTGAACGAGTCGTCGGCCACAGCAGCAGCGTTCGCCGCGGCGACCTGCTTCTTGTGAGCCTCCCAGCGAGCCTGGGCTGCAGCGTAGTCCTGCTCCCACTTCTCGCGCTGGGCCTCGAAGCCCTCGCGCCACTCGTTGGTCTCGGGGTCGAAGCCCTCGGGGTACTTGTAGTTGCCCTGCTCGTCGTACTCGGTGAGCATGCCGTAGAGCGCCGGGTCGAACTCGGTGCCCTCGGGGTCGACGCCCTCGTTCGCCTGCTTCAGCGAGAGCGAGATGCGGCGACGCTCGAGGTCGATGTCGATGACCTTGACGAAGACCTCTTCGCCGACCGACACGACCTGCTCTGCGAGCTCGACGTGCTTGCCCGACAGCTCGGAGATGTGGACGAGGCCCTCGATGCCGTCTGCGACGCGAACGAACGCACCGAACGGAACGAGCTTCGTGACCTTACCCGGAGCGACCTGACCGATCGCGTGGGTACGGGCGAAGACCTGCCACGGGTCCTCCTGCGTCGCCTTGAGCGACAGCGAGACGCGCTCGCGGTCGAGCTCGACGGAGAGCACCTCGACGGTGACTTCCTGACCGACCTCGACGACCTCGCTGGCGTGCTCGATGTGCTTCCACGAGAGCTCGGAGACGTGGACGAGACCGTCGACGCCGCCCAGGTCGACGAACGCACCGAAGTTGACGATCGACGAGATGACACCCTTGCGGATCTGTCCCGGGTGGAGGTTCGCGAGGAACGTCGAACGCGACTCGGACTGCGTCTGCTCGAGGAGCGCGCGGCGCGAGAGCACGACGTTGTTGCGGTTCTTGTCGAGCTCGAGGATCTTCGCCTCGATCTCCTGGCCGAGGTACGGCGTGAGGTCGCGCACGCGGCGGAGCTCGATGAGCGACGCCGGGAGGAAGCCGCGGAGGCCGATGTCGACGATCAGGCCGCCCTTGACGACCTCGATGACCGAACCGGTCACGACGCCGTCGGCTTCCTTGATCTTCTCCACGTCGCCCCATGCACGCTCGTACTGAGCGCGCTTCTTCGACAGGATGAGGCGGCCTTCTTTGTCTTCCTTCTGGAGGACGAGGGCCTCGACGGTGTCGCCGACGCCGACGACCTCGCTGGGGTCGACATCGTGCTTGATCGAAAGCTCACGCGAGGGGATGACACCCTCGGTCTTGTAGCCGACGTCGAGGAGAACCTCGTCGCGGTCGATCTTCACGACGGTACCCTCGATGAGGTCGCCGTCGTTGAAGAACTTCAAAGTCTTCTCGACCGCGGCGAGGAAATCGTCAGCAGATCCGATGTCGTTGATCGCGACCTGCTTGGGCGCCTTGGTCGTTGCGGTTGTCATGTAGTGAATGCTCCGTAAAGGACAAAATCGAGCCCATCGCGTGGGAGAGCGATATGTTGATTCCGCGATGGGCATGCGGACAGGGATGTCACACGAGTGACGCTCAATCCTAACGGAAGCGCTCCCCCATTGGCAAACGACCGTGTCAGTCCCGCGGCGTCGGCACTCGACCCGCCGCGGAGCGCTTCGTTTCAGGCTTCAGGATGCTGCGGAGCGCCGGCTCGAGATCGGGATACGCGAACTCGTATCCCGCATCGAGGAGGCGCTCGGGAACGACCCATCGGCTCTTCAGCACCAGCTCGGTCTCGGTGCGGATCACCGCGGATCCGGGCTCGAGCATCCACCGCCATGCCGGAATGCCGAACGGCACGCCGAGGAGTCGGCGGATGGTGCGCATCAGCGTGCGGTTGTCGGTGGGGTTCGGGGCGCTGACGTTCACGACGCCGTCGAGATCGGGCCGCTCCGCGAGGAAGTCGATGATGCCCGCGACATCGTCGATGTGCACCCAGCTGAAACGCTGTCGGCCGCTTCGCGCCGTGAACTCGTGGTGTGTGCCCGCGGCCCGGCGGGCGCGCGTCGCCGGCCACCGTCCGTCGAGCTGCGGCCCGCCGAGTCCGAATCGCGCGAGCCGCGCGAGCGGCCGCATCACACTGCCGTCACCAAGCACGATCGCGATGCGGAGGGCGATCCGCCGCGTCGCCGGCAGCGCGCCGGCGAAGAACTCCCGCTCCCAGGCCTTCGCGACCTCGACCGAGAATCCGCTCCCGAGCTCGCCGTCGCGCTCGGTCATCGGGCGGTCTTCGGCATGTCGGTAGATCGTGGCCGTCGAGGAGTTGAACCAGACCCGCGGCGGCACGGCGGCCGACTCGACGGCCGAACGCAGCGCTGCGGTCGTCTCCACCCGCGAACGCACGATCTCGGCGCGATTGCGCGGGGTGTACCGGCAGTTGACGCTCTTGCCTGCGAGGTTCACGAGCACGTCGCATCCGTCGACGAGGCCGGCGATCGCCGCCGGGTCGCCCCACGCGGCATCCGCCGACGCACCGCGACCGATCGTGCGCACCTCGATGCCGGCCGCGCGATACCTCGCGACGAGGTGACGCCCGATGAAGCCGGATGCCCCGGCGATGACCACGCGCGTCATGCCGGCGTCTCCTGTTCGATCTCGTAGACGAAGGAACCCGCGTACTCATAGATCCGCCCGAGCAGCGGCGCATCGAGCGTGAACCGCACGCTCTGCCGGCCGGTCACCCCGTCGAACCGCTCCACCACCCGCGCTCGCGGCGCCACGGCGGTCGGGATCCGCAGCCGCACCCGGCCGGCTCGAAGCCCGACCGACGTCGAGCTGAGCACGAGCGCCCCCTCTCGCACGGTCGCATCGAATGCCACGCGCAACCGCCCACCGACGCCGAGCACATCGATCACGCGACCGTTCCGGAAGTGCACCGCGTCGGTCATCTCGCGCGAACCGGAACGGAACTCGAACCGGCGCACGGCATGGAGGACGCCCGTCGACGACCGCCGGTTCTCCACCGCGAACGGCACCTCGACCTCGTGCACGGGGAACAGGACGCCCCACCGGCCCAGCACCGAGAGCAGCGGCCAGAGCCATCGGCGCGGGGTGCCGACGACCTCGAACGTGCCGCGTCCACGCCCGACCGCGCCGTCGGGCACCTCCGAGAAGTAGCACTGCAACCCCGGATGGAGCTCGGAGACGGCCCCGCCGAGCGCCTGCGCGTACGGCGAGAGCGGCGGCGCGGCATCCGTCGACGGTGCTGACCCTGCGCCCTGCTGCGGCTGCTGCGTCGACACCGGCGCGATCAGCCGAGCAGCGCGGAACGCAGGGTGTCGAGCCCCACGCCGCCGAGCGCGAGCGCGTTGCGGTGGAACTCGCGGATGTCGAACGACGCGCCCTCGCGGCGGGCGACCTCGTCGCGCAGCTGCTCCCAGATGCGCTGGCCGACCTTGTACGACGGCGCCTGGCCCGGCCAGCCGAGGTACCGGTTCACCTCGAAGCGCACGAAGCCCTCGTTCATGTTGACGTTCTGCCCGAGGAAGTCGAAGGCGTAGTCGCCGGTCCAGGCACCCTGCCCGTCGGGCCGCTGCTTGCCGAGGTGCACGCCGATGTCGAGGACGACGCGCGCGGCGCGCATGCGCTGGCCGTCGAGCATGCCGAGCCGGTCGGCCGGGTCGTCGAGGTAGCCGAGGCCCTGCATGAGCCGCTCGGCGTAGAGCGCCCAGCCCTCGGCATGGCCGGAGGTGCCGGCGAGCTGTCGACGCCAGGTGTTCAGCTGTCCACGGTTCACGACGGCCTGGCCGATCTGCAGGTGGTGACCGGGAACACCCTCGTGGTACACCGTCGTGAGCTCGCGCCAGGTGTCGAACTCGGTGACGCCCTCGGGCACCGACCACCACATGCGACCCGGGCGCGAGAAGTCGTCGCTCGGACCGGTGTAGTAGATGCCGCCCTCCTGCGTCGGCGCGATCATGCACTCGAGCGTGCGGATCTCGGCGGGGATGTCGAACTGCGTGCCGGCGAGTTCGGCGACGGCACGGTCGCTCGTCTCCTGCATCCAGCGCTGCAGCGCGTCGGTGCCGTGGAGCTTTCGCGACGGGTCTCCGTCGAGGAACGCGATCGCCTCGTGCACGGATGCCCCGGGCAGGATCTCGTTCGCGATCGA
Organism: Agromyces cerinus; assembly: GCF_016907835.1. Classification (NCBI taxonomy): domain Bacteria; kingdom Bacillati; phylum Actinomycetota; class Actinomycetes; order Micrococcales; family Microbacteriaceae; genus Agromyces; species Agromyces cerinus. The sequence goes on along the minus strand of NZ_JAFBCT010000001.1, from coordinate 1,277,563 downwards.
CTCCTGCTCGGCGACCATGCGGGCGAGCTCTTCGATGCCCCACTCGTAGGTCTCGTCGAGGTCGATCACGGCCCCGAGGAAGTGGCGCGACTGCAGCGCGTAGATCTCACGGCCGACACCGTCGTGCTCGCCGGCGACCGGGTGCAACTCCGACTCGAGGAACTCGGCGAGCCGACCGTACGACGCGGCGGCCGCGGCCGCCCCGACGCCGAGGTGGCTCGTGATCGAGGCGGGGAGATCGGCATCGCCCGCCTTCGCCGAGCCGGCGAACGTGCCGAAGAACCCGTCGGGCCTGGCGATGCGTCGCGCCTGCGCGGCGACCTCGCTCACCTGGCGAGCGGCGGGCACGGTGCCCCGGGCGATGCCCTCCCGCAGGGTCTCGATGTAGCCGTCGATCGCGCCGGGGACGGCCTCGAGACGGGTCGCGATGCGATCCCACTCCTCAGGGGCATCGGTCGGCATGAGGTCGAAGACCTCCCGGATGTCTTGTGCAGGGCTCGCGATCACGTTGAGGTCGCGCAGGTGGAGTCGGGCGTCGTGGCGCTCGAGTTCGAGCTCGAGCTCGCTGCCGAGATCGGCCACGGTGATGCGATCGACGTCGTCGACCGGCGTCGCGGCACGAAGGGCGGCGAGCGCCTCGCGCGTGGCTGCGATGGAGCGCTCGTGACCCTCGGGCGAGTAGTCGGCGAGCTGCTCGTCGAACGTCGTGCGGCCGATGTAGGTGCCGACGCCGGGGTTCAATTCGACGAGTGTGTCGACCCACCCCTCTGCAATGCGATCGACGTCGGTCGGGGTGCGCTCACTCGAAGTCATGAACCCGAGCCTATGACGGACCGCACCCGTTCGAGGCACACAGTTCCACGTTGTGGATGGATGCCCCGCCCGGTCGGCGCACCGATCAGTGCGCGGCGTCCTCCCAGTTGGCCCCGCGACCGATCTGCACGTCGAGCGGCACGAGCAGCTCGGCCGCACTCGCCATGCGGTCGCGCACGAGCGTCTCGAGCGTCTCGGACTCCCCCGCCGCCACCTCGAAGATGAGCTCGTCGTGCACGGTGAGCAGCATGCGGCTCGCCATGCCCTGTGCCGCGAGGTCGTTCTCGACGCGGGACATCGCGATCTTGATGATGTCGGCCGCAGAGCCCTGGATCGGCGAGTTCAGCGCGGCGCGCTCGGCGTTCTCGCGAAGCACCCGGTTCGGGCTGTTGAGGTCGGGGAAGGGGCGGCGACGACCGAAGATCGTCTCGGTGTAGCCGTCGATCTTCGCCTGCTCGACGACCATGCGCAGGTAGTCGCGCACCGCACCGAAGCGCTCGAAGTACTCCTTCATGAGCTGCGTCGCCTCGGCGCGATCGATGCGGAGCTGCTTCGAGAGACCGAAGGCGCTGAGGCCGTAGGCGAGGCCGTACGACATGGCCTTCACCTTCGTGCGCATCACGGGGGTGACGTCGGCGGGGTCGACCCCGAACACGCGTGCGCCGACGAAGCGGTGCAGGTCTTCACCGGCGTTGAACGCCTCGATGAGCCCGGGGTCGCCCGAGAGGTGCGCCATGATGCGCATCTCGATCTGCGAGTAGTCGGCCGTGAGCAGCTCGGTGTACTCGGGGCCGTGTCGGAACGCCTTGCGGATGCGCCGGCCGTCTTCGGTGCGGATCGGGATGTTCTGCAGGTTCGGGTCGTTCGACGACATGCGGCCCGTGGCGGCGCCGATCTGACCGTAGCTCGTGTGGATGCGGCCGTCGGCGGCGATCGACTTGTCGAGGGACTCGACGATCTGACGCAGCTTCGTGGCGTCGCGGTGTTCGAGCAGGTAGCCGAGGAACGGGTGCGGGTTCGATTCCTGCAGGTCGGCCAGCGCACTCGCATCGGTCGTGTAGCCGGTCTTCGTCGCCCGCGTCTTCGGCATGCCGAGCTGGTCGAAGAGCACCTCTTGGAGCTGCTTGGGGGAACCCAGGTTGACCTCGCGCCCGATCTCGGTGAAGGCGGCCTCTGCCAGGCCCGCGGCACGGGCGCCGAGTTCGGTCGAGAGCGAGGAGAGCTCGTCGTGATCGACGGTGACGCCGCGCACCTCCATCGCCGCGAGCACCGGCACGAGCGGCATCTCGACATCGGCGAGCAGCTGTCGCGAGCTCTCGGGCAGGGCCCGGAGCACGACGGGCGCGACCCGCAGCGAGTACCACGCATACTCGGGGGCGCCCGCGTCGGCGCCCTCTTCGGGCACGAGCTGGGCGGGGTCGGCCTGCGGCACGGTCTCGCCGAGGTAGCGCTCGACGAGGTCGGCGAGCGTCTTCTCGGCGAGGATCGGCCGCACGAGCCATCCGGCGACGAGGGTGTCGACGACGAGCCCGTCGAACGCGAGGCCCGAGCGCATGAGCGCCTTCAGCTGGGGCTTCGCATCGGTCATGATCTTCGGCGCGTCGCTCGCGAGCCACGCCTCGAACGGCGCGTAGTCAGTGCGACCCTGCTGCCACGGGAGGTGCACGGACTCGGTCGCCGTCGCGATGCCGGCGCCGATCACGGTGCCGTCGAGCACCTCGATGCTGAGGCCGAGACCCGCGGGCTCTGCGACGACGGCGCGCTCGATCCAGGCGGCGAGCTCCTCGTCGAGCAGACGGCGCGGGCTCGGTGCGGCGGGGGCCGCAGGGGCATCCGCCGCCGGGGCCGCAGGCGCAGTGGGGGTCGCGGCAGCGCCGTTGCCGTTGCCGTTGCCGTTGCCGGCCACGATCTTCTTCATGCGCTCGAACAGCGTGCGGAACTCGAGCCGTTCGAAGAGCGGCTGCACCGCCTCGATGTCGATCGGCTTGGCCTCGAGCTCGTCGATCGCGACGTCGAGCTCGACATCGGTCACGAGCCGGTTGAGGCGGCGGTTGCGGATGGCGTTCTCTTTCTCGTCGCGCAGGTTCTGCCCGACGACGCCCTTGATCTCCTCGGCGTGCTCGAGGATGCCGTCGAGGGAGCCGTAGAGGCCGAGCCACTTGACGGCGGTCTTCTCGCCGACCTTCGTGATGCCGATGAGGTTGTCGCTCGACTCGCCCACGAGCGCGGCGACGTCGGGGTACTGCTCGGGCCGGATACCGTACCGCTCGACGACCGCGTCGGTGTCGTAGCGCTTCAGCTGCGAGACGCCCTGGGTGTTCGGGTAGAGCAGCGTGACGTCGTCGTTGACGAGCTGGATGGTGTCGCGGTCGCCCGAGACGAGGAGCACCCGGTAGCCCTCCGCACGCCCGCGAGCGGCGAGCGTCGCGAGGATGTCGTCGGCCTCGTAATCCTCTTTCTCGAGGGTGCGCACGCCCATCGCCTTCAGGGCGTCTTGCAGCAGCGGCACCTGCCCCTTGAACTCGACCGGGGTCTCACCGCGGGTGCCCTTGTACTCGGGGTACTCCCGCGTGCGGAACGACGCGCGCGAGATGTCGAAGGCGACGGCGATGTGCGTCGGCTTCTCGTTCTGCAGCAGCAGGAGCAGCATCGACAGGAAGCCGTGGATGGCGTTCGTGTGCTGACCGTCGCGGGTGGTGAAACTGTCGACTGGGAGGGCGTAGAAGGCCCGGAAGGCCAACGAATGGCCGTCGACGACGAGGAGGGTAGGCTTTTCTGCGTCCGACACCCCCCAAGACTACAAGCGGCCGACGACACTGCCCGACGGCCCATCTCGAAGGCGAGCATGACCCAGACGAGCGACCCGATCGACTACCTCCACACCCGGGGAACGGGGGCCCTGGCCGAGAAGATGGGCATCGAGTTCCTCGAGTTCTCGGTCGATCGTTCCGTCGCGAGAATGCCGGTCGAGGGCAACACGCAGCCCGCGATGCTCCTGCACGGCGGCGCCTACGTGGTGCTCGGCGAGTCGCTCGGCTCCATGGCCGCGAACCTGTGGGCGGGCGACGGCAAGCTCGCCGTCGGCATCGAGATCAACGCGACGCACACGCGATCCGCGACGAGCGGATGGGTGACCGGGGTCTGCACGCCGATCCACCTCGGCCGCACCCTCACGACGCACGAGATCGCCGTCACCGACGATCAGGGCCGTCGCTGCTCCACGATCCGCATCACGAACCTCATCAAGGACCGCCCAGCGGCCTGAGACGGAACGAGAACAGCGGATGCCGCGGCGACTCGTGTCGCCGCGGCATCCGCTGTATGGAAACCTGTGGTGTTACTTCTTGGCCGCGAGCTGCTCGATGATCGCCTGCGAGACGTCTTTCATCGTGAGGCGGCGGTCCATCGAGGCCTTCTGGATCCACCGGAACGCCTCGGGCTCCGAGAGTCCCATCTTCTCGTTGAGCAGGCCCTTGGCCCGATCGACGAGCTTGCGGGTCTCGAAGCGCTCGACGAGGTCGCCGACCTCGGCCTCGAGCGCGATGATCTGCGCGTAGCGGGCCAGGGCGATCTCGATCGCGGGCAGCAGGTCGTTGGGCGTGAACGGCTTCACGACGTAGGCCAGGGCGCCGGCTTCGCTGGCGCGCTCCACGAGCTCCTTCTGGCTGAACGCCGTGAGGAGCACGACCGGGGCGATGTGGCCCTTCGAGAGCCGCTCTGCGGCGGAGATGCCGTCGAGCTGGGGCATCTTGACGTCCATGATGACGAGATCGGGCCGCAGCTCGGTGGCGAGCGCCACTGCCGTTTCGCCGTCACCGGCCTCGCCGACGACCTCGAAGCCGTTGTCGCGCAGGATCTCGACGATGTCGAGGCGGATGAGCGACTCATCTTCCGCCACGACCACGCGGCGCGGTGCCGACTGAGTTGGTTCGGTGTCTGTCACGGAGGAAAGCCTACGGTATTCTGAGCGAGGCCTTTGGCCGGTGTGGCGGAATGGCAGACGCGGAGCACTCAAAATGCTTTGCCCGAAAGGGCGTGTGGGTTCGACCCCCACCACCGGCACCAGCTCGACGAGCGAGAACAGCTCAGTGAGCGGATGCCGCGATGTGCGCGTTCCGCTGTTCGATGAGCCGCTGCAGATACGGGCCGATGACGACCTCCGCGATCCGGCCGAGCGGACCGAACGGAGCGACGAACCGCACCCGGTCGGTCATGATCGTGCCGCCCGACCCGTCGGGCGCGAATCCGTGCTCGTGCCGGAACGAACGGAACGGCCCGCGCACCTGTTCGTCGACGAACGACGCCGGTTCGTCGAACTCGGTGATGCGGCTCGTCAAGCGGAACGGCACTCCGAAGTGCCACGCCCGCCACGTGACTTCCTCACCATCGCCGATGAGCCCCGTCGTGGTCCCCGCCACGGCGCGTTCACGCGAGGCCGCCATCGAGGAGACGTGCAGGTCGATGCTCCGCGCCAGGTCGAACGATCGCTGCACCGGCGACGACAGGCGGGTGATGCACTCGAACTCGACGGTCACGCTCCGAGTGTGCCACGTCGGCCGAGGCATCCGCTGTTCGACGCAGCGGGCATGCGAGCGCATGCGAAAGGAGCCGGCCCTCTCGGGCCGGCTCCCCTCGTGATGCGGCTTAGAGCACCTCGCCGACGACGTGCACACGCACGTCGTTGGTGGTGCCGGGGATTCCGGGAGGGGAACCCGAGATGATGACGACCTTCTCGCCGTTGACCGCCTTGCCGGTCTTCGCGAGCGCCTCGTCGACCTGGCCGACCATCTGGTCGGTGTGGGTCACCCGCGAGACGACGAACGACTCGACGCCCCAGTTGAGAGCGAGGCGACGACGGATCGCGGGGTCGGGCGTGAAGGCCAGGATGGGGATCTTCGAACGCAGTCGCGTCATGCGGCGCACCGTCTCGCCCGACTCCGTGAACACGCACAGGTACTTCGCCTCGACGAAGTCGGCGACCTCGACCGCGGCGGCGGTGATCGCACCCGACTGGGTGCGCGGCTTCGTGCCGAGCGGCAGGATGCGGTCGAGCCCGTGCTGCTCGGTCGACTCGACGATGCGCGCCATGGTCTGCACCGTGATGACGGGGTACTCCCCCACGCTCGTCTCGCCCGAGAGCATGACCGCGTCGGCGCCGTCGAGCACCGCGTTCGCGACGTCGGAGGTCTCCGCGCGCGTCGGCACGGGGCTGTGGATCATCGACTCGAGCATCTGCGTCGCCACGATGACGGGCTTGGCGAGACGACGGGCGATCTCGACCGCGCGCTTCTGCACGATCGGCACCGCCTCGAGGGGCAGTTCGACGCCGAGGTCGCCACGGGCGACCATGATGGCGTCGAACGCCTCGGTGATCTCCTCGAGGGCGTCGACGGCCTGCGGCTTCTCGATCTTCGCGACGACGGGCACGCGTCGGCCCACCTCGTCCATGATCTCGTGCACTCGCGTGATGTCGGACGCGTTGCGCACGAAGGAGAGCGCGATGAGGTCGGCGCCGAGCTCGAGGCCCCAGCGGAGGTCGGCCTCGTCCTTCTCGGAGAGCGCGGGCACGTTGACCGCCACGCCGGGCAGGTTGATGCCCTTGTTGTTCGACACCGGGCCGGCGACGATGACGCGGGTCGTGACGACGACGCCATCGGTCTCGATGACCTCGACACGGACCTTGCCGTCGTCGATCAGCAGGAAGTCGCCGGGCTTGACGTCTTGGGGAAGCCCCTTGAACGTCGTGCCGACGATCTCCTTCGTGCCGACCACGTCTTCGGTCGTGATCTTGAAGATGTCGCCCTCGGCGAGTTCGTGCGGTCCGTCGGCGAACTTGCCGAGGCGGATCTTCGGGCCCTGCAGGTCGACCAGCACGGCGATGGCCTTGCCGCTGTCGTTCGCGGCCTTCCGCACGTTCTGGTAGACGCCTTCGTGCACGTCGTAGCTGCCGTGGCTGAGGTTCATCCGCGCGACGTCGACGCCCGCATCGATGATCGCCCGGATCTGCTCATAGCTCGATGTCGCCGGCCCGAGGGTGGCGACGATCTTCGCTCGTCTCATTATCTTGTGCTCCCATGTTCCGCGCGTCAGCGCCGGGTGTTGGTCGAAGCGCGCCGTGCGGCGCGCAGTGGTCAGATGGAGAAGGCGTGCGCCGTCGAGGCGATCGGCGACGGCAGCAGGGTCTCGCCTTCAAGGTAGCGGTCGACGGCGGATGCCGCAGCACGACCTTCTGCGATCGCCCAGACGATGAGCGACTGGCCGCGGCCGGCATCGCCTGCGACGAAGACGCCCGGTTGTGCGGTCGCGTAGTCGGCCTCGCGGGCGAGGTTGCCGCGGTCGGTGACGGCCAGCGCCAACTGCTCGTCGAGCGCCGCGGTCTCGGGCCCGGTGAACCCGAGCGCGAGCAGCACGAGGTCGGCGGGGATCTCCCGCTCGGTGCCCGCCTTCGGCACGCGCCGGCCGTCGAGGTACTCGGTCTCCGCGACCCGGATGGCGCGCACCTCTCCGACCTCGTTCGCGAGGAACTCGACCGTGGAGGCGAGGAACTGGCGGTTGCCGCCCTCCTCGTGCGCGCTCTGCACCTCGAACAGGGTCGGGTGCATGGGCCACGGCTGGTGTTCGGGCCGGTTCGCACTCGGCTCCTTGCCGATCGCGAGGTTCGTCACCGAGAGGGCGCCCTGGCGGTGCGCGGTGCCGATGCAGTCGGCGCCGGTGTCACCGCCGCCGAGCACGACGACGTGCTTGCCCTCGGCGGTGACCTGGTCGACGACCTGGTCGCCGGCGAGGTGCCGGTTCGACTGCACGAGGTAGTCCATGGCGAAGTGCACGCCGGGCAGGTCTCGCCCGGGGATCGGCAGGTCGCGGGGAACGATCGCACCGGTGGCGATCACGACGGCGTCGTAGCGCTCGCGGAGCTGCGCCCAGGTGATGTCGACGCCGATGTCGACGCCGGCGCGGAACCGGGTGCCCTCGGCCGTCATCTGGGCGAGCCGCAGTTCGAGGTGCTTCTTCTCCATCTTGAAGTCGGGGATGCCGTAGCGGAGCAGGCCCCCGATGCGGTCGTCGCGCTCGAACACGGCGACGGTGTGACCGGCGCGCGTGAGCTGCTGGGCTGCGGCCAGACCGGCCGGGCCCGAACCGACGACCGCGACGGTCTTGCCCGTGAGACGCCCTGGCGGCTGCGGCTGCACCCAGCCGTTGCCGAACGCCTCGTCGATGATCGAGACCTCGACCTGCTTGATCGTGACGGCCGGCTGGTTGATGCCGAGCACGCACGCCGACTCGCACGGAGCCGGGCAGAGCCGCCCCGTGAACTCGGGGAAGTTGTTCGTCGCGTGCAGGCGCTCGGCGGCCGCGCGTCCCTCGCCGCGGTACATGAGGTCGTTCCACTCGGGGATCAGGTTGCCGAGCGGGCACCCCTGATGGCAGAACGGGATGCCGCAGTCCATGCAGCGCCCGGCCTGACGGCGGAGCTGAGCGGGGTCGCCCTGCTCGTAGACCTCTTTGAAGTCCATGATGCGCACCGGCACCGGCCGCCGCTTGGGCAGCTCGCGCTCGGTGACCTTCAGAAAGCCCTTCGGGTCAGCCATTGGTCACTTCCAGGATTCGAGTCCAGACCACGTCGCCGTCGGGGTCCAGCCCCTCGTCGACCGCGCTCTGGCGGGTTCGGAGCACTGCGGCGTAGTCGCGCGGCAGCACCTTGGTGAAGCGGTCGAATGCGTCGTCGCCGGCGGCGAGGAGCGATGCGGCGACCGCGGAGTCGGTGTTCGCGACGTGCTGTTCCAGCAGGTCGCGGACGATCTCGCGATCGGCGCTGCCGAGCGGGTGCAGCTCGAGCTCCCCGGTCGTCAGCGATTCGCGGTTCACGCGTTCTTCACGGAGACCGAGCACGTAGGCGGTGCCGCCCGACATGCCCGCACCGAGGTTGCGACCGGTCTCGCCGAGGATGAGCGCGAGCCCGCCGGTCATGTACTCGAGCGCGTGATCGCCCACGCCCTCGACGACCGCGGTGGCGCCGGAGTTGCGCACGAGGAAGCGTTCGCCGACGATGCCGCGGATGAACATGCTCCCCTGGGTCGCCCCGTAGCCGATGACGTTTCCGGCGATCACGTTGCGCTCGGCGACGAAGCCGCTGTCGCGCGACGGACGAACCACGATCTGGCCGCCCGACAGCCCCTTGCCGACGTAGTCGTTCGAGTCGCCCTCGAGGCGGAGCGTGATGCCCGCCGGCAGGAAGGCGCCGAGCGACTGGCCGGCAGACCCCGTGAGCGTGATGTCGATCGAACCGCTCGGCAGGCCGTGCTCGCCGCGCCGCAGCGTGACCTCGTGGCCGAGCATGGTGCCGACGGCGCGCTCGGTGTTGCGGATCGGCAGCGCGATCTCGATGTTGCCGCCCTGTTCGAGCACGAGGCGGCTGCGCCGGATGAGCTCGTTGTCGAAGTGCTGGTCGAGCTCGTGGTCCTGACCGCGCAGGTTCCGCCGTGCCTCGGACTCCGAGAAGTCCGGTCCGACGAGCATCGGGGTCAGGTCGAGGCCCGAGGCCTTCCAGTGGTCGAGTGCGCGGTCGACGTCGAGCAGCTCGCGCCGGCCGACGATCTCGTCGATCGAGCGGTAGCCGAGCTCCGCGAGGTACTCCCGCACCTCCTGGGCGATGAACTCGAAGAAGTTCACGACGAACTCGGGCTTGCCCGTGAAGCGCTTGCGCAGCTCGGGGTTCTGCGTCGCGACGCCCACCGGGCACGTGTCGAGGTGGCAGACCCGCATCATGACGCAGCCCTGCACGACGAGCGGCGCCGTGGCGAAGCCGAACTCCTCCGCACCGAGCAGCGCGCCGATCACGACGTCGCGCCCGGTCTTCAGTTGCCCGTCGACCTGCACGACCACGCGGTCGCGCATGCCGTTCAGCATGAGCGTCTGCTGGGTCTCGGCCAGGCCGAGCTCCCAGGGGGTGCCCGCGTGCTTCAGCGAGTTGAGAGGGCTCGCGCCGGTGCCGCCGTCGTGACCCGAGACGAGGATGACATCGGCGAGGGCCTTGGCAGTGCCTGCTGCGACCGCGCCGATGCCCGACTGGCTGACGAGCTTCACGTGCACGCGCGCCTTCGGGTTCGCGCGCTTCAGGTCGAAGATCAGCTGCTTGAGGTCTTCGATCGAGTAGATGTCGTGGTGCGGCGGCGGCGAGATGAGGCCGACGCCGGCGGTCGCGTGCCGCGTGCGTGCGACCCACGGGTACACCTTCGTCGGCGGCAGCTGGCCGCCCTCGCCGGGCTTGGCACCCTGGGCGAGCTTGATCTGGATGTCTTCGGCATGGGTCAGGTACATGCTCGTGACGCCGAAACGACCCGAGGCGACCTGCTTGATCGCGCTGCGGCGCTCGGGGTCGAGCAGACGGTCGAGGTCTTCGCCGCCCTCACCGGTGTTCGACTTCGCGCCGAGCCGGTTCATCGCGATCGCGAGCGACTCGTGCGCCTCCTTGGAGATGGAGCCGTAGCTCATCGCCCCGGTCGAGAACCGCTTGACGATCGACTCGACGGACTCGACCTCGTCGATCGGCACCGCCGGCCGCGTGCCGGTGCGCAGGGCGAACATGCCGCGGAGCGTCATGAGGTCTTCGGCCTGCGAGTCGACGAGCGAGGTGTACTCGCGGAACACGTCGTAGCGGCGGTTGCGCGTCGCGTGCTGCAGGCGGAAGACCGTCTCGGGGTTGAAGAGGTGGGGCGAGCCGTCGCGGCGCCACTGGTACTCGCCGCCCGTCGCCAGGCGCTCGTGCGCGCGCACCGCGACATCCTGCGGGTACGCCTGCGTGTGCCGGTCGAGGTTCTCGGAGGCGATCGTGTCGATGCCGACGCCGCCGAGCTTCGAGGTCGTGCCGGTGAAGAACTCGTCGATGAAGCCCTGGTCGAGCCCGATCGCCTCGAAGGCCTGAGCCCCCGCGTACGACGAGATGGTGGAGATCCCCATCTTCGACATGATCTTCAGCACGCCCTTGCCGAGCGCCTTGATGACGTTGTGCACCGCGTCTTCGGGCGTGACGCCGGTGATGACTCCCGAGCGCACGAGGTCTTCGCAGCTCTCCATGGCGAGGTAGGGGTTCACCGCGGATGCCCCGTAGCCGATGAGCAACGCGACCTGGTGCACCTCGCGCACGTCGCCGGCCTCGACCACGAGCCCGACTTTCATGCGGTTCTCGGAGCGGATGAGGTGGTGGTGCACCGCGGAGAGCATGAGGAGCGACGGGATCGGTGCGAGGTCCTTGTTGGAGTCGCGGTCGCTCAGCACGATGAAGGCCGCGCCGTCGTCGATGGCCTGGTCGACTTCGCCGCAGATCGCGGTGAGGCGGTTGCGGAGCGCTTCAGGGCCCTCGTCGAAGCGATAGAGGCCGCGGATCGTGACCGTCGTGCGTGCGCCCGGCGCCGGGTCGATGTGCACGATCTTCGCGAGCTCGTCGTTGTCGATCACCGGGAAGGTGAGCGCGACCTGTCGTGCGTGCTCGGGTCCGGCGTCGAGGAGGTTGCGCTCGGGGCCGAGCGACGTGCCGAGCGAGGTGACGACAGCTTCGCGGATTGAGTCCAGCGGCGGGTTCGTGACTTGCGCGAACTGCTGCGTGAAGTAGTCGAAGAGCAGGCGCGGGCGCTTGGACAGCACCGCGATCGGGGTGTCGGAGCCCATGGCGCCGAGGGGTTCCTGCCCGGCGCGCGCCATCGGCGCGAGCAGGATCTTCACCTCTTCCTCGGTGTAGCCGAAGGTGCGCTGGCGACGGTTCACTGATGCCGGCGGGTGCACGATGTGCTCGCGCTCGGGCAGCTCGGCGAGCTGGATGCGGCCCTGCTCGAGCCAGTCGCCCCACGGCTCGGCTGCGGCGAGCTCCGCCTTGATCTCGTCGTCTTCGATGAGGCGCCCGGCCTCGGTGTCGACGAGGAACATGCGGCCCGGCTGCAGACGGCCCTTGCGCACGATGCGGCTCTGCTCGATGTCGAGCACGCCGATCTCGCTCGCGAGCACCACGAGTCCGTCGTCGGTGACGACGTAGCGGCCCGGGCGCAGGCCGTTGCGGTCGAGGGTCGCGCCGACGAGCGTGCCGTCGGTGAAGACGATCGCGGCCGGGCCGTCCCACGGCTCCATGAGCATCGAGTGGTACTCGTAGAACGCGCGGCGCTCGGGTGCGATCTCGGTCTGGTTCTCCCAGGCCTCGGGCACCATCATCATGACGGCGTGCGGGAGGCTCCGGCCTGCGAGCGTGAGCAGCTCGACGACCTCGTCGAACGAGGCGGAGTCGCTGGCACCGGGCGTGACGATCGGCCGGAGCGGCGCGAGGTCGCCCAGCACCTCGGACTCGAGCTGCGACTGGCGCGCCCGCATCCAGTTGCGGTTGCCCTGGATCGTGTTGATCTCGCCGTTGTGCGCGATCATGCGGAACGGCTGCGCGAGCGGCCACGACGGGAAGGTGTTGGTCGAGTACCGGGAGTGCACGAGGGCGAGCTTCGACGCGAACCGCTCGTCGGAGAGGTCGGGGTAGAAGGGCTCGAGCTGCAGCGTCGTGACCATGCCCTTGTAGACGATGGTGCGACTCGAGAGCGAAGCGAAGTAGAGCTCGAGTTCGCGTTCCGCGCGCTTGCGCAGCCGGAAAGTGAGCCGGTCGAGCTCGATGCCCGAGACGGTCGCGCCGGTCGATGAGGTGGCGACCGCCTGCACGAAGAGCTGCTGCACGACCGGCATCGCCGCCCGGGCGAGCGAGCCGAGTTCATCGGGACGCACGGGCACTTCGCGCCATCCGATGACCGACAGGCCTTCGGATGCCGCGAGCCCGACGAGTGCCTGCTTGACCCGACTGCGTGCGGTGGGGTCGACGGGAAGGAACGCGTTGCCGACCGCGTAGGCGCCGGCAGCGGGAAGCCCGAACGCGGCGACCGCGCGGAGGAACGCGTCGGGCACCTGCGTGACGATGCCCGCGCCGTCACCGGTGCCGGCGTCGGAGCCGACCGCGCCGCGGTGCTCGAGGTTGCGGAGCGCATCGAGCGCCGCCGTGATGATGTCGTGTCCGGCGGTGCCACGGAGCGTGGCGACCATCGCGAGGCCGCAGGCGTCTTTCTCGGCGGCAGGGTCGTACATGCCCTGGGCAGCCGGAACAGTACCGAACCTCGAGAAGGGTGGGGTGAGCGACACGTGAACCGTCCTCATCAACTAAGTGTGCAGCGGGGGACGTCGTCGGCCCATCAAGGGAGATGTCTCGACGCGTGGTGCGGCGTCGCTTCGGAGAACGTTCTGCGGGGGCGTTTTACGCTGAGGTGGATCGGCTTGAGCTTGTGGCTGCCGTCACGCCCGTCTTGCTCTCACCCTCGACATCATCGTCGAGAGAGTCGGAGTCGGACTCGATATCTTCGGAGTCTACCTCAGCATTCGGCGCAGTCCATTCACGCCCCGGCACGTACGGGCTCGGCTCGTCGCCGGTGTGACGACGACGCTGCACGAGGATCAGCACGATGCCGAGAACGACGGCTGCGAGCGACGCCCAGACGTTGACGCGGATGCCGAAGAACATCTCGCTCGGGTCGAGGCGGATCGACTCGAAGAACGCGCGGCCGGCGCCGTACCAGATGAGGTATACGCCGAACGCCTTGCCCCAGCGCAGGTTGAACCTGCGCTCGAGCATGACGATGGCGGCAGCGCCGAGAAGGTTCCACACGAGCTCGTAGAGGAACGTCGGGTGGAACAGCGTGCCCTCGGCGAGGCCGGCCGGGAAGGCCAGGTTGTCGGAGGAGATCTCGAGGCCCCAGGGCAGGTCGGTGGGCGAGCCGAAGAGCTCGTGGTTGAACCAGTTGCCGAGCCGGCCGATGGCCTGTGCGACCAACAGGCCGGGTGCGAGCGCGTCGGCGAACGACCAGAAGCGGATGCCGGTGAACCGGCAGCCGATGATCGCACCGATCGCACCGCCGATCAGGGCGCCGTAGATGGCGTTTCCGCCCTCCCAGATGTTCCAGATGGCCCCGGGGGCAAAGGGATTCCAGACGTTCGCACCGGCGTAGAAGTAGTCGTCGGGGTGCGTGAAGACGTGGTAGAACCGGGCGCCGATGATGCCGAGCGGCACCGCCCAGAGGGCGATGTCGAGCACGATGCCGGGCTCGGCACCGCGCTTGGTGAGGCGGCGCGAGGTGATGATGACGGCGAGGATGATGCCGACGAGGATGCAGAGCGCATACGTCTGGATCGTCAGCGTGCCCCACGGGACCGGAATCTCGAGGGCGCGCCAGGCGGGGTCTGGGCTCGGAATGCTGAACGGTGCGATCACGCCGGCTGCTGCCTTTCCTCAGTTGCTTCGGCCGCTGACGGCCTCAATGAGCGTACTTCACTCTGCGCGGGTGCCGCGCGCGAGTTCCGCAGCCAGCTCGCCGACCGCGGCGACGCCGCCCGTGGCGAGTGCGTTTACGAGCGCCGACCCGACGATCGCGCCCTGCGCGTACTCGAGCACCTCGGCGACCTGGGCGGCCGTGGAGATGCCGACGCCGACGCAGCTCGCGGGCGCGTCGGCAGCCGTCAGCCGCTCGACGAGCGTGCGAGCGGCCCGGTCGACGTCGCTGCGGGCGCCGGTGATGCCCATGGTCGAGACGGCGTAGACGAAGCCGCGACTCGCGTCGACGACCTGCCTGATTCGGGCGTCGGTCGAGGTCGGCGCCGCGAGGAACACCCGGTCGAGACCGGTGCGTTCGGATGCCGCGATCCAGTCGGCGCCCTCGTCGGGGATGAGGTCGGGCGTGATGAGGCCCGCTCCCCCGGCCGCGACCAGGTCGTCGGCGAATCGATCGACGCCGTACTGCACGACAGGGTTCCAGTAGGTCATGATCAGCACCGGGGCATCCACCCGCGCGGTGATGCGTCGCACGGCCTCGAAGCCGTCGGCGAGGCGGAAGCCGTTCGCGAGCGCCTGCTGCGTGGCCGCCTGGATGACGGGACCGTCCATGACGGGGTCGGAGTACGGCAGGCCGAGCTCGAGGATGTCGACGCCGTTCTCGACCATCGCGACCGCTGCTTCGACGCTCTCGTCGAACGTGGGGAAGCCGACGGGCAGGTACCCGATGAGCGCGCCGCCCGCCTCCTCGTTACGGCGGCGGATGACGGAACCGACCGTGTTCATTCGGCGTTCTCCTGGTCGTAGAGCTCGAAGTAGTGAGCAGCCGTGTCCATGTCCTTGTCGCCGCGACCCGAGAGGTTCACGAGGATGGTGGCCTCGGGTCCGAGTTCGCGGCCGAGCTCGAGGGCGCCTGCGAGGGCGTGGGCCGACTCGATCGCCGGGATGATCCCCTCGGTGCGGGTGAGGAGGCGCAGCGCCTGCATCGCCGCGTCGTCGGTCACGGGGCGGTAGTTCGCGCGCCCGATCGCCGAGAGCCACGAGTGCTCGGGGCCGACGCCGGGGTAGTCGAGCCCCGCCGAGATCGAGTGCGACTCGATGGTCTGGCCGTCTTCGTCCTGCAGCAGGTAGCTGCGCGCTCCGTGGAGCACGCCGGGGCGGCCCTTCGTGATGGTCGCGGCGTGGCGCTCGGTCTCGACCCCATCGCCGCCGGCCTCGAAGCCGTAGAGCGCGACGGACTCGTCGTCGAGGAAGGCGTGGAAGATGCCGATCGCGTTGGATCCGCCGCCGACGCAGGCCGCGACGGCCGTCGGCAGCCCGCCGGTGAGGTCGATGACCTGCTGGCGGGCCTCTTCGCCGATGATCTTCTGGAAGTCGCGCACCATCTCGGGGAACGGGTGCGGACCCGCGACCGTGCCGAAGATGTAGTTGGTGGTCTCGACGTTGGTGACCCAGTCGCGCATCGCCTCGTTGATCGCGTCCTTCAGCGTGCGCGAACCGGCCTTCACCGCGACGACCTCGGCGCCGAGCAGCCGCATGCGCGCCACGTTCAGGGCCTGGCGCTCGGTGTCGACCTCGCCCATGTAGATGACGCAGTCGAGCCCGAAGAGCGCCGCAGCCGTCGCCGTCGCGACGCCGTGCTGACCGGCTCCGGTCTCGGCGATCACGCGGGTCTTGCCGATGCGCTTCGTGAGCAGCGCCTGTCCGAGAACGTTGTTGATCTTGTGCGAACCCGTGTGGTTCAGGTCTTCGCGCTTCAGGATGACCCGGGCACCACCGGCGTGCGCGGCGAAGCGCGGCACCTCGGTGATGATCGACGGCCGGCCCGTGTAGCTGCGGCCGAGTTCGGCGAGCTCTTCGCCGAACGCGGGGTCGAGCTTGGCGAGGTCGTAGGCCTCGCCGAGCTCGTCGAGGGCGGCGACGAGGGACTCGGGCACGAAGCGCCCGCCGAAGTCGCCGAAGTAGGGACCGGTCTGCGCTCTGAGCGCCATGTCACACCGCCAGGAAAGCTGAGAGGTTGGCAATCGGGTCGCCGCCCGTGACGAGCGCCTCGCCGACGAGAACGACGTCGGCGCCCGATGAGCGGTAGTGCGCGACATCCGCCGCCGACAGCACCGCGGACTCCGCGACGCGGATCGCTCCCTCGGGGAATCGCGGCGCGAGGCGGCCGAAGAGGTCGCGGTCGAGTTCGAACGTCGAGAGGTCTCGGGCGTTCACGCCGATGAGGCGCGCGCCGAGCGCTGCGGCGCGCTCGAGCTCTTCAGCCGAGTGGGTCTCGATGAGCGGCGTCATGCCGAGCTCGACGATGAGGTCGTGGAGCTCGCGCAGCGTCGGGTCGTCGAGCGCCGCCACGATGAGCAGCACGAGGTCGGCGCCCGCGGCACGGGCTTCGAGCACCTGGTACGGCGTCGCGATGAAGTCCTTGCGCAGCACCGGAAGCGAGACCGCGGCGCGCACGGTCTCGAGGTCGGCGAGCGAACCGCCGAACTTGCGGCCCTCGGTGAGCACGCTGATGGCGCTCGCACCGCCGAGCTCGTACTGACGAGCGAGGGCGGCCGGGTCGCTGATCGTCGCGAGCGAACCCCGCGAGGGGCTCGAGCGCTTGATCTCGGCGATGACCTTCACGTGGGCGGCCGGGCGCAGCGCCTCGAGCGCGTCGAGTGCCGCGGGGCGCTCGAGCGCCGCAGCCTCGACGGCCGCGAACGGTGTGCTCTCGCGGCGCGCCAGAGCGTCGGCGACAGCGTTCGCCGTCAACTCGGCGAGCACTAGTGCGCCTTTTCGATGACCTTCGAGCCGCCGACACCGTAGCCGGCGCGCGCGAGCACCCAGCCGACGATCAGGCCGACGACGAGCAGACCTGCCGACGCCCAGACGAGCCACTCCGCCTCGAAGAAGAAGGCGACCGTGCCGATCGTGAATGCGATGAGCATGATCGTGACGGCGGTCCATGCCGCGGGCGAGTGTCCGTGGCCGGGATCTGCGGTCTCAATGCTCATGATGCTCCTTCGTGCTGGGGTTTTCGTCGGCCAGTCTAGCGGTTCGCGTCACTGGGGTTCTCGTCGTCGCGCGGGTCGGCGGCGGCATGGTCGGTGGAATCGTCGGGCGCAGCGTCGGTCGCGCCGCCCGTTTCGACGTCGGTCTCGTCGTCGGTCGGGTCGTCGCCCCGGCTGAGGCCGTCCCAGTCGTCGATGGCGCGGTCCGAGGCGGGGCGCTCGGCGGCCGCTGTCGTGGTGCCGTCGGCGGCCATGCGGGAATCGCTGTACCGCCGAGACGAGGCCGGCCAGCGGCCGCCCGTCACGAGCACCGCGAGGCCAGCGAGCACGAGCAGCACGCCGCCGACGATCGCGAGCACTGGCCAGATCGTCGCGGTGACGGATGCCACGAGCTCGGCGGTCGGTGCGGCGCCGGCGACGCCCGTGGCATCCGTGACGGCAGGCGACACCGCGGCGATGGGGTCGGCGAGGGACAGGCTCGCCGCGAGCAGCACGCAGCCGCCGAGGAGCACCTCGAGCAGGCCGAGCACGAAGCGGATGCCCGGCCCTGCGATCGCGAGCGCCGCCACGAGCGCGAGGCCCGCGAGGCCGAGCGCCGCGAGCGCCGGAGAGGCGATGCTGCCGGTGACGGCGATCGGCTCACCGGTGCCGCCGGTGCTGCTCGCCTCGATGAGGAGGTCGAACCACGTCTGGCTCCACGAGAGCAGCACGAGCCCGGCGCCCACGACCGTCGCGACCATCGCGGGCAGCTTCATGCGGGCCGGGTTCACGACTCCACCCGCCGCATCGCGTTGGCCACTGCGACAGCACGGAGCGGCGCGGCGGCCTTGTTGCGGGACTCCTGGTACTCGGATTCGGGATCCGAGTCGGCGACGAGGCCGCCGCCCGCCTGCACCCGGGCGACGCCGCCCGAGATCGTCGCGGTGCGGATGGCGATCGCGAGGTCGGCGTCGCCGCCGAAACCGAAGTAGCCGACGACCCCGCCGTAGAGGCCGCGCTGCGCGGGCTCGAGCTCGTCGATGATCTCGAGCGCACGTGGCTTCGGCGCGCCCGACAGGGTGCCCGCCGGGAACGTCGCGCGGAAGACGTCGATCGCGTTGGCGTCGCCGACGAGGTCGCCCTCGACCGAGGAGACGAGGTGCATGATGTGGCTGAACCGCTCGACCCGCATGAATTCGGTCACCTCGACGGTGCCGGCCGTGCAGACCTTCGCGAGGTCGTTGCGGGCGAGGTCGACGAGCATGAGGTGCTCGGCCTGCTCCTTCGGGTCGGCGATGAGCTCCGCCTCGAGGTCGGCGTCGGCCTCGGGCGTCGCGCCACGCGGCTTCGACCCCGCGATCGGATGCGTGAACACCCGGCCGTGCTGCACCTTCACGAGCGCCTCGGGCGAGGAGCCGACGATCCAGTACGGCTCCCCCGACGTGTCCTCGAGATGCAGCAGGTACATGTACGGGCTCGGGTTGAGGCTGCGGAGCACCCGGTACACATCGATCGGGTGCGCGGTCGCCTCCTGCTCGAAGCGCTGCGAGATGACGACCTGGAAGATGTCGCCCTCGCGGATGTACTCCTTCGAGCGGTCGACGGCCCGAAGGAAGTCGGCCTTCTCGGTGCGATGCACCGGGTCGCCCGCGCGGGCCAGGTCGATCTCGGCGAGCCAGGCCTCGGTCGGCTGGGCGAGCCCCAGCTGCATGCGGTCGAGGCGCGCCTGCGCACCCTGCCAGAGCTGCTCCGGCGCTTCGCCCTGGTCGTTCAGCACCGAGGCGATGAGCTGCACGGTGCCCGTGCGGTGGTCGATCACGATGAGCTCGGAGACGAACGCGAACGCCTGGCCCGGCATCGGGAACTCCGACGGCGGCCGGTTCGGCAGATGCTCGATCTGACGGATCGCCTCCCAGCCGATGAAGCCGACGAGGCCGCCGGTGAGCGGCGGGGCGCCCGGCACGTCTTCGGTGCGCCAGCGCTCGAAGAGCGCCTCGAGCGCGGCGAGCGGAGCGAGCCCGGCGGCGTCGCCGAGGGCGCGTTCGGCGCTCAGGCCGTAGTCCTGCCATTCGACGCGGTCGGATGCCTCGGTGAGCACGCCGTACGACGAGACGCCGACGAACGAATAGCGCGACCAGATGCCGCCCTGCTCGGCCGACTCCAGCAGGAACGTGCCGGGGCGGCCTCCCGCGAGCTTGCGGTAGATGCCGACCGGGGTCTCGCCGTCGGCGAAGAGCTCGCGCACGACGGGCACGACCCGGCGCCCCGAGAGCAGGGCGGTGAACTCCTCGAAGGTGGTCGTGGCGTCGGCCAACGTGTGCTCCTCGTCGTCAGTCGGCGGGCGGGAATCCGGGGGTCACGGCGATCGGGTCGCCGTCGAAGCAGGTGCGGGTGCCGGTGTGGCAGGCGGCGCCGATCTGCTCGACGCGCACGAGCAGCGTGTCGGCGTCGCAGTCGAGCGCCGCCGAGCGCACGTACTGCGCGTGGCCCGAGGTGTCGCCCTTGCGCCAGTACTCCTGGCGGGAGCGCGACCAGAAGGTCACCCGCCCCTCGGTCAGCGTGCGGCGCAGCGCCTCGCGGTCCATCCAACCGAGCATCAGCATCTCGCCGGTGTCCCACTGCTGGATGACGGCGGGCAGCAGCCCGTCGGCGTTGAAGACCGCGCGCCCGAGCGCCTCGTCGACCGTCGATTCGGTGGTCATCGCACGATCCTCCCGTCGGCCGCCAGCGCGGCCTTGACCTCGCCGATGGTCAGCTCGCCGTTGTGGAACACCGAGGCCGCGAGCACCGCGTCGGCCCCCGCCGCGATCGCGGGCGGGAAGTCGGCCACCGCGCCGGCACCGCCCGAGGCGATGACGGGCACGGTCGAGAGCTCGTGCATGAGCGCGGTGAGTTCGAGGTCGAAGCCGGTCTTCGTGCCGTCGGCGTCGATCGAGTTGACGAGCAGCTCGCCGGCGCCGAGTTCGATGCCGCGGCGGGCCCATTCGAGCGCGTCGAGGTCGGTCTCGGTGCGACCGCCGTGGGTCGTGACCACGAAGCCCGACGGCGTGCGGTCGGAGCGCTTCACGTCGAGCGAGAGCACGAGCACCTGCGCGCCGAATCGGTCGGCGATCTCGCCGATGAGCGCAGGGCGCGCGATCGCGGCGCTGTTGACGCCGACCTTGTCGGCGCCGTGGCCCTGCAGGCGCGCGACGTCGTCGGTCGAGCGGATGCCGCCGCCCACGGTGAGCGGGATGAACACCTGTTCGGCGACCCGCTGCACCATGTCGTACGTCGTCGAGCGGTCGTCGACGGTGGCGGTGACGTCGAGGAACGTGAGTTCGTCGGCGCCCTGTTCGGCATAGCGGGCGGCGAGCTCGACGGGGTCGCCCGCGTCACGCAGGTTCTGGAAGTTCACGCCCTTCACGACGCGGCCGGCAGCCACGTCGAGACACGGGATCACACGGACGGCGAGTGACATGCGCGCCTCACAACCGGGCCGCGTGGATGGCGCTGACGAGGATCGCCCTCGCGCCGAGCTCGTACAGTTCGTCCATGACGTGGTTCATGTCGACGCGCGGGATCATGACCCGCACGGCGACCCACTCGGGGTCGTGCAGCGGCGAGACCGTGGGCGACTCGAATCCCGGCGCCGCAGCGGTCGCGCGCTCGAGGTGCTCGAGCGGCACGTCGTAGTCGAGCAGCACGTACTGGCGGGCGACGAGCACTCCCTGCAGGCGCCGGAGCAGCGTCGCCGCGCCCGGCTTGTCGACGCCGGAGCCGATGAGCACCGCCTCGGATTCGAGGATGACCGGGCCGAAGATCTCGAGGCCGGCCTGACGGAGCGTCGAGCCAGTCGACACCACGTCGGCGACGGCATCGGCCACCCCGAGGCGCACCGCCGACTCGACGGCACCGTCGAGCTTCACGAGCTTCGCCGGGGCCACGCCGTGGCCGGCGAGGAAGTCGCCGACGAGACCCGGGTAGCTCGTGGCCACCCGAACGCCCTCGAGGCCGGCGAGTTCGGTGAACGCGCCCGCCGGGCCGGCGAAGCGGAAGGTCGAGTCGCCGAATCCGAGCGGCGCGATCTCGGAGGCATCCGAGCCCGAATCGAGCAGGAGGTCGCGACCCGTGATGCCGACGTCGAGGGCGCCGGAGCCGACGTACGTGGCGATGTCGCGCGGGCGGAGGTAGAAGAACTCGACCCCGTTGCGCGGGTCGGCGGTGTGCAGGTCGCGCGGGTCGCGGCGACCGGTGTACCCGGCCTCCCACAGCATCTGCGCGGCGGTTTCAGCAAGCGAGCCCTTGTTGGGCACGGCGATTCGGAGCATTTCCTGACTTTCGTGTCGACGGTTCTGATCGGCCATGGGCGTGATTAGAGATGTCGATACACGTCGGCGGGCGAGAGCCCCTTCGCCAGCATCAGCACCTGCAGGTGGTACAGCAGCTGGGAGATCTCTTCGGCCGTCTCGTCGTCGCTCTGGTACTCGGCGGCCATCCACACCTCGGCAGCCTCCTCGACGATCTTCTTGCCGATGGCGTGCACGCCGGCGTCGAGCTCGCGCACGGTGCCTGAGCCCTCGGGGCGGGTGGCGGCTCTGTCAGCGAGCTCGATGAACAGCTCGTCGAAGGTCTTCACCCGTCAAGACTACCGGTGACAGGAGCCCTGCCATGCCGGTGGGCTCCTGCGGCGTCACGAAGCGTTCCGGTCAGTGCCGGTGCACGATCGCGGCGTCACGAAGGGCGGCGATGCGCTCGGCGGGCACTTCTGCCCCGAAGACCGCCGATCCGGCGACGAAGGTGTCGGCCCCGGCCTCTGCGGCGATGCCGATCGTATCGAGCGAGATGCCGCCGTCGACCTGGAGCCAGACGTCGAGGCCGGTCTCCCGCACCACGCGTGAGAGGCGCTCGAGCTTCGGCATCGTCTCGTGCATGAACGACTGCCCGCCGAAGCCTGGCTCGACGGTCATCACGAGCACCTGGTCGAACTCGGGCAGCAGCTCGAGGTAGGGCTCGACATCGGTGCCCGGCTTCAGCGCGATGCCGGCGCGAGCGCCGATCTCGCGGAGTCGGCGCGCGAGGGCCACCGGCTCATCGGTGGCCTCGGCGTGGAAGGTGACCGAGAATGCGCCGAGTTCGGCGTATCCCGGAGCCCAGCGATCGACGTCGGAGATCATGAGGTGCACGTCGAGCGGAATCGGGCTGACCTGCTGCAGGCGCCCCACCATCTGCGGGCCGAACGTCAGGTTCGGCACGAAGTGGTTGTCCATGACGTCGACGTGCACGAGGTCGGCGCTCGCGATGCGCCCGAGCTCGTGCTCGAGGTTCGCGAAGTCGGCAGCGAGGATGCTCGGGTTGATCCGCGTCGTCATGCAGCCACCCTATCGAGGGTCGGCGGTGTCGCCGGTCGCTCAGGCCCGCTTCCGCACGAGGGCGACGAACATCGCGTCGGTGCCGTGCCGGTGCGGCCAGAGCTGCACGGTCTCGGGCGCGCCGGCGAGGTCGAGCGGATGCCGCGACAGCCCTTCGATCACGGCGCGCGTGTCGAGCTGCTCCGCCGTGTCACCCGCCCTGCGGAGCGCCGCGGCGAGGGTGCCGTGGGTCTCGGCGGTGTGCGGCGAGCAGGTCACGTAGGCGAGGATGCCGCCGGGCGCGAGCGCTGCGAAGGCGCTGTCGAACAGCTGCCCCTGGAGCTTCGTGAGCTCGGCGACATCCGATGGGGCCTTGCGCCAGCGCGCCTCGGGGCGGCGGCGGAGCGCGCCGAGCCCGGTGCACGGGGCGTCGAGCAGGATCCGGTCGAAGCCGCCCGGTGCGCCGAGCGCCTCGAGGTCGAGCTGCCGGCCGTCGCCGACGTGCACCTCGACGTCGAGCGGCACGCCCACGATCGCGTTGCGCACGAGTTCGGCGCGAGCGGGCACCGTCTCGTTCGCCGCGAGCACCGCGCCGCCCGCGAGCGCCTCGGCCGCGAGCACCGCGGTCTTGCCGCCGGGGCCGGCGCACAGGTCGAGCCACCGCTCCCCCGGGCGAACCGGTTCGGCGCGGCTGAGCGCCAGCGCGGCGAGCTGGGAGCCTTCGTCCTGCACGCGGATGCGGCCGCCGGAACGCTCGGCCGCTGCGATCGGATCGTCGGCGACCGCGCCGATCGGCGAGAACCGGTCGGGTTCGAGTCCCTCGATGGCGTCGGTGTCGACGTCGAGGCCCGGCAGCACGGCGAGGTTCACGCGCGGCGAGGCGTTGTCGGCGTCGAGCAGCTGCTCGAGTTCATCGGCCCGGCCCTCGTGATCGAGGGCGGTGCGGAGCGCCCGCACGATCCATTCGGGGTGGCTCGTGACCGCCGCGAGGCGAGCGTCTTCACTGCCCGCGCCTTCGGCGACGCGTTCGCGCCACTCCTCGGCGGACGTGCGCGAGATCGTGCGAAGCACGGCGTTCGCGAACCCCGCCGCCTTCGGGGCGACGCGTCGCGCGAGCTCGACCTGCTCGTTGACCGCGGCGTGCGTGGCGACGCGGGTGGCCAGCAGCTGGTGCGCACCGAGCCGGAGCACGTCGAGCACCGCGGGGTCGATCGCGGAGGCCGGCCGGTTCGCCGCGAGCTCGATGACCCGGTCGTAGAAGCCCTGCATGCGGAGCGTGCCGTAGGTCAGCTCGGTCGCGAAGGCGGCGTCGGCCCGGTCGAGTCCGGCGCGACGGATGCGCGTGGGGAGGAGGAGGTTCGCGTAGGCCTCGTCGGCCCGCACGGCCTCGAGCACCTCGACGGCGACGATGCGCGCGGGGGCGATGCGGGCCTGCGTGGGGCGGGCCTGTACTGGGCGGTTCGAAGCTCCCCCGCCGCTCCGGCGCTGGCCTCCTCCACCGGCGTTGCCGCCGCGACCGCCGTTCATCGTGCCACCGCCGTGGTGCGGCCGGAGCCGCGCCACCAGTCGCCGGCGTCCATCGCCGGCTTGCCGGCCGGTTGCACCCGGCGCAGCTCGAGCGGAGTCGTGCCGGTGCCGATGAGCACTCGGCGGGCCGAGAGCACGAGTTCGCCCGGCGCGAGTGCGGGGATCTCGTCGCCGTCTGCAGGAGCACTGAGCTCGAGGAGCTTCACCCGCTGCTCGTCGATCGTCGTCCAGGCGCCGGGTTCGGGCGTCACGCCGCGGAATCGGGCGCGCACCTCGTTCGCGGGCCGCGACCAGTCGAGACGGGCATCGTCGATCGAGAGCTTCGGGGCCAGGCTCGCCTCACCGGCCTGCGGCACCGCGCGCGCCGAGCCGTCGGCGATGGCATCGACCACCTCGGCGAGCAGCCCGGCTCCGGAAACCGCGAGGTCGCCGAGCAACACTCCGGCCGTCTCATCGCCCTGTAGCGGATGCCGCAGCTCGGCGAACACGTCGCCCGCGTCGAGCTCGGGCACCAGCTGGAACACGGATGCCCCGGCGACGGTGTCGCCCGCGATGAGCGAGTGCTGCACCGGTGCCGCACCGCGCCAGGCGGGCAGCAGCGAGAAGTGCAGGTTGATCCAGCCGTGGACCGGAGTCGACAGCAGGGGCTCGCGCACGAGGCCGCCGTAGGCGACGATGACGCCGAGGTCGGGCTCGAGGGCGGCGATCCGCGCCGTGGCATCCGCGTCGAGCCGGTTCGCCTCGATGAGCGGCATGCCGAGATCGGCCGCCGCCTGTGCAACGGGCGAGGGGGTCAGTACGCGCTTGCGCCCGAGCGGGGCGGGCTGCCGGGTGACGACGCCGACGAGGTCATGGCCGCTCGCCGCGAGACGTTCGAGCGACGGGATGGCGACGGCAGGAGTGCCGGCGAAGACGATGCGGAGCTTCTGCACACTCCATTGTCGCCGACGACGCGCCGACTACGGGACCTCGGGATCGTCGAAGCGCACGCGCAGCACCGCCGGCCGCTTCGGCGGCTGCCCGGCGACCGGGCGCCGACGCTCGGTCGCGACCCGGATCATCTCGGCCCGAAGGGCTTTGGCGACCGCGGCGCCGGCGGCGTAGTCGAACCGCACGATGCCGCGCTCGAGTCCCTCGTCGGCCGGAACCGGGCCGAGCGAGTCGACACCGGGTGCGGCGTCGCGCACCGCGTCGAGCGCCTTGGCGACCAGGACGGGCGCCGCCGTCACACTCGCCACACGCACCGCGGGCGGGAATCGCAGCGCCCGTCGGCTCGCGAGCTCGCCGCTTGCCCACTCCGCGAGCCGCCACGACGCCAGCGACTGCGCGAGTGCGCCCGCCACCCCGACCAGGTAGATCGGCGAACCGGGAGCTGCGAGCGCCGCCGCGTTGGCCCACCAGCGCAGGCAGTCTTCGGCGACGCGAAGGGACTCGCGCAGCAGCATCCGCTCGCCGTCGAGCAGGAGCACGGCACGGTAGCCGCCGTCGGCGACGGGTTCGGCGCCGCGGGTCGCGACGACGAGGGCAGGCTCGGCGCCGACCTTCAGCACCGGCCGCTCGCCGTCGGAGAGGATGACGCGGGCATTCGGGAACGCGCGGCCGAGCTCTTCGGCGGTGCGGCTCGCCCCCACCGTCGCCGCGCGCAGCTTCGTCGCCTCGCAGACCGGGCACCGCCAGGTGCTCGCACTCGTGCCGCACAGCACGCACCGCGGGTCGCCGCCGCTACGCGGCACGACCAGTGCGCCGCCGCACGCCGCGCAGCGCGCCGGTTCCCGGCAGCGGTCGCACGTGAGCATCGGAGCGTGACCGGGTCGCGCGACCTGCACGAGCACCGGCCCATCGAGGAGTGCCTGCTGCGCCGCACGCCAGGCGCTCGACGGGATGCGCGCCGATCCGGGCTCGGGTGACGCCTGCTGCTCGGTCGGGATGACCTTGGGTCGCACATGTCTGACGGCGGGCACCTCGTGAACCCAGCCGATCTCGACGAGCCGTTCGACCTCGACGCTGCGGCTGTGGCCGACGAAGAGCAGGGCGGCGCCCGACTGCTCCTGACGGATGAGGGCGGCATCGCGGGGATGCACGCCCGGCGCCAGCTGCTCGTTCTGGAGCGAATCGCCGTCGTCCCAGATCGCGATGAGGCCGAGCCTCGACGCCGGGGCGTAGACGGTCGAGCGGTTGCCGATGACGATGCGTGCGTCGGTGCCGGTGGCGTCGAGGAACGCGCGGAACCGTTCACCTCCGGTCTGCCGGGCGTCGGTGCGGAGCACCCGTCTCGGGTCGACGCGATCGGCGAGCGCCGCCTGCAGCTGCTCCTGATCGCGGTAGTCGGGCACGATGACGAGGCTCGAGCGGTCGGCCGCGAGCGTGTGCGCGGCGGCCGCCGCAAGGGTTGCCGCCCATGCACCGACCCACTCGCCCGACGAGAGCAGCACCGGCCGGGGATCTGCGGCGAGGGCCATGCGCTCCCCCGCATCGATGCCCGTCTCGAAGCGGCCGGGCTCGTACCCGGGAATCGGCGCGGCCGGCCCGGGCAGGTCACCCGCGTCAGGTTCTGCCGCACGCCATGCGCGCTCGGCCCGCACGTAGCGGCTCGGGATGGCCACCCGCAGGATGTCGCCGGCGTTGCCGGCCGCCCGATCGGCAGCGGCCCGCGCCAGTGCCCACACCTCGGGCATCAGCAGTGGCACCTCGGAGACGATGTCCTCGAGCTCGCTGAGGCGCCCCTCGAACTCGCTCGTCGAGACGACTTCGACGAGCCATCCGTTGGCGATGCGCCCGCCCGAACGCAGCGGAACGCGCACGCGCACCCCGGCGACCGCGGCCTCGCGGAGCCGTTCGGGCACGGCGTAGTCGAAGAGCTGGTCGAGTTGCGGCAGGGGCGAATCGACGAGCACGCGGGCGACGGAGCCGCCTGCCACGTCAGAGCCCGGAAGCGGAGCGGAGGTCGTCGACGCGGTCGAGGCGCTCCCAGGTGAAGTCGGGCAGCTCGCGCCCGAAGTGGCCGTAGCTCGCCGTCTGGGCGTAGATCGGCCGCAGCAGGTCGAGATCGCGGATGATGGCCGCCGGTCGCAGGTCGAACACCTCGCGGATCGCGGCGGTGATCTGCTCGTCGGGCAGCGCGCCGGTGCCGAAGGTCTCGACGTAGAGCCCAACGGGCGCCGCCTTGCCGATGGCGTACGCCACCTGCAGTTCGAGACGATCCGCGAGGCCCGCCGCGACGGCGTTCTTCGCGACCCAGCGCATCGCATACGCCGCCGAGCGGTCGACCTTCGACGGGTCCTTGCCGCTGAAGGCGCCACCGCCGTGCCGGCTCGCACCGCCGTAGGTGTCGATGATGATCTTGCGGCCGGTGAGGCCGGCGTCGCCCTGCGGGCCGCCGATCTCGAAGCGACCGGTGGGGTTGATGAGCACGTCGAGGTCGGGCCGGGCGAGCTCGACCATGTCGAGCACCGGGCGGATCACGAGCTCTTCGACCTCGGCACGGAGCTGCTCGGTCGACACCGCGAGCGTGTGCTGCGTCGAGAGCACGACCGTCTCGACCGTCTTCGGCACCTGGCCGTCGTAGCCGATCGTCACCTGGGTCTTGCCATCGGGTCGCAGGTAGTCGAGCTCGCCGTTCTTGCGCACGGCCGAGAGCCGCTCGGCGAGGCGGTGCGCGAGCCAGATCGGCACGGGCATGAGCTCGGGGGTCTCGCGCGTGGCGTAGCCGAACATGATGCCCTGGTCGCCGGCGCCCTGCATGTCGAGCGCGTCGATGCTCGAACCCTCACGGGACTCGAATGCATGGTCGACGCCCTGGGCGATGTCGGGCGACTGGCCGCCGATCGACACCGAGACGCCGCACGAGCGCCCGTCGAACCACGCGTCGGAGGAGTCGTAGCCGATGGAGGTGACGCGCTCGCGCACGATCGCCGGGATCTCGACGTAGCCGCTCGTGGTGACCTCGCCCGCGACGTGCACGAGGCCGGTCGTCACGAGGGTCTCGACGGCGACCCGGCTGTGCGGGTCTTCGCGCAGCAGCGCGTCGAGGATCGAGTCGGAGATCTGGTCGCAGAGCTTGTCGGGGTGCCCCTCGGTGACGGACTCGGACGTGAAGCGGCGGAGTGCGCTCATGTGGTGGGCTCGTGTTCCTTCGAGGTCGTCGCGGTGGTGACGGCGGTCACTTCCGTGACCACCACATCGAGGATGTCATGCGCCACCGACTGTTTCGTTCCGTGTGCTCGTGTGACGACATCGCCGTCCCGGCCGATCACGACGACCTGGTTCTCGTCGCTCGCGAAGCCCTCGTTCCAGCCGACGCGGTTGACGACGAGCAGGTCGGCGCCCTTCGCCTCGCGCTTGGCGCGGCCGAGCGCGATGATCCGGTCGTCGTCGGGCTCGGTCTCGGCTGCGAAGCCGACCAGCAACGTACCCGGATGCGGCGCGTGGCCGAGACCCGCGAGGATGTCGGGGTTGCGCACGAGTTCGAGCGTCAGCCCGTCGTCGCTCGCATCCTTCTTGATCTTGCCCTCGCTCACGCTTGCCGGCCGGTAGTCGGCGACCGCGGCGGCCATCACGACGACATCGGCGCCGTTGGCGGCCTCGGTCACCGCGGCCTGCAGCTCGAGCGCGGTCGAGACACGGCGGATGTCGCAGCCCTCGGGCTCGGCGACCTCGAGGTTCGCGGCGATGAGCGTGACGTGCGCGCCGCGCTCGCGAGCGGCCTCGGCGATCGCGATGCCCTGCTTGCCGCTGGAGCGGTTGCCGAGGAAGCGCACGGGATCGAGGGGCT
Source organism: Agromyces cerinus (assembly GCF_016907835.1). Taxonomy (NCBI): domain Bacteria; kingdom Bacillati; phylum Actinomycetota; class Actinomycetes; order Micrococcales; family Microbacteriaceae; genus Agromyces; species Agromyces cerinus. The sequence goes on along the minus strand of NZ_JAFBCT010000001.1, from coordinate 1,248,811 downwards.
CGCGCGTGCCGCCCGCGCTCACCACGACGTGGCGACCCGCAAGATCGGCGCGACGAACGGATGCCGCGGCGCCGACGCCCTCACCCAGCACGCGTTCGAGTGCGACCCGAACGATCTCGTCGGGCTCCTCCATGCGACCGGGGCCGCTGTCGGCACCGGTGAGCTGCCCGACTGCAGGCCCCACGATCGTGACGCCGCGCGAACGGAGCGTCTCGACGTTCGCCCGAGTGGCGGGGTGCCGCCACATCTCGGTGTGCATGGCCGGTGCGATGACGACGGGCGCCTCGCTCGCGAGCAGCGTGTTGCCGAGCAGGTCGTCGGCGAGCCCCGTCGCGAGCTTCGCGATCGAGTTCGCGGTCGCGGGGGCGATGACGATGAGGTCGGCCGCCTGCCCGATGGCGACGTGCCGCACCTCGGCGACTCCCTCGTACAACTCGGTGTGCACCGGGTTGCGCGAGATCGCCTCGAGCGTCGGCCGACCGACGAAGCGCAGTGCGCCCTCGGTCGGCACGACGTGCACGTCGTGGCCGGCGAACACGAGCGCGCGCACGACACCGACGGCCTTGTACGCGGCGATGCCGCCGGTGATGCCGACGACGACGTTGAGCCGAGTCATCCGGCCCTCCGGATCACTCGGCGATCGGGCGGAGCCGGAGCTTGTCTTCGTTGATCTCGTGCATCGCGACCGACAACGGCTTGTCGTCGATCGAGGAGTCCACGAGCGGGCCGACGTTGTCGAAGAGGCTGCCCTCGTGCAGGTCGGCGTAGTAGTCGTTGATCTGGCGCGCGCGCTTGGACGCGAAGATGACCAGCTGGTACTTCGAGTCGACCTTGGAGAGCAGGTCGTCGATGGGCGGATCGATGATGCCGGACAGCTTCTCAGCCATGGAATGACTCCTTAGATCGTGGGTGCGCACCCGCAGTGCGCGGAAAGTCGTGGCGAGGGCAGCTCAACGCCGACCCTTGCGAGATCTCATCAAGTCTACGACCTCCTGCGCCGCTTCGGCGACGTCGTGGTTCACGACCTGGTGGTCGAACTCCTCGATGGCGGCCAATTCGACCTTCGCGGTCTCGAGTCGGCGCTGCTGTTCGGCCGGGCTTTCGGTGCCGCGGCCGACCAGACGTCGCACGAGTTCGTCCCAGCTCGGCGGCAGCAGGAAGACGAGCGTCGCCTCGGGCGCGGCGCGGCGAACGGACCGTGCACCCTGGATGTCGATCTCGAGCAGCACGCTGTTGCCGGCGGCGATCGCCTCCTCGACGGCCTTCCGCGGAGTGCCGTAACGCGACGCGTTGTGCACGGTCGCCCACTCGAGGAGTTCGCCGGCCTCGACCATGCGGTCGAACTCGGCGTCGTCGACGAAGAAGTAGCTCTCGCCCTCGACCTCGCCGGGCCGCGGCTGACGCGTCGTCGCCGAGACCGAGAGGCGCACATCGGGGTGGTGGCGCCGGATGTACTCGGCGACGGTGCCCTTGCCGACCGCGGTCGGTCCGGCGAGCACGACGAGTCGGTCTCCCGTGCCGCCATGGGCGGCGACCCAGTCCGCGAGGAACTCGCGGAGACGCCGGCGCTGCAGCCGGCCGAGGCCGCCGAGGCGCTTCGACGGCGAGATCTCGAGCTCCTCCATGATGCGCGCCGACTTCGTCTGCCCGATCGCGGGGATCGAGGTGAGGAACTCGGTGACGCGGAGGCGCCCCTCGACTCCGTCGGGCGATTCGAAGGCCTCGCGCAGCACGTCGAGCGGGCTTCGCGAACCGGCCGCGATCGCGGACTTGACGGTCGCGCGAGCGCGTCGCGCCGCAACCGCGGCACGGGATGCAGCCACTCGATCGACATCGGGCGGCGACGGGCGTGTGGTCCCGGGAACGGTCGTCTGCTCAGACACTCGTCGCTCCGACCTCGCCCACGCGGCGCGTGATGGCCTCGGCGAGACCATCGGGCCCTGCACCGAGGATCGACCGCGACTCGCTCACGATGACGCCGGCAGCGAGCGACCCGTAGATCGACCGGAGGTCGCGGAGTTCGGCGCCCTGATGTCCGAATCCGGGTGCCAGCACCGGCAGCCCCGGCCGCGGCGGATCCACGTCGAGGTCGATGCCCGAGCTGCGCAGGTCGATGGTCGCGCCGAGCACGACGCCGACGGAGCCGAGAGGCCGGTTCGCGGCATCCGCTCGCCCCTGGTTCCAGGCGATGACCCCGCCCGTGATGGCCTGGGCGACGGTGGAGCCGGCGCGGCTCGACTGCTGCAGCACGGCGCGCTGGATCGCGGCGGCCTCGGGGTTCGAGGTCGCGGCCAGCACGAACGCGCCCTTGCCCGCCCGCTCGGCGGCTTCGAGCACGCCCGCGATCGAGCCGAGCCCCTGGTAGGCGCTGATCGTCATCGCGTCGGCCTCGAGGGTCGATCCCGGCGACAACCAGGCCTGACCGTACGCCGCGACGCTGGTGTCGAGATCGCCGCGCTTCACGTCGGCGATCACGAGCAGACCGGCATCGCGGGCCTCGGCGAGCACCCGCTCGAGCGCCGCGTAGCCCGCGGCGCCATGGCGCTCGAAGAACGCCACCTGCGGCTTGACGATGCCGACGCGCCCAGCGGCGGCGTCGACGGTGCGCAGTCCGAACTCGCGCACGCCATCGGCCGAGTCGGGAAGTCCCCACTGGTCGAGGAGCGATGCGTGCGGGTCGATGCCGACGCAGAGCCTGCCGTAGGCCGCGAAGACGGCTTCGAGCCGGTCGCCGAACGGAGTCACGTCGGTCATGCGTTCGCCTCCCGACGGAGTCCGTACTCCTGGAGGCTCGTGACCTCGAAGCCCTCGCGCTGCACGTCGAGCGACGCCACAGCCGCCGAGAGTTCTGCGATCGTCGTGAACAGCGGGATGTCGGACGCGACGGCCGCTGCGCGGATCTCGTAGCCGTCGGCGCGGGACGAACGCCCGCTCGGCGTGTTCACGACGACGTCGATCTCTCCGCGGTTGATGAGCTCGACCACGGATGCCGCGTCCTCGCTCGTCTTCTCGCTGAACTTCAGCACTTCCTTCGCACGGATGCCGTTGCGCCGCAGCACCTCGGCGGTGCCCTCGGTCGCGGCGATGTCGTAGCCGAGCTGCTGCATCCGCAGCGCGGGCAGGATGATCGCGCGCTTGTCGCGATCGGAGACGGAGACGAACACGGTGCCCGAGAGCGGCATGCCGCCGTATGCGGCGAGCTGGCTCTTCGCGAACGCGGTCGGGAAGTCCTTGTCGATGCCCATGACCTCGCCCGTCGAGCGCATCTCGGGGCCGAGCACGGAATCGACGACGAGTCCCTCGCGGGTGCGGAAGCGGTGGAAGGGCAGCACGGCCTCCTTCACGGCGACCGGCGCGTCGAGCGGCACTCGCGAGCCGTCGGACGCCGGGAGCATGCCCTCGTCGATCAGCTCGGCGACGGTCGCGCCGACCATGATGCGCGACGCGGCCTTCGCGAGCGGGATGCCGAGCGCCTTCGAGACGAAGGGCACGGTGCGGCTCGCACGCGGGTTGGCTTCGAGCACGTAGAGCACGCCGGCGCCGATCGCGAACTGCACGTTCAGCAGGCCTCGCACGCCGATGCCCTCGGCGATGGCACGGGTCGCCTCGCGGACCCGGTCGACCTCGGCGCGGCCGAGGGTCACGGGCGGCAGGGTGCAGCTCGAGTCGCCGGAGTGGATGCCGGCCTCCTCGATGTGCTCCATGACGCCGCCGATGTAGAGGTCGGTGCCGTCGTACAGCGCGTCGACGTCGATCTCGATCGCGTCGTCGAGGAAGCGGTCGACGAGCAGCGGATGCGTCGGGCCGACGATGCCCTGACCCTCGATCCGTGCGAAGTAGTCGGCCAGCGACGGCGAGTCGTAGACGATCTCCATGCCGCGGCCGCCGAGCACGTAGCTCGGTCGCACGAGCACGGGGTAGCCGATGCCCTCCGCGACGTGCACGGCGCCGGCGAGGTCGGTCGCAGTGCCGTTCTTCGGTGCGAGCAGGCCCGCGGCGTCGAGGATGCCGGAGAAGAGACCGCGCTCTTCGGCGAGGTCGATCGCCTCGGGAGTTGTGCCGAGGATCGGAATGCCGGCGGCTTCGAGGCCCTTCGCGAGGCCGAGTGCCGTCTGGCCGCCGAGCTGCACGACGACACCGACGAGTTCGCCCGACTGCGACTCGGCGTGGATGACCTCGAGCACGTCTTCGAGGGTGAGCGGCTCGAAGTAGAGCCGGTCGCTCGTGTCGTAGTCGGTCGAGACCGTCTCGGGGTTGCAGTTGATCATGATCGTCTCGAAGCCCGCCGCCGAGAGGGCGAACGAGGCGTGCACGCACGAGTAGTCGAACTCGACACCCTGGCCGATGCGGTTCGGGCCCGAGCCGAGGATGACCACCTTGCGGCGGTCGCTGGGCTCGACCTCGGTCTCCTGGTCGTAGCTCGAGTAGTGGTACGGCGTGAGCGCCGGGAACTCCCCCGCGCACGTGTCGACCGTCTTGTAGACCGGGCGGATGCCGAGGATGTGGCGCACCTCGCGGGCGTCGGCCTCGCCGAAGCCGCGCAGCTGGCCGATCTGCGCGTCGGAGAAGCCGTGGTCCTTCGCGAGCAGCAGGAGCTCGGTGTCGAGGTTCTCCGCCGAGGCGATGGTCTCGGCGACCTCGTTGATGAGCACGATCTGGTCGAGGAACCACGGGTCGATCTTCGTCGCCTCGAAGAGCTGCTCGATCGTGGCGCCCTTGCGGAGCGCCTGCTGCACGACGACGATGCGGCCGTCGGTCGGCACGGATGCCACCTCGAGGAGCTCCTCGATCGAACGCTCCTCTTCGCCCCAGTGGAACGACGAGCCGCGCTTCTCGAGCGAGCGGAGTGCCTTCTGCAGCGCGGTCGCGTAGTTGCGGCCGATCGCCATGGCCTCGCCGACCGACTTCATGGTGGTCGTGAGGGTGGGGTCGGCGGCCGGGAACTTCTCGAACGCGAACCGGGGCACCTTGACGACGACGTAGTCGAGCGTCGGCTCGAACGACGCCGGGGTGACCCGGGTGATGTCGTTCGGGATCTCGTCGAGGCGGTACCCGATGGCGAGCTTCGCGGCGATCTTCGCGATCGGGAAGCCGGTGGCCTTCGAGGCGAGGGCGCTCGAGCGCGAGACGCGCGGGTTCATCTCGATCACGATGACGCGGCCGTCGGCCGGGTCGATGGCGAACTGGATGTTGCAGCCGCCCGTGTCGACGCCGACGGCGCGGATGATGTCGATGCCGATGTCGCGCAGGTGCTGGAACTCGCGGTCGGTCAGCGTCAGCGCGGGTGCCACGGTGATCGAGTCGCCGGTGTGCACGCCGACGGGGTCGACGTTCTCGATCGAGCAGACGACGACCGTGTTGTCGGCGGTGTCGCGCATGAGCTCGAGCTCGTACTCCTTCCAGCCGAGGATCGACTCCTCGAGAAGCACCTCGGTCGTGGGCGAGTCGTGCAGGCCCTGGGTGACGATGCGCACGAGGTCTTCCTCGGTGTACGCGAAGCCCGAGCCGAGGCCGCCCATCGTGAACGACGGGCGCACGACCAGCGGGTAGCCGAGGTCGAGGGCGAACTCCTTCGCCTGCTCGAGCGTCTTCGCGACATGCGATCGTGCGACGCCCGCACCGGCCTCGATCACGAGGTCCTTGAAGAGCTGGCGGTCCTCGCCCTTGCGGATGGCGTCGACCTTCGCGCCGATGAGCTCGACGCCGTGCTTCTCGAGGATGCCCGCGTCGTGCAGCGCGATGGCGGCGTTCAGCGCCGTCTGACCGCCGAGCGTCGGGAGCACCGCGTCGGGCTTCTCCTTGATGATGATCGACTCGATGATCTCGGGAGTGATCGGCTCGATGTACGTCGCGTCGGCGAAGTCGGGGTCGGTCATGATCGTGGCCGGGTTCGGGTTCACGAGGATGACCCGCACGCCCTCCTCGCGGAGCACGCGGCACGCCTGGGTGCCCGAGTAGTCGAATTCGGCGGCCTGTCCGATGACGATCGGACCGGATCCGATGACGAGGACGCTGTTGATGTCGTCGCGCTTGGGCATTACTCGTTGCTTCCTTCGGTCGCGGTGCTCGTCGTCGTGTTCGCGATCACCATGTCGCGGAATCGGTCGAAGAGGTAGTTCGCGTCGTGCGGGCCGGCCGCCGACTCGGGGTGGTACTGCACGCTGAACGCGGGGATGTCGAGGCAGTTGAGCCCCTCGACCACGTTGTCGTTGAGGCCGTAGTGGCTGACCTCGACGCGGCCGAAGCCCTCACTCGACTCGCTCACGCGGTCGATGGGGGCGTCCACGGCGAAGCCGTGGTTGTGCGCCGTGATCTCGACGCGGCCGGTGGCCTTGTCGAGCACCGGCTGGTTGATGCCGCGGTGGCCGAAGGGCAGCTTGTAGGTGCCGAAGCCGAGCGCGCGCCCGAGCAGTTGGTTGCCGAAGCAGATGCCGAAGTACGGCAGCCCCTCTCGGAGCGTCGTGCGCAGCAGTTCGACATGGCGGTCGGATGCCGCGGGGTCGCCGGGTCCGTTCGAGAAGAACAGCGCATCGGGTGCGAGGGCGAGCACCTCTTCGGCCGTGATCGACTGCGGGACGACGTGGACGTCGAAGCCGCGCTCGGCGAGGTACTTCAGGGTCGAGGTCTTCACGCCGAGGTCGAGCACCGCGACGGACCCGACGCGTTCGCCTTCGGCCGGCAGCGTGTAGGGCTCGGTGGTCGAGACGGCGCCCGACAGGTTGGCGCCGGCCATCGCCGCGCCGCTCTGCACGAGGTCGAGCTGCTCGCCCGGGGTGAGCAGCGCGTCGTCGCCCGAGAAGATGCCGGCGCGCATGGCGCCCGCCGAGCGGAGGTGGCGCGTGAGCGCTCGCGTGTCGATGCCGCTGATGCCGACGACGCCCGAGGTGGCGAGATCGTCGTCGAGGCTCCGCTGCGAGCGGAAGTTCGAGACGACTCGCGAGGGGTCGCGCACGATGAAGCCGGCCACCCAGATGCGAGCCGACTCCATGTCCTCGTCGTTCATGCCCGTGTTGCCGATGTGCGGCGCGGTCATCATGACGATCTGACCGGCGTACGACGGGTCGGTCAGCGTCTCCTGGTAGCCGGTCATGCCGGTGGCGAAGACGGCTTCGCCGAGGGTGCGGCCGCGCGCACCGTAGGCGCGTCCTTCGTAGCGGCGTCCGTCTTCGAGGACGAGCACGGCGGATTCGCTCGTGCCTGCGGGGGTCTCAGTCATTCGAGGCCTCACTCTCCTGCTCTGGCCGCGGCGCGGCTGGCGCTGCGGCGATGTCTTCTTCCGGCCGCGGCGCGGGCGGCGCTGCGGCGATGTCGTTGACGGCCTGGATGATCCTGGCCGGGTCGCCCGGGTAGCGGGCGCGCACGTAGCTGTCGACGCGGGGTTCGACGGGTTCGGCCGCTCCCCGCTCCTGGGCGATCCAGGTGAGGGCGATGAGGCCCTCGGGCTCGACGCCGCGGTCGATGGCGTAGCTCGCGAGCTGCGCGCCGACGAGGCGGTCGGCCGGGATGAACGTCAGGGACTCCCCCGCGATGCGGAGGATCAGGCCTTCGGGAAGCACCTCGAGGTGGCCGGACCCGCGGAATGCGAGCCCGTGCACCGCGAGCCGTTCGAGGGGCTCCCCGAGCGGGGTGGTCGCGACATAGAGCACCTCGGCATCGACCACCGGAGCGCCGTGCGCGGCGGGCACCGGGTACGAGCCGAGCGACTCGTCGCGCACGGTGCGCCGCTTCCACGAGCGGTACATGAGCCAGCCGACGAGCGCCACGACGGCGACGGCGACGAGGGTGCCGATCACCTTATCCATGCGCGGCCCCCTGAGCGGATGCCGCGTTGCGGGCGACCTCGTCGTGCGGGCGCACCGCGCCGTCGAGGAAGGTCGGGTAGCCGCCGTGGAACGTCGCGACGACCCGCCCGGGCAGGCGACGGCCGAGGTACGGCGAGTTCGTGCTGCGGCCGGCGAGCCGGTCGAGGTCGAACTCGGATGCCGCGGCGGGGTCGTACAGCGTCAGTTCGGGAGCGGCACCCACGGCGATCGACTCGCCGTGGCCGTGCAACCGGCCGATGCGCGCCGGTGTCGACGACATCACGCGCGCGACATCCGCCCAGTTCATGAGGCCCGTCTCGACGACGGCGGCGTGCACGACGGCGAGGGCCGACTCGAGTCCGACCATGCCGTTGGCGGCGGCCTGCCACTCGCTCTCCTTCGCCTCGACCGGGTGCGGAGCGTGGTCGGTGGCGACGATGTCGATCGTGCCGTCGGCGAGTGCAGCGCGCAGCGCCTCGACGTCTTCAGCACGGCGCAGCGGCGGGTTCACCTTGAACCGGGGGTCGTAGCCCGCGATGAGGTCCTCGGTGAGGAGCAGGTGGTGCGGCGTCACCTCGGCCGTCACGTCGATGCCGCGGGCCTTGGCCCAGCGGATCACCTCGACGGATCCGGCGGTGGAGACGTGGCACACGTGCAGGCGCGAGCCGACGTGCTCGGCGAGGAGCACGTCGCGGGCGATGATCGACTCCTCGGCGACGGCGGGCCAGCCGGTCAGCCCGAGCTCGCCGGAGAGAGCGCCCTCGTTCATCTGCGCGCCCTCGGTCAGCCGGGGCTCCTGCGCGTGCTGGGCGATGACACCGTCGAAGGCCTTGACGTACTCGAGCGCGCGGCGCATGAGCAGCGGGTCGGAGACGCAGAACCCGTCGTCGGAGAAGACCCGCACGTTCGCCCGGGATCGTGCCATCGCGCCGAGCTCGGCGAGCTGTTCGCCCTTGAGCCCGACGGTCACGGCGCCGATCGGCTGCACCGTCGCGTAGCCGGCGGCACGGCCGAGGCTCGCCTCCTGCTCCACGACGCCCGCCGTGTCGGCGACCGGGAACGTGTTCGCCATCGCGAACACCGCGGTGAAGCCGCCGGCCGCAGCTGCCTGGGTGCCGGTCAGCACCGTCTCGCTCTGCTCGTAGCCGGGCTCGCGGAGGTGCGTGTGCAGGTCGACGAGACCGGGAAGGGCGATGAGCCCGTCGGCGTCGACGACCGTCGCGCCCGAGGCATCCGCGATGCTGCCGACGCCGGCGATGACGCCGCCGTCGAGCAGGATGTCGGCGCGCTCGCCACCGGGGAGGGTGGCGCCGGTGATCAGGAAACGCTCGCTCATCAGGCGTCCCCCCGTTCGCCGGACATCAACAGATAGAGGGCGGCCATTCTCACTGAAACTCCGTTCGCAACCTGCTCGCGCACGGTCGACTGCTGGGAGTCGGCGGCGCGGGCGGCGATCTCGAGCCCGCGATTCATCGGGCCGGGGTGCATCACCATCGTACTGGGGGGCAACGCGTCGAACCTGGCGTCGTCGAGACCCCAAGTGCGCGCGTACTCGCGGCTGTTCGGGAAGAACGCCGCGTTCATGCGCTCGGCCTGGATGCGTAGCATCATGACGACATCGGGGGTGCCGCTGAGGGCGGCATCGAGGTCGTAGCCGACGCGGGCGGGCCAGGTGCGGGTGTCGACCGGCACGAGGGTCGGCGGAGCGACGAGCTCGACCTCCGCGCCGAGCGTCGCGAGCAGCCACACGTTCGACCGCGCGACACGCGAGTGCAGCACGTCGCCGACGATGACGACGTGCACGCCGTCGAGCGCGCGCCCGCGCGATGCCGTGCCGTGCAGGCGCCGGCGCATCGTGAAGGCGTCGAGCAGCGCCTGGGTGGGGTGCTCGTGCGTGCCGTCGCCGGCGTTGACGACGCCCGCATCGATCCATCCGCTCGTCGCGAGCGTGTACGGCGCGCCCGAAGCGTGGTGGCGGATGACGACGCCGTCGGCACCCATCGCCTGCAGGGTCTGCGCGGTGTCCTTCAGGCTCTCGCCCTTCGAGACGCTCGACCCCTTGGCGCTGAAGTTGATGACATCGGCCGAGAGGCGCTTCGCGGCGGCCTCGAACGAGATGCGGGTTCGCGTGGAGTCCTCGAAGAAGAGGTTCACGACCGTCTTGCCGCGCAGCGTCGGCAGCTTCTTGACCTCGCGCTCCTGCACGGCAGCCATGTCCTCGGCGATGTCGAGGATCTCGATGGCCTGCTCCCGGGAGAGCTCGCGGGTGCTGAGCAGGTGGCGCATCAGACCTCGCCCCCCTCGGCAGCGACGGTGTCGTCGATCGCGACGGCGTCGTCGCCGTCGATCTCGGTCAGGCGCACGTTGATGCGCTCCCTGGTCGAGCTGGGCAGGTTCTTGCCGACGAAGTCGGCCCGGATCGGGAACTCCCGGTGCCCCCGGTCGACGAGCACCGCGAGCCGCACCGCGCGGGCACGGCCGAGGTCGTTCAGCGCGTCGAATGCGGCCCGGATCGTGCGCCCCGAGAACAGCACGTCGTCGACGAGCACGACGGTCTTGCCGTCGATGCCGCCGGCCGGCAGTTCTGTGGGCTGCGGCGTGCGCGTGCGAGTGCGAGTGAGGTCGTCGCGGTACATCGTGACGTCGAGCGCCCCTGCAGGCGGCGGCGCGGCGTCGGGCTCGATGCGTGCGATGTTCTCGGCGATGCGACGGGCGAGGATCACGCCCCTGGTCGGGATGCCGAGGATGACGAGATCGGAACTGCCACGATTGGACTCGAGGATCTCGTGCGAGATGCGGGTCAGCGCCCGCGAGATGTCAGCTTGACTGAGCACGGCACGTGCCATCAAACGACTCCCTTCTCCGCCTCACAGGACGGCCTTAAAGGTTGTCAACGTCCTTCGATCCTATCGTGTCCCGCGACCGGGGGCTGCCGGCGACATGGCACCGCTCGGTAGCGTTTCCGCCATGCGTGCGCACCCGTCCCGCCCATGGGCGGTCGCGTGCGCGCTCCTCGCCGCGGCGTGGGCGCTCTTTCTGCTCCCACCGCAGCAGGCGATCTGGTCGGGCGTGCACACCCCCGACTGGCTCGACGCGCTCGACGGACTGCCGGTCTACGACGGCATCCGGTCATGGCTGCACGGGGCGGGGCTGCACGATCTCTACCTCGTGTTCGGCGCCGCGGCATCCGTCTCGTTCGTGCTCGTCTGGATCGCGACCGGCCCGGCACTCGCGGCGCTGGGGTGGAGCGGACGAGTGCTGGGGTGGCTCGTGCTCGCCGCCGGCGTCATCACCCTCATGTCGTACCTGAACCACCCGGTCGATGCCCCGTTGCATGCGATCTGGGGCGGCGAACTGTTCGTGCTCGCGGCGATCGGCGTGTGGGCGGTCGTCGCGGCGGTCGTCGCCCCGCGCGGCGTCGGCATCCCGGCGTGGGAACGCTGGCTCCTCGGCGCGACGCTCCCGATCCTCGTCGGCGCGACCGTGCTGCTGACCTACTGGCCGCACGGCAGTCTCGTCGGGCTCGCGCTCGAGGCCGCCGCGCTCGCTGCGTGGGCGCCGCGAGCCGATGACGCGAACGACCCCCTGCCGCGAGCGGAGGGGGTCGTCGGCGAGACGGGCCGAACGCACGAGGTCACCTGATCGGACGCGTGAATGCCTTCGCCGCGATCACCATGGCCGCGGCCACCAGCACGACGTCCTTCAGGATGTACTGCGCGGTGAGCGAGGGCCCGGCCGCGGTGAAGAGCTCTCCGGCGAAGAACACGAGCGGCGAGAACACGCCGACGAAGGTCACCGCGAGGGCGAGCAGGCCGACGCGGAGCAGCACGCCCGTGACGAGCGTGACACCGACGAACACCTCGAGCGCTGCCGTCAGCGCGAGCGCCGCGTAGCCATCGATCACGCCGAACGACAGCACGTTCCACGTGCGGGTCACGAGCGCCTCGACCGGGCTCATGCCGGGGAAGAACTTCAACGCGCCGAACACGAGGAAGACGAGGCCGAGCGAGACGCGGAGCGCGGGAACTCCTGCGCGAGCGAGGAACCGCTGGACGACCGCCTGCGCGGCGTTCGCGCGGTCGAGGATCGAGTCGAGCCCTGATCCGGTCGCGACGCGACCGGTTCCGATGGTGGTGCTGGACATGGTGCTCCTTCCGAGAGCAACGTGGGAGATGCCGGCCGGAATCGGCGGCATACTCATCACATCGCCGCGGCGGTCGCCCGTCGTCGGGAGTGCCGCTGAACCGCGCTCGGTGTCTCCACCGAACGCGCTCTCAGGGACATGCCCGCCGAACCCCCCGAGCGCGGGGCAGGCCGAAGCCGTCGTGTGCGCTCGAATCGAACGCACACGGGAAGGAGCTCGGAACTCAGGCCTTCGAGTGGGAGATCGCCGCGAGCAGGCCGTTCACGAAGCCGGCCGAGTCGTCGGTCGAGAGCACCGTGGCCGCCTCGACGGCCTCGGAGATCGCGACCGGGTCGGGCACTGCGTCGTTGTGGATGATCTCCCACACGCCGATGCGCAGGATCGCACGGTCGACCGCGGGCATGCGCTCGAGAGTCCAGCCGTGCGAGTGCGTCTCGATGAGCTCGTCGATCTCGGCGCGGTTGTCGACGATGCCGTCGACGATCTCACGCGCGTAGAGCCACGATGCGGCGCGCTCTGGCTCGCTCGCCGCCTTCTCCGCCTCGACGACGAGCATCTGCTCGACCGGCACCTGACGCATGTCGGCCGAGTACAGCAGGTCGAGCGCGCGCTTGCGCGCCTTGGTACGTGCGCTCACTAGTCGTTCACGCGGCCGAGGTAGTCGCCCGTGCGGGTGTCGACCTTGACCTTCGTGCCGGTCTCGAGGAACAGCGGCACCTGGATCTCGTAGCCGGTCTCGACGGTCGCGGGCTTCGTGCCACCGGTGGAACGGTCGCCCTGCAGGCCCGGCTCCGTGTAGGTGATCTCGAGCACGACCGAGGCGGGCAGCTCGACGTAGAGCGGGTTGCCGTTGTTCAGGGCCACGGTCACCGACTGGTTCTCGAGCATGAAGTTCGCGGCGTCGCCGACGACGGTGCCGGGCACCGTGAGCTGGTCGAAGTCGGTCTGGTCCATGAAGACGTAGCCGTCGCCATCGCTGTAGAGGTACGTGAAGTCGCGACGATCGACGTTCTCGATCTCGATCTTCGCGCCCGCATTGTAGGTGCGGTCGACGGTCTTGCCCGACACGACGTTCTTCAGCTTGGTGCGCACGAACGCACCGCCCTTGCCGGGCTTGACGTGCTGGAACTCGATGACGCTCCAGAGCTGACCGTCGATGGAGAGGACGACGCCGTTCTTGATGTCAGCGGTGCTTGCCATGCGTGTGTGTTCCGTTCAGTTGCGAAGAGGCTCGGCCGGAATCGGCCGCAGAAGTTCAGTCGGTCGAGTTTAGTCGCTCGGTCGGGACTGCGCCAATGCACGCGGATGCCGCGCCGCGGGCGCCGATCTCAGGCGTGACGCAGCACCCAGTCGACGGCCATGCGGTACGAGTCGCTGCCGAAGCCGGCGATGACACCGGTGGCGACACCCGAGATCACGCTCGTGTGCCGGAAGGTCTCGCGCGTGTGCGGGTTCGAGAGGTGCACCTCGACGAGCGGCACCCCCGCCTGCTTCAACTGGGCGGCCGCGTCGCGCAGCGCGTAGCTGTAGTGGGTGAACGCGGCCGGGTTCAGCACGACCGGGAGCTTCCGGTCGACGGCCTCGTGGATCCAGCCGATGAGCTCGGCTTCGTCGTCGCTCTGGCGCAGGTCGATCTCGACGTCGGCCGGAACCACGCCTGCGAGCGAGTCGCGGATGTCGGCGAGGCTCTCGCTGCCGTAGACCTCTGGTTCGCGGGTACCGAGCCGGCCGAGGTTCGGGCCGTTGAGGATGAGGATCGTCGTCACGCCGCAAGCCTATCGAGGCGGGCCCTCGGGTGAACGGCGGACGGACGGCAGGTGGCGGACCGGGTGCCATCCGAGGCTCGGGTTCACGTGCCGGTCGCACCGCATTCCGCGGACGGCCATCACGACGTGCCCTGCACCCGATTGGCTCGCCGTATGCCAACCGACACTGCACGAACGCGTACGCGCTTCCGCCTCCTGGTCGCCGCGGCCACCGCCGTCACGGCGGCCGCGATACTCGTCCCCTCGTCCGCCACCGCCGCCGGGAACGGCGACGGACCGAAGGGTCCGTCCGTCAAGAAGACGGAACCCGTCCTCGTCGCTCGGGCGACCCTCTCGGCCGACCACCTCGAGGCGGGCCCCGCCAGCGGCGCAGCGCTCACCACGACGGTGAACGGGCGCACCGGCCCCTTCGCGGGCCAGGTCATCCCCGGGTTCTCGGCGATGATCGACAACGGCGACGGCACGTTCTGGGCCCAGCCCGACAACGGCTTCGGCGCGAAGGGCAACTCGGCCGACTTCCTGCTCCGCAACTACCTGGTCCGTCCGGCCTGGCAGTCCGCAGAGGGCGGCAGCGGCGAGATCCAGGTCGAGCGGTTCATCTCCTACAACGACGCGGACCGCGTGCTCGACTTCCCGATCGCGAACGAGGCGACACCCGAGCGCCTGCTCACCGGCGCCGACTTCGACATCGAATCGGTGGTCCGGGCGAAGGACGGCAGCTTCTGGGTCGGCGAGGAGTTCGGCCCGTTCCTGCTCCACTTCGGCGCCGACGGCACCCTGCTCGAGAAGCCGTACCCGATGCCCGGCGGCGCGAAGTCGCCCCAGAACCCGTATCTCGAGGTCGGCGAGACGCCTCGCGTACGTGCGAGCCGCGGCTTCGAGGCTCTGGCGGCCTCGGTGAACGGACGCTACCTCTACCCGGTCGTCGAGGGATCATACGCCGATGACACCGACCTCCGTCGTCGCGAGATCCTCGAGTTCGACACTCGGGCCGGCGCGTACACGGGTCGCACCTGGAACTACCAGACCGATCAGGACGCCAACGTCGTGGGCGACGCGTTCGCCGTGCGCAACGGCGTGCTGCTGCTCGTCGAACGCGACGACTTCGAAGGCGACCAGGCCGTGACGAAGCGCATCTACGAGGTGAACCTCACGCGCTCCGACTCCGAGGGCAAGCTGGAGAAGACCCTCGTGGTCGATGCCCTGCGCATCGCGAACCCCGGTCTGCTCGGCGCGGGTGACGGCTATGGCACGGGCGATCCGTTCTCGCTGCCGGTGCAATCGTTCGAGACCGTGGTGCAGTTGAAGAACGGCGACCTCCTGATCGCCAATGACAACAACTACCCCGGCAACGACGCGCGCATCGCGGGCACCCCCGATGACACCGAGATCGACGTCATCGACCTCGATCGCACGCGGGTGCAGCCCTCCGACGTCACCGTCGTGGCGCATCGCGGCGCGAGCGGATACCGCCCCGAGCACACGCTCGCGGCGTACGAGACGGCGATCACCGAGTGCGCCGACTTCATCGAGCCCGATGTCGTGTCGACGAAGGACGGCGTGCTCGTCGCCCGCCACGAGAACGAGATCAGCGGCACGACGGATGTCGCGACCCGCCCGGCGTTCGCCGATCGCAAGGCCACGAAGCAGATCGACGGCGTCTCCGTCACGGGCTGGTTCACCGAGGACTTCACGCTCGCCGAGCTCAAGACGCTGCGTGCGGTGGAGCGGCTCCCGCAGATCCGCCCCGAGAACACGACGTTCAACGGCCTCTACCAGGTGCCGACCCTCGACGAGGTGCTCGACCTCGCTCGGCACTCGGTGAGCTGCGACGGCCTGCCGGTGGGCGTCTACCCCGAGACGAAGCACCCGAGCTACTTCGACTCGATCGGCCTCTCGCTCGAGGAGCCGCTCGTCGCCGAGCTCTCGCGCAACGGGCTCGACGAGGCCGATGCGCCCGTCATCATCCAGAGCTTCGAGGTGGGCAACCTCCGCGAGCTCGACGGCGTCACCGACGTGGCGCTCGCCCAGCTGCTCAACTCGAGCGGTCGTCCCTACGACTTCACGGTCGCCGGTGACGCCCGCACGTATGCCGACCTCGCGACGCCCGCGGGCCTCGCGGAGATCACGACGTACGCCGACGGCGTCGGCGTCGAGAAGAGCCTCCTGATCCCCCGCACCGCGACCGGCACGCTCGGCGCGCCGACCACGCTGATCGCCGACGCGCACGCGGTCGGACTCGAGGTGCACGGCTGGACGTTCCGCCGCGAGAACGCGTTCCTCCCGGCCGAGTTCCGTTCGAGCGCCGATCCTGCAGGCATCGGCGACCTCGCGGGCGAGCTCCGGGTGTTCCTCGATGCGGGCCTCGACGGCTTCTTCACCGACAACCCCGATCTCGGCGCCGCGACCGCTGGCTGATCGGGTTCATCCGATTCGAGAGCGGGCGGTTGCCTCGGGCATCCGTCCGCTCTCGTGCGCGATGGTCAGGAGGCGATCTCCTGGTATGCCGCGAAGAGCAGCGACGGGTCGGGCGCGAGCATGACCGTCGGCTTCGCGAGGTCGTCGAGCACGATGAAGCGCAGCTGACCGGCGCGCGACTTCTTGTCGCGCTGCATCGTGGCGAGCAGCGTGTTCCAGCGGCCCGCGGGGTACGAGGTCGGCAGGCTCAGCAGGTCGAGCACCCGCTTGTGCCGGTCGGCGACCTCGTCGGGGAGACGGCCCGAGAGCCGGCCGAGCTCGGCCGCGAACGCCATGCCCACGGCGACCGCCGCGCCGTGGCGCCACTGGTATCGCTCGGCGTGCTCGACGGCGTGGCCGAGCGTGTGCCCGTAGTTCAGGATCTCGCGGATCCCCTGCTCGGTGAAGTCCTCTGAGACGACGTCGGCCTTCATCTGGATCGCGAGCTCGACCACGCGGCGGAACTGCGGCGTCGACGGGTCGGTCGCGGCCTCGGGGCCGGCCTCGATGATGTCGAGGATCTCGGGGTAGCGGATGAAGCCCGCCTTCACGATCTCCGCGAAGCCCGCGAGGATCTCGTTCTTCGGCAGCGTGTCGAACACGTCGAGGTCGCAGATCACGGCGGCGGGTGCATGGAACGCGCCGACGAGGTTCTTCCCTTCGTTCGTGTTGATGCCGGTCTTGCCGCCGACGGCCGCGTCGACCATGCCGAGCACCGTCGTCGGCACCTGCACGACCTTCACGCCGCGAAGCCAGGTCGCTGCGACGAAGCCCGCGAGGTCGGTGATCGCTCCCCCGCCGAACCCGACGACCGCGTCGGTGCGGGTGAAGTCGGCCTGTCCGAGCACCTGCCAGCAGAACGCGGCGACCTCGATGCGCTTGCCGGCCTCGGCATCGGGCACCTCCGCGAGCAGCACCTGGTAGCGGTCTGAGAGCGCCTCGCGCAGCTCTGCGGCACGAGCGCCGAGCGTCGCGGGGTGCACGATGAGCACCTTCGTCGCGTCCGTGCCGATCGCGTCGCCGATCTCGGCGAGCACCCCTCGGCCCACGATGACGTCGTAGCCCGATTCGCCGCCGACGCGGATGCTCGTGCGGGTCTCGTCTGCGGTCATCGTGTTCCTCCGAAGTGCCCGGTGATGTCGTCGACGATCCGCGCGACCGAGCGACGCGAGGTGTCGATGCTGAAGTCGGCGACCGACTCGTACAGGGGGCGCCGCGCCTCGAGGATGGCGCTCCAGCGCTCGATGCCGCCGTCGGCCAGCAGCGGACGGGTGCCGCCGGTGAGTCGGGGAGCCACCGCTGATGCGGAGACCTGCAGCCAGACGACGGGCAGGCCGGCGAGATCGTCGCGAGTGTCGTCGTGCAGCACCGCGCCGCCGCCGAGCGAGATCACGGCCTCTTCGCGCAGCGCCTCGTCGACGACCTCGCGTTCGACGATGCGGAAGTACTCCTCGCCCTCGCGGTCGAAGATCTCGTCGATCGGCCCGTAGCGTTCGACGATGCGCAGGTCGGTGTCGACGAACGGTGCGCCGACGGATGTCGCGAGCCGCTGCCCGACCCGTGACTTGCCCGCGCCCATCGGGCCGACGAGCACGATCGGCAGGGCGAGTCGCGGGGTGTCAGACACGATCTGCCGCGGCGTCCGCCGCAGCGCCCGCCGTGCGGAGCGTTTCGGGGATCGCCGCGAGGTAGGACTCGAGGTTGCGCCGGGTCTCGTCGACCGAGTCGCCGCCGAACTTCTCGAGCACGGCGTTCGCGAGGGTGAGCGCGACCATCGCCTCGGCCACGACGCCTGCTGCGGGAACCGCGACGACGTCGGAACGCTGGTGGTGGGCCGCAGCGGCCTCACCGGTGGCGACGTCGACCGTCGGCAGCGCGTGCGGCACGGTCGCGATGGGCTTCATGCCGGCGCGAACGCGCAGCACGGTGCCGGTGGACATGCCGCCCTCTGTGCCGCCGGCGCGATCGCTCGCGCGAGCGATGCGACCACCGTCGACGTGCAGTTCGTCGTGCGCGGCCGAGCCGCGGCGGCGAGTGGTCTCGAAGCCGTCACCGACCTCGACGCCCTTGATCGCCTGGATGCCCATGAGGGCGGCCGCGAGCTGTGCGTCGAGACGACGGTCCCAGTGCACGTGCGATCCGAGTCCGGGCGGCAGGCCGTAGGCCAGCACCTCGACGACGCCGCCGAGCGTGTCGCCCTCCTTGTGCGCGAGGTCGACCTCTTCGACCATCGCCGCGGATGTCTCGGGGTCGAAGCAGCGCAGCGGATCGGCGTCGAGCACCTCGACGTCGTCGGGCGTCGGCAGTGGGCGGCCGTCGGGCACCCGAACGGGGCCGATCGCGAGCGTGTGCGCGACGAGCCGGATGCCGAGTTCGGCGAGGAACGAACGTGCGACCGCGCCGAGCGCGACGCGGGCCGCGGTCTCACGGGCGCTCGCGCGCTCGAGCACCGGGCGGGCCTCGTCGAAACCGTACTTCTGCATGCCGACGAGGTCGGCGTGCCCGGGCCGGGGCCGGGTGAGCGCGGCGCCGCGCCCGCGGCCGAGCTTGGCAGGGTCGATGGGCTCGGGGCTCATGACCTCCTGCCACTTCGGCCACTCGGTGTTTCCGATGCGCAGCGCGACGGGGCTGCCGAGGCTGAGTCCGTGGCGCACACCGCCCGAGATCGCGAGTTCGTCCTGCTCGAACTTCATGCGCGCACCCCGGCCGTAGCCGAGTTTGCGGCGCGCGAGGTCAGCACGAATATCGTCGAGCGAAACGGGGATACCGGCGGGAAGACCCTCGAGGATCGCGACGAGCTCAGGGCCGTGCGACTCTCCGGCAGTGAGCCAACGGAGCATGTTCCTATCCTTCCACAGGCTCAGGGACGCCGACGTCGCATGACGCCGGCCGCGATGGCGACGCGCCGCCCACCAGCGCCTACCTCGATCAGGCGACCGCAGCGCGCATGTCGGCGAGCACGGCGTCCTCGTCGTCGAGCGGCTCGTTCGGGTCGCCGTTCACGAAGGTCCGAACCTGCAGCAGCGCCTGGTGCAGCAGCATCCCGAGCCCGTGCACCACCGCGCCGCCTCCCGCGATCCAGCCTGCCGCGAGCGGGGTCGGCCAGGGGTCGTACGCGACGTCGAGCAGGGTGGCGGTGGCGATGAGCCCAGCGGATGCAGCGACGCCGAGGTCGGTGCCACCGGGCACGGTGCTCACGACGAGGTCGGCACGATCGATCGTCGCGAGTTCGGCCAGCCCGCCCACGTCGACCCGCACGCCGAGACGCGAGCCGAGCTCGACGAGCGACGCGGCGGAGCCCGGGCGGCGCACGAGCACCTGCACCTCGCGTGCCCCGAGCTGCGACATCGCGACGAGTGCCGAGGCGGCCGTCGCCCCGCCGCCGAGCAGCACGCCGCACGAGGCCTCGTGCACGCCGGCCTCGCGGAGCGTGCGCACGATGCCGCCGACGTCGGTGTTGAAGCCCCGTCGGGTGCCGGCGTCGCAGAGCACCGTGTTCGCGGCACCGGTGATCGCGGCGACCTCGTCGATCGAGTCGAGCAGGGGCAGCACCTCCTGCTTCAGCGGCATGGTGAGCGAGAGTCCGCGCCACGAGGCATCCAGGCCCCCCAGGAACTCGCCGAGCCGGGCGCCGTCCATCTCCACGGTCGAGTACTGCCACGGCAGCCCGAGGCGGTTGTACGCCGCGCGGTGCAGTGCTGGGCTCTTGGAGTGCGAGATCGGCGAGCCGAGCACCGCCAGCCGTGCATGGAGCCGTCGCACTCGATCAGCCATACTCGGGGTGCTCTTCCATCCACGCGAGCCACTTCTCGACGGCGACGTCGTGCTGTTCGACGGTCTCGGAGAAGATCGTCTCGCCGGTGTCGAGGTTCCACGTCACGAAGAAGAGCCACGGTCCGTCGGCCGGGTGCAGCGCCGCGTCGATCGCGAGGTCGCCGGGGTTCGAGATCGGGCCCACCGGCAAGCCGGGGTGCACGTAGGTGTTGTACCGGTTCTCCGCGTTCTCCCGCTCCTCGTCAGTCGTCGTGACCAAATGGGTGTTGCCGGTGCCGTACGCGACCGTGGCGTCGGACTCGAGCAGGCCGCTCTCCCACTGGTTCGGGTCGAGACGGTTCTGGAAGACGCGCGAGACCTTGTAGAAGTCGTCGCGGAGGCCCGCCTCGCGCTGGATGAGCGCGGCGAGCACGATCGTCCCCCAGCGATCTTCGGGCGCGACGCCTGCGGCGTCGAGCGCTTCGAACTGCCGGTCGACGAGGGTCTGCAGCACCGCGTGCGCGTCGAGTCCCGGGTCGAGCGTGTACGTCGCCGGGAAGAGGAATCCCTCGAGGTTCGTCGCCTCTGCGGGCAACCCGTAGTTCGCGGGCGGCTCGGCCGCGGCCCCCTCGAGCTCCGAGAGCGGCACACCTGTGCCCTCGGCGATGAGCGGCAGCGCATCGACGGTCGCCGTGCCTTCGGGGATCACGAAGGTGTTCTCGAGCTTCGTCGCCGGATCCTGCAGCGCATCGAGCGCGGCCTGCGCGCTCATCTTTTCGGCGAGCTGATATGCACCGGGGTGGAACTCGGGCTCGGGGCTCTGCTCGAGCAGGAGGTCGTAGAAGGCGTCGTACGACGCGGTGACGCCCCCGTCGACGAGGTTCGTCGCGATGTCGGAGCCGACGTCGCCGTCGTGGATCATGAACACGACCTCGCCGGTGCCGGCGCCCTCGTAGTCCTCGGCCGGAGTGAACCGCTCGATGACGGCGTTGATCGGGCCCTGCAGGAAGAAGAAGGCCACGGCGCCGAGTGCGATGACGACGAGGAGGCCGATGAGGCAACCCCATGCGCCCCGACGCTTCGGCTTCTCGGGCTCGTACGGGTCGGCGTTCACGGCTCGACGCTCGGCGCGCGACGGACGTGCCGGCTCGGGAGCGGCCGGTTCGGCGACGATCGAGTCGAAGAAGGGAAGCGGGACCTCCTCCGCAGGCGGACCCGCCTCGGCGAGCACCGCCGCTGCTTCGGCCTCGGCGGCCCGGCGCTGCTCGGCCTCCCTCGCCTCACGGCGGGTCATCGGCTGTCCCTCAGCGGCTGGCGGAGTCGGCGTCGCACCGGTCGGCGTCGCACCGGTCGGCGTCGCACCGGTCGGCGTCGCACCGGCCGCCGGTCGTGGCGGCGCGGCATCCGCTGCTCTGGGTGCTCGCACCGGCGCATCGCCGGCGAGCATCGCGTGCCAGTCGGCGGTCGCGCGGTCCGAGTCGTGGCGCTCGGGGGGAGGCTGGGTCACAGGGGGGATGGCCCTTCGGGGATCTCGATCGTCCGGCCGGGCGGGCGGTGGAAATCCCGCTCGGCGTCGATGGCGTGTTGCAAAATGATAACGGCTGCAACCTGATCGACGATGGGACGTTGCTTGCGCGCCGACTTCCCGGTCGCGCGAAGCGCCTGTTGGGCGCTCACGGTCGAGAGTCGTTCGTCGACCAGCCGCACCGGGATCCCCGTGCTCGCCAGCCGCTCCGCGAACGCCACCGCGTCGTCGGTCGACGGCGTCGACGCACCGGAGAGCGAGAGCGGATTGCCGACGACGATCTCGATCACCTCGTGCTCACGCGCGATCTCGAGGATGCGCGACACATCGGCGTCGCCGTCGACAGCACGCGGCACCGTCTCCACCGGGGTCGCGATCATGCCGCCCGGGTCGCAGCGCGCCACGCCGATGCGCGCCCGCCCGACATCGACCCCGAGTCTCGCCCCGGTACGCACAGCGCCTACCCGCGGAGCGCCGAGCGCACCGCGTCGAGCGCCGCCGGGATCGCCGCGAGGTCGCTGCCGCCGCCCTGGGCGAGGTCGGGCTTGCCGCCGCCTCCGCCGCCGAGCACACCGGCCATGGTCTTCGCGAGGGCACCGGCATTGGCGCCGGCGTCGCGAGCGGCAGGCGAGGTCGCGACGATCGCGACCGGCTTGCCGCCGACCTCGGCGGTCAGGGCCACGACGGATGCCGCGTCGCCGAGCTGTGCTCGAACGGAGGTCGCGAGCGCTCGGAGTTCGTCACCGGTGCCGAGCGAGCCGACCGTCTCGGCGACGAGCAGCACCTCGCCCGTGCGCACGGCCTTGGCGGCAAGCGCGGGTACGCGATCGTTGAGAGCGCGAGCCTCGAACTGCTGGATGCGCTTCTCGGCGGCCTTCAGGCTCGAGACGAGCTCGCCGACACGGTCGACGAGCTGATCGGGGCGCGTCTTCAGCGACGAGGTCAGCTCGGAGACGAGTGCACGCTCCGACGCGAAGCGGCGGAATGCGTCGAGGCCGACGAGTGATTCCACGCGGCGGTTGGATGCACCGACCGAGGACTCCCCCACGATGTTGATCATGCCGACCTCGGCGCTCGTCGACACGTGCGTGCCGGCGCAGAGTTCGCGCGACCAGGGGCCGCCGATGTCGACGACGCGCACGACGTCGCCGTACTTCTCGCCGAAGAGCGCCATCGCGCCGAGGGACTTCGCCTCGTCGAGCGGCATCTCGCGCGTGACGACCTCGAGGTTGTCGCGGATCGCGGCGTTCGAGATCTCCTCGATCTCGCTGCGGGTCTCGGCCGAGAGCGCCGAGTTCCAGCCGTAGTCGAGTCGCAGGTAGCCGGCCTTGTTGAACGAGCCGGACTGGTGGGCGTTCGGGCCGAGCACCTGGCGGAGCGCGGCGTGCACGAGGTGCGTGCCCGAGTGCGCCTGCGTGGCACCGCGACGGTACTGCTCGTCGACGAGCGTGGTCGCCGGCACGCCGACGCCGACCTCGCCCGACGTCACCTTCACGGTGTGGCTGATGAGGCCCTTGATGGGCTTCTGCACGTCGAGCACCTCGAGGTCGAAGCCGTCGCCGACGATGCGACCCTGATCCGGTGCCTGACCACCGGACTCCGCGTAGAGCGAGGTCTCGGCCAGGATCACCTCGGCGGTCTGACCGGCGGTCGCGAACGGCACCGGGCGGCCGTCGACGAGCAGACCGAGCACGTTCGACGCCGTCGTCAGCTCGGAGTAGCCCGTGAAGATGGTCTCGCCCTTGGCACGGAACTCCGCGTACACCGAGAGGTCGGCGAGCACCTTCTTCTTCGACTTGGCATCGGCCTTCGCACGCGAGCGCTGCTCGGCCATGAGCGTGTCGAACGCGGCACGGTCGACGGCGAGGCCGGCTTCATCGGCCATCTCGAGCGTGAGCTCGATCGGGAAGCCGTAGGTGTCGTGCAGGAGGAACGCCGTGTCGCCGGCGAGCTGGCCGCGACCCGACTCCTTGGTCTTGGTGACCGCGAGGTCGAGGATCGAGGTGCCCGCCGTGAGCGTGCGGAGGAAGGTCTCCTCCTCACCGAGGGCGAGCTGCTCGATGTGGGCGTAGTCCTTCGCCACCTCGGGGTAGGCGCTCTTCATCGCGTCGCGCGACGCGGCGAAGAGCTCGCGGAAGGTCGGGCCCTCGACGCCGAGCAGGCGCATAGCGCGGATGCTGCGGCGCAGGAGCCGGCGCAGGATGTATCCGCGCCCCTCGTTCGACGGGCTCACGCCGTCGCTCATGAGCATCAGCGCGGAGCGCACGTGGTCGGCGATGACGCGCATGCGCACATCGTCGTCGTGGTCCGCGCCGTAGCGACGGCCCGAGATCTCGGCGGCGCGATCGAGCACCGGGCGCACCTGGTCGATCTCGTACATGTTGTCGACGCCCTGCTTGATGAACGCCACGCGCTCGAGTCCCATGCCGGTGTCGATGTTCTTCTTCGGCAGTTCCTTCACGATGCGGAAGTCGGTCTTCGACTTCACGTCGTCGATGAGGTACTGCATGAACACGAGGTTCCAGATCTCGACGTACCGGTCGTCGTCGGTGGCCGGGCCGCCGTCGATGCCGTACTCGGGGCCGCGATCGAAGAAGATCTCGGAGCAGGGGCCCGCCGGACCGGGCTGGCCGGTGTGCCAGTAGTTCGGGCCCTTGCCGAGGCGCTGGACGCGCTCGTCGGGCAGGTCCGCGACCTTCTTCCAGAGTTCGATCGCCTCGTCGTCGTCTTCGTAGACGGTGACCCAGAGGTCGTTGCGGTCGAAGCCGTAGCCGCCGTCGGCCTCGGGCGTCGTCAGCAGCTCCCAGGCCATCGAGATGGCGCCCTCTTTGAAGTAGTCGCCGAACGAGAAGTTCCCGCTCATCTGGAAGAACGTTCCGTGGCGCGGGGTCTTGCCGACCTCTTCGATGTCGTTGGTGCGGATGCACTTCTGCACACTCGTCGCGCGCGGGTACGGCGCGGGCACGAGGCCGGTCAGGTACGGCACGAAGGGCACCATGCCGGCGACCGTGAAGAGCAGCGTGGGGTCGTCGGAGACGAGTGACGCCGAGGGGACGACGGTGTGCCCGCGCTCGGCGAAGAAGTCCAGCCAACGCTGGCGGATGTCGGCAGTCTGCATGGTTCCGTTCTCAGTCGTTGCCCGGGCGTCCGGGCATCACATCGTGGTCGCGACTCAGAGAGCCGCGGGAGTCTCGCCCTGCTCGGCTCGGAGCTCGGCGTCGCGGGCGTGGTAGCCCTCGGCGATCGCGTGGCCGAAGGCGCGGGCCTTCACGTCGACCGCGGAGAAGAAGTCTCGCCCCTGCTTGGTCTGGTTGACCTGGTGCGCGACCGCGAATCCGGCCGCGACGCCGACGGTGAACCACAGAATGCTCTTCACGAGGTGCTCCTGCTCCTGATCGATGTGTCGCCTTGCGGTGCGCTCGGCACGCCTCGCACCAGTCTAGTGGCC